>CAZPFP010000001.1:0-4730 GCA_964585895.1 uncultured Gammaproteobacteria bacterium
CGCCATAACACTCATACCCTAGTTTAGTTAAAGCTCCCCGAATATTCTTCCCTCCCATAAAACTCCGATAAACCCGGATTATTTCGGCGGTAATAGGCGAAATCTTGACCGCCTCTTTCTCTTTATTCTTAAAAAAAGAATCCAGAAGAGGCTTCGTCTTTTCAATATAGTCTTTAAGATAGCTTTTGGTTTCCATCTATAAGTTGAGTCGCTAGTTTAACACTTTTCCCCTCGTTCGGCAAAAGTTGACACTCAGTCTTGAGATTGCTAGACTGGATTTGATGCAGAAACTGGCTTTTGATATTGGTGAGACACTGGAAATTAAACCAGGGGTCGGGGTGAGCAGTTTGGGAACGCTCGGGGACATTGTCTCCAATATCCTGCCTAATATTTATCTTCTGGCGGGTATCATCTTGTTTTTTCTTTTGATTGGTGGCGGTTTAATGTTCCTTACCAGCACTGGACAAGAAAATCCGGAAGGGGCGGGCAAGGGCAAGCAGGCTATCACCGCGGCTTTAATTGGCTTCTTGATAATCTTTGCCAGTTATTGGATAATACAGATAATTCAAGTCTTAACTGGAATTGATATCCTGAGCGGAGGCGGACGATGATTTTGGAAATTTTCGGCGCAATTCAAAACCCACTAGCAGGCGGTTATGGAGGATTCGCTGAAGAAGGTAAAGGGCTAGTCGGTTTTTTAAATAATATCATCCGACTTCTAATTGTTGTTGGTGGTCTTTTTGCTTTCTTTAATCTTATTCTTGCTGGCTATGGTTTTCTAAGTGCGGGGGACGACCCGAAAAAAATGGGTGCCGCTTGGGCAAAGATTTGGCAGTCAATGATAGGACTTTTGTTTATTGTTAGTTCTTTTGTTTTAGCAGCCATTTTTGGCTTTCTCTTATTTGGCAATCCCACCGCTATTTTAAAACCTACAATCTATGGTCCGGGAACGCCATAATTCAGAAGAGAATTATCCGAGCGAAGCGAGGTATAATTAAAACCATGAAAGAAAAACTTTTAGCTGATGTTCCTCTTGATGCAATTGGCGGCACAAAGGGTTTTGGCCCGTTTGGGCATCTTGGCACAATCGGCGACGTTGGAACAGCGGTCGGTTATTTCACTCAAATTATCTCCAATATTATTGGTATCATGACCATTATCGCCGGTATCTGGTTCGTTTTTATGTTTGTTGCCGGCGGTTTTAGTTTCTTAACGGCTGGGGGCGACTCGAAAAAAATAGGTGAGGCAACTTCAAAAATCACCTCAGCTCTAATTGGTTTAGTGGTTGTTGTTAGCGCCTATGCTCTTATTTCTCTTATCGGCGCTCTTTTAGGCTTTAATATTTTAAACCCTCAAGATATCATTACAACCTTAGGCCCGGGAGGATAAAAACTGATGAATTTTTTAAGTACTCTCCTTACCAACGGAGAAGTCCCACCAAAAGGGGGGATTTATAATCCCGTTCTTCCCCACACTTGGGGAAAAGGAGGAGCAGAATTAATTGCCGAACTTATCGGTAAAATTCTCAATCTGGCTTTCCTGGTTGGTGGCTTAATTCTTATTATTATGATCATTATCTCCGGAATTCAATGGATGATGGCGGGCGGCAATAAAGACGCCATGTCTTCAGCTCAAGGAAGATTGACTTCGGCTATCATTGGCTTTGTTGTCCTCGCTTCAACCTATGCCATCATTAACCTTATCGCCCATGTTTTAAACGTCGGCTTCCTAAAAGATTTGATTATCATCTGGCCGACTGTTTAGAGTAAGCCTTTTTAAAACCATGGAATTACCTATCAGTAATATTGGTCAATATTTAACCGCTTTTTCCATCACCTCAATGGGCCAATTCTTTCCCAGTATCTGGACAATCCTCTTAATCATCGCCGTGGTGATTGGCTTGATTATTTTTCTCATAGGAGCAATCCAATGGATAACCTCTGGAGATGATAAAGAAAAAAAGACTGGCGCCAGAAACAAAATTATGGCCGCTCTAATTGGTCTTCTCATTGTCCTTTTAGCCTGGGTGATTTCTGGATTTCTTATGGGAGCCTTTGGTTTTCCTACTGTTTTTCAAATTCCTGGTGGCAACGATGGTGGAACTTCCGCTGGTCGCTGCACAGACGAAAATGGCAATTCAGGTCAAACCTGCGATAATCTCAATAAGTGCGATATTGCCGGGGGGTGTAATCCTGCCTGTTGCACCTCAACGGCTGATTGTCCTCCAGGCCAACACTGCAGTATTCCTAACGGGTATTGCCAATCAGGTAAAAGTTGCAGCACTCAGACAGCAACTCATAAAGACTGTGTTGGAAACCAATGCGTTTATGTGCCTGGTGAAGGGTCTGACAAATGCACCTGGAATAGCGACTGCCCATTGTAAATTGACAAATTGAAAGTCAAAGTTTTATCATTATAATTGTTAATAGGAAAGGGGGTGAGAAAATGGAAAAACTGAAAAATCTGGCTAGTTATTTGATGGTTGCTCCGGTTTTCGCGCAAGAACCAATCAGTATTCTTCCAGGTGGACAGTTTGCCAATTTAGGAAATATCACAATTCCGGGAATTGTTTCCGCGGGCGTCCGAATGATTCTAGTCGTCGCTGCCCTGATTTCTTTTGTTTTCCTGATTATTGGTGGCATCCGATGGATTACCTCAGGGGGAGACAAAGAAGGAACGGCTAAGGCCCAAAGCACCATCACCGCGGCTTTAATTGGATTAGTCATTGTTTTCGCCGCCTGGGCAATCATTAAATTAATCGAAACTTTCTTTGGAATCGAGATTTTAACTTTGACGATTCCCACTATCGGAGACTAAAAACAAGGTAGTTTAAATCACTAAAGTGTTCGAACATCTACCCTTGACGGTAGGTGTTTTGGTGTTGTAAAGTGAAAATTGATGATTAAGCAAATCTTTGCCGCCCAACCCTATGTTGAGGAAGTAGATGTTGTCACTATTCAATATCTTGAAACAATCCTCGAAAACTTCCTCAATATTGCCATTCGTCTTGCCGGTATCGCTGTTTTTATCATGCTTATTATCGGCGGCTTTAAATGGATGACCGCCGGAGGAGATCCTAAAGCGGCTGAATCAGCCAGGAACACGATCACCTACGCTATTCTGGGATTGGTTTTGATTATCGGCGCGTACGTTATTCTTCGCTTTATTAAAGAATTTACTGGCGTTGATATTACCCAATTCGAATTCCCTAGCGCTCCCTAAGATGAAAAAATTGCTGCCCGCGATTCTTGTCTTTTTTATTCTTTTCTTTTTTTATTCTTCTACGCCTTCGTTCGTTCTAGCCGCGCCTTGTTCTCCGGTTGGCACCAACATCGTTGCCAATTTTGACCGCAAAAATCTTGAATTTATTGCCAAAAACACTAATTGCTCAGGGCCAATTCCTATCACCATCCTTATTACTCCGGTTTTAGTCCAAAGACCAGAATTACTCGTCCAAGTTCAAAAAGACCTCAAAGAGCTAAATTTCAATCCGACCTGGCGACCCTGGGGTTTTGTTAATCCTAATTCTCCAGAGCTGCAAGATTGGATAACTGCTTTTAGTTATCTGAAAATTGGTCAGCTTCAAGCTTGGAACGAATGGAACCGATACAAAGAAGCAGGCTCGCTTAATCCTGCCAGAGACGCTCAGGTAATTCAAGCTTTACTTGATGCTCGAGACGCCGGCAAAATCAATATCCCTATTGGCAACACCCCTCTTGATCTACTTAATTATACAGACATGAACTATCGTGACTATTGGACTGCCTTTTATAATGAATGTCAAACTTGTCTTGATAGGCTAGATTTTATTGTTTCCAATGTTTATGCCCCCAGTCAATACGGACCTAATAGTGTTAACGAATTCATTAAGGTTTGGCAGGGGGAATTGGATTTCTTGAGAAATTTGGGTGTTAATTTATCCAATAAATTCTTTATCATCTCTGAGGCAGGCTTAGCCCCCGGCGCCTATTCTGATTTTAATCAAAGACTAAGAGATACTCTTCTCTTTGCACAAGCGCTTGAAGATTATATCTTAGCCAATCCTGGCGCTTTCCCTAATCTTGATCAGATTACCTTTCTCTTAATGAATGATGATACCGGGGAACAATTCCTTATCTACCGAGAGTGTGATGAAAACGGAGAAAATTGTGTTTGGAAAGTGACTAATTATTTAATTTTCAATTTCAATGTCCCCGGCTCTCTATTACCTCCTGGTTTCTCTCTTACCTGCACTCCTTCCAATCCCGGTGATCCCGATTCTCGCCCGATTCCTTGTGACGCCTGTAACGTCACTGACCTTTTAACTCCTTCTTGCGCCACTGCCTTTACTGTTCACGACCGAGTGACCTATCAAAGGGGCGATGTTGATTTTTGGTGCCCCGAACCTGATGGCAATCCCTGGCTAGAAAAAGACTGGGGCGGTATTGTTACTGTTGATCCCTCAGATACGACCATCCCTTTTGTGGGTAAAAAAGAACAGGAAGATGAGCAGAAATATTTGGCTGATTATTTCGAGGGCACCGGTTATTATTACCGCCCGCCCTATAATTTCAACAATTCAGTTGAACGCCGCCGTTTAATAGAAGAGGGCGGTGTTTGGAGAAAATTAGCTCCCCAAAGTCTCCAAGATAAATACAAAAAAGACATGGTTGAGCGGGCGATTAAAAGCAAAGCCTCTGCAATTCAAGAGGGAGTAATTCATGATTATTTAGTAGAATACAACGGCGAGT
>CAZPFP010000001.1:4740-19857 GCA_964585895.1 uncultured Gammaproteobacteria bacterium
GGCCCTGCTCTCTGACTTTAAGGGTCATTTCCCCCCCGAAGATCCGAAAGAACGAGGCAAGTGGGAAAAGGAAACCAAGTGGGGAAAACTTTGGGTAGCTGTCCCGATGTTTTCTCGGGAGGATACTCACGGCTATATTATTCCCTACTTAGGCGCTCGAATTAAAGACTCTTTCGAAATTCTCAATCCCGATGCTCAAGTTGAAAAAGTCCCTCATTTAGCTAGACTCTACGAGGCCAGCCAAGCAATCAATCTAATTCTCCTTCCTCTGGTTCAAGAAGCAACTCAAGCTCAAGGAAAAATAAAAACCCTTTTAGCTTCAGCCGAAAAACAGGTCTTGGGAGAAAAAATTATTTTAGCCCAAGCTGCGCCTGACTTTCCTTATGGATGCAAATGGTATTACTCCACTAACCCTAGTGACCCAACCGATTGCAGTTGTATGGCGAGTGGAAATTGTCGAGGTGAACATGGTGGCTGCTGTCCGCCGCATGGATTCTGGGGGGTGTGTGGCTGGGATGACTGTCAACCTCAAATTCGCTGTCCCAACCCGCCAGAAAACGGTTGTCCTGGCGCCTGGATAGTCGGCGGTCCCTTATCTCCTGAGGGACACGAGTGTGGCTTGCCCGACCCTCTGCCGGTTGATGCTTGTTTGCGAGAAGCCATTACTGACCCCAATCCTAACGATGACCTCTGTTGCTCGCCAATCCAGATTGCTTTATCAGCCACTGACCAATTCGTCAATAGTGACTATATCGAATGCGGGGTTGAGGTGAAGTGTTGGGAAAACGAACAAGGAGTAACAACCTGTCGTGATGCTTGCGAGCAGACAAAAAGCCATGCCGTTAATCGTCAAGTTGGTATTCAACTCCTTCACCCCTATCTTTATGAAATTTGGCAGTCCTCTACCGAGAAGCCAAAAGGATTTTTTAATATTATCCGTCCCGAAACAGCGCCTGAATTTGAGGAATTAGATGCCTCCAGCACTATCGCTTACAGTTATAGTTCTGGCAACGCCGCTCCTTCCATGGGCAACTTTTATTACCCTTATCTTGGTGGAATTCAGAAAGCTAAAAAATGGGTAATTGATGCTCTTAATCCTCTTAGGAACACTAAAACACCGGGTTTGGCTTCACCGATAACTCCATTCTCGCCCACCACTCCAACCTCTCCTGTTGCCCTTGACTACACTTTTGATTACAGAAATCCTAAGGTAACGATTAGTGAAGCGGCAAAAGCATCGGCCATCCGAATCGCTCTTGCCTCATGGCCCAATTCAAAAATCGAATCCCATTGGGATTTTGTCTATAATCAAGCGGTTTCTCATGGCTGGAATCCCGCTTTTGTGATTGCTCTCTGGATTGAAGAATCAGGCGCCAGTGGGGTTTATACTTTTGATCTTGGTTGCCTGGGCGCAGATAGGGATAATCTCTCCGGTCAGCTTGATTGTCTTTTTGCCCGCCCTTATGCCAACACCAGTTTTGAAGAATTTATGTGTATGTATTCTGAAGGCCACTATCCTTGTCTTTTCGAAATCAATCCCAATTTCCCGGGCAATTTAAAACATTGGTATGATCGCCTGACTCAATAACTTGCAATTATTGATAGATAATGATAATTTAAAAATAATGAGTCTGCCTAAATTTTTTAAGAAACCTAAGTTCCTACTTTTCTCTGGAATCATCCTGAGTTTATTATTAATCTTCGCTTCCCATAGCTATGCCATGTACTCCCCAGGAGAAATAACCGCTCCCGAAGAGACACCTAAGGACTACAAAACAAATATCTGGGAACCGGCTGTTTACCAGACCGAAGAAATAAATCAGCAAAGCTTCTCTAATGAGACAATTATGGCTGTCTCTGCTTCAATTAGTGACCAAATATTAGGCTGTGTCAACTGCCCCCCAAGTTATCAAGGACAAAGCGCCATCAAAGGCTTAGGTAATTTAATGGCGAAGATGTATGCTAACCCCCCTGCTTCATCAGTTGAATATTTTGCTGATCTGGGAAGAAATTTAGGCGTATTCGCTAAGCCGGCTTATGCCCAAGGGATAGGTTTTGAAGGATTAAAACCAATTCTCCCTATCTGGAAAGCTTTTCGTAATATTGCCTACTTGTTCTTTGTTATCATCTTCGTCTTCATCGGTTTTGCGATTATGTTTAGGGTGAAAATTGATCCTCAAACAGTGGTTTCTATTCAAAATGCCCTGCCAAAGTTAGTTTTGGCTCTAATCCTGGTTACTTTTTCTTATGCCATTGCCGGCTTTATGATCGACCTTATTTATGTCTTTACTTTTCTGGCCGTCGCTCTCTTTCAAAACTCTAGTCCCCAGTTGATAACTAAAGGAATTGCTGAAGTTCAAACTTCCCTTCTTCAACCCAGTATTTTCAACTTTATCAAAGATATGTTTAGCAGTCATCCCGAAAACATTGCCGGAGCAATAAGCCAGGCGGTAGAACAAATTATTGGTGTTGGGACTTTTACGGGCGCCGGGCTTGGTTTTGTTGCCGGGGGAATTGCCCTCCTGATCTTTGCTATCGCTCTTCTTTTCGTCACTTTCAAAGTTTTTTTCCAACTTCTCATGGCTTATATCGGCATTATCTTAGGGGTAATCCTCGCTCCCTTAATGTTAATGCTCGAGGCTGTGCCGGGGCAAGGAGGACTAACTAATTGGCTCAAAATGATGCTTTCAAATATTATTATTTTCCCTCTTGTGGCGGTTGTGCTTATGCTGGCTGCTGTTCTAACTGGTTCGGAAGGGTGGGGTGTCCCTCAAGGAATTGGTTACGGTCAAGGAACGACAGGCTGGGTAGCGCCAATGATTGGGATAGGCACTGACGCCACTCAAGCTTTAATCGGATTTGGAATGATGTTAATGTTACCCTCAATTATAGATATGGTTAAGAAAGCTATCGGCGCACCGGGAATTGGAGCGGGAGTAATGGCTCCGATTGCCGGTGCTGCAGGGGTGGTTACGGCTGGGCCAAGAGCTCTTTGGACACAAACTGGTGGAGCAGTAATGGAAGAAACAAGAAAAGCAAGAGCAGATACGATAAGGAGGGGACTACCAGGACCAGATTGGCTAGTAGGCAGAAGAGAATCAGCATAAGAAGATTAAACAACCTCCAATTTTTTTATCTTTGTTCCATTTGCTTTGCCGCTTGTCTGGCAAACTCCAATATCGGTGCAAAGATAAAAAACAAAATTCCACCCACAAACCCACCCACACCAATTTTGTCTAAAACTTCTTGCGTCACCCTAATAGGCCCAATTCCCGGAATAATTTTGAGAAGTTTAATTTGGTCTCTCAAAAGACCTTCAGCATATTGAGGTGAATAACATCCTTTTTTCACTGCATCATCGATTGATCCGTGAGTGCTAACAGAGTTTAATGACTTTCCCAACCTTAAAAGCTCGCCATCTGAATCTCCTAAGCTGTAACCAAGGATTTTCTCTTCACCAGTCTCAGGATCAATCACTTTCATAGGTCTAATAAATCTATAGTCTTTAAATCTCTCAAACCTCGGCAAGATTCCTAAAGTAAATATTTCTGTAAAAAATCTGGTTGCTTTCCCTGGTCCTTTATAGAATTCCAGCCAATCTTTATGTATTAAAACCATTAATCTATCTCTTTCAGACCCCCCTGTTGGTTTTTGACCACCAAAGCCGGTTTTATCTGGAGTACCCCTGAGATGCTTAAAGAGTTCGCCAAACTTCAGATAATTTTCAAAGGTGGGTAAGTCTAAATAACCCTGATGTCCCACTAAAGCCGCCCTCACTTCATCAGCCACCCGAGTTGCATCCAAAACATCAGCTGATAATTGATTCTCTCGAGTAATTCCTATTTTTTCAAAATTAACTTTTGTCAATTTATCTTTATCCTCGATTTTTACTACATTGATAAATCTGTCTCCAATCCACTCACGATGCTGCCTTAATCCAAGTTTTTCAAGCTGTTCTTTTTTAAACACACTAGCCAAAAAGCCACCACCAAACTTATGGGTAAAAACTTCTAAACCAGTAATTCTTCTTGGTTTCCCTGTCTTCTCATCTATATCTTTCTCGTCTTCTCCAATCTCCCGCCTCATCCAATCCACTAGTCCACCTCTTCTCCACCACCTGCCGCCCTCTTTTTTTGTCCTAAATGCAATGCGATTATATAAATGCTCCACTCTAGCGCGGAAGAAGTCACCACCAGTTAACTCAGTAATATCATAACCAGAAGCCATGCCCATGAGAACAAATAATCTCCCTGCTTCAATCTTCGCTAAACCTCTATCTTCATCAAACATAGGTTCTTCATCAATCACTGGTTTTAATGTCCTCTTGTTAATTATAAGCTCCTTACCCGCTAATCTTCTTTTCATCCTTATTATCCAAGCGCTAATTTCTCTCTCAAGATCTTTCGTGTCCTCCCCTTCCGCTTCTTGTTCTTCCTTCTCCCCACGAAGTTTAACTATTCTCTCAGCGTCTTTTTGAAACTCCATCAGTTCCTCGACTACTTTCTTATCCTTTAAACCAGCTTCTATTTTCGATAAACTTAAGACTCCGGTGACGTTTTGGAGCGCTTCGGCGCTCGATGCCGCATTGTAACCAAGAAAACAAGCATGCTCCACTCTCATTCGGTCGAATTTTTCAGAGTACTTCTGCCATTCTTTCCTTAATTCCTTTTCTTCAGGACGCTTCGCCAAAAACATCTCAAGAGCATAAGCCCTTCGCCAGTTCTCTGCAAACGGGGTATCAACAACTAACAACATTTTCAGCTGTTCGTTAACAAATTCTCTTCTCTCTTCAGGAGTCGAAGCTTCCCAATCCGGAGGTCTTTCGCCAGAAGGGGGAAGAATACCATGTTCTTGAGATAACTGAACGGTCTTGTGAATCTGCTCATAAGCAGACACGGTTGTTTCAACCATTTTCCCCAATTCTTCAGCATGCTCATGCAGCTTTTTCTCAACATCCTCACGCTGTTCAAGTTCTTTGTCTAAAAATTTTAACAATACTTCTTTTCTCTTTTCAAGTTGATCAAAATTCTCATCAAGACGTTGAGCTATTCTATTCATCACCCTTTCGAGCTCCTCAAATGACTTAATGTTTTTATTTCTAATTTGATCATCCAGAAGCTCAAAAGCAACTCTTAAACTTGCTGCCTCTGTTTTTAAATCTCTAAATTCCTCTCTTACTCCTTTCGCCTCTTTTGCAATGCCACCGAACAATTTTTCAACCATTTCTTCCGCTGAGTTTTTCCTTCTCTCTTTCGTCTCAGTTGGAAGCTTAGGCTTTTCTTTCTTTCTTTTCTTTTTTTCTTCTTCTGGTTTTTTCCCTTTCTTAGAGGGAGAGTCCTCACCAGACCCACGTTCACTGTTTCTCATGGCTTGAATTTTACAACACTTTAATTAATTAAACAAGTTTTATTTGCCCTATTTTGCTTGTAATTTGACCTATTTTGAGCTGGTTGAAGTAGGTTGTTAATCTGTTTAGAATAAGAAGGTAACCATGGAACAACACGCGGTACCTCAACATATTTCTTCTTATCAGTTTCGTCTCGTAGGCGATATGACGATCAGACAATTTGGCTTTCTGACCAGTGGTTGTATTGTTGGGCTATTCTTCTATGTCTCACCTTTAGCACCGCTGATTAAATGGCCCCTGATTATCTTCTCAGTTTTTCTTGGTTTTGCTATGGCTTTCCTGCCTATCCAAGAAAGACCTTTAGATCAATGGATTGTCTCTTTTATCAAAGCCGTTTTCTCTCCCACTCAATTTGCTTGGAAAAAACAACCAAAACAACCAGCTATTTTTAAGATTGCTACTAAAGGGGGAATTATTCGTAGTGCCCCAACCCCACCACCAGACCGAAAACAACTAACAGAATATCTCGCCACTTTACCGACTGAACCTAAGAGTCCGCTTGACGAACAAGAGGAAAATTTTGTTAAAAAAGCCCTTAATATGTTCCAGTTAGTTAAAATGCCTATGCCTGCTCCTCAACCAATGAGTAGACCGCCAACACCAATGCCACCAGTCCAATCAATTCCTCCAGCACCAATGCCGAAACTACCGCCTAAACCTAAAGTCGTTCAGCCAATTAAAGCAAAACCTTTTATCCCTCCCAAGAAAAAAAGAGTTATTTTGCCTGAGGAACCAATGCGACCCAAGGAGCTCAGAGTAGAAGCCAAACTTAGTCCAAGCCTGCCTTTCCCTGCTCCACCTTCTCAACCCAATACTTTAGTGGGAATGGTTCTGGGCCAAGAAGATAAACTTATTGAAGGAGCGATTATTGAAATCAGAGATAGCCGGGGTCTCCCGGTCAGAGCCTTAAAAACCAATAAAATAGGTCAATTTCGAAGCGTCACTCCTTTAGATAACGGTCAATACGAGATTGAAATTGAAAAAGAAGGTTATCAATTTGATATCCTTAAAATTAGATTAACTGGCGCGGTCGTCAATCCCTTAGAAATCCGCATCAAACCAAAATCCCGTTTGGAAACCGAAAGTTCCCAATTAGGGAAAGAAAAAACTCATGAATCTGCCCAAAACACTTGACCCGACCAAAATACCGATTAGGGCTTCCACCCAAGAACATTTGGACATTGAAGATGTCCAGGATGGGATTATTATCCTCAAAGATGGCAGTTGTTGTTTAGTCATCGCTACCACCGCCATTAACTTCGGTTTACTTTCAGAAAAAGAACAGGAAGCGACTATCTATGCCTATGCCGGTCTCTTGAATTCCCTTACTTTTTCTATTCAAATTGTCCTTCGTTCTCAAAGAAAAGACATCTCTGGTTATCTTGAACTGGTTAAGCGGGCTGAAGAAAAAGAGACAAAAAAAGAAATTAAAGAGCAAATTCAGAAGTATCGCCAGTTTATTGAAGAAACCGTGGCTAAAAATGATGTTCTTGACAAAAAATTCTATTTAGTTATCCCAATGAGCGCTTTAGAACTGGGGGTCAAGCAAGCTCTTACCTCGGCTTTTTCAAGAAAAAAACTCCCTTTTAATAAGGATTATATCCTCCAGAAAGCAAAAACCAATCTTTATCCTAAAAGAGACCATCTTCGCCGTCAAATTGCTCGTTTAGGCCTTAAAGGCAGACAACTTAATACTCAAGAACTTATTCAGCTCCTCTTCAATGTTTATAATCCGGAAATTAAAGGTCAACAACTAACTGCTGCTGAACAATACCAAACACCTTTGGTGGAGCCGGCAATGGCAAGAGCGGAAAAAGAAACTCCGCCAAGCCAACCACAGGTAAGTATGACTAGCGAGCCAGTGGCAGAAAAAATAGAACCTGAAAACTCACCCCAATTCTCACCAGGACTAACCAAAAATTGGTCGTCCTCTGAACGAGAAATTGAGGTTAAAACCAAGCCAGTTCAAACCACCAACACCCCAAAACCTCAGCGACAGGGTGAAGAATCAATCCAAAATCAAATTGATGGTTTAGTTAAGCAAGCAATTAAACGATGAAACTACCATTTATCAGTAAAGCCAAGGAAATCCTGCCAGGAGTGGGGCTACTTTCGGCAGAAAAAGACAAAAAAACTGAGAGGCTTGCAACAGCCCCAGAGGTAACCATCTCGCAAGCCGCAACTGGACCAGTCGTTGACCCGATTACTCAGCTCGGCCAGGGAATGGTTTCGGTTCAAGACGTGATTGCCCCAGGCGCCCTTGAGGTTGATTTTGATTACCTTAAAATTGGCAATAGATACTTCCGAACTCTCTTTGTCGCTGGCTATCCCCGTTTTGTAACCGCTAATTGGCTGGCGCCCTTGATTAATTTTGACCACTCTCTTGATGTGGCGATGTATGTTTACCCGGTTGAGGGTAAGTCGATTCTTGACGAATTGCGCCGCAAAATTGCTGAGATGGAAGCGGAAATTCAAACTGACATCCAGCGCGGTAAAATCGTTGACCCCACCACCCAGGCCAAACTTGAAGACGCCCGCACCCTACAAGAGCAATTAGTCAAGGGGGCGGAGCGATTTTTCCAATTTGGTCTTTACATCACTATTCCTGCTGTTTCTCTTGAAGAACTTAACCAGGTTTCCAAAGAAGTCGAATCAGCTTTGGGAGCTTTGTTAATCATTTCTAAACACGCCACTCTCCAAATGGAAGACGGTTTTAAAGCAACCATCCCTGCCTGTGTTGACCGGCTGATGATTACCCGCAATATGGACACTACTTCCTTGGCAACCACTTTTCCTTTTACTTCTTCTGAATTAACAGCCAATGAGGGGATTATGTATGGCATTAACGAACATAACGATTCTTTAGTTATCTTTGACCGCTTCACTTTAGAGAATGCTAATTCAGTAATTTTTGGTAAATCAGGCGGCGGTAAGAGCTACATGGTCAAGCTTGAAGCTTTGCGTTCCTTACTATTCGGTACCGAAGTGATTATTATTGACCCGGAAAAGGAATACGAAGCCCTAAGTAAAGTTGTTGGCGGTGAATACATTACTTTTGGTTTTGATTCTCCCTCTAAAATCAATCCTTTTGATTTATCGACAGTTTATGAAGAAGGCGAGAATGAATTGGGTTTAAAAATTCTTTCCTTACACTCTTTATTCAAGGTAATTATGGGCAAACTTTCAGCCACTGAAGAAGCTGTCCTTGACCGGGCTTTAATCTTAACCTACAAAATGAAAGGGATTACCCCTGATCCAGCGACCCAGAAAAAAGAACCGCCCTTAATGGAAGATTTATACAAGGCTCTCCGGGGGATGGAAGAACCTGAAGCAACTACTCTGGCGGACCGGATTGAGAAGTTTGTTAAAGGCTCTTTTGCCGGCATTTTTGACCAACGCTCTAATGTCGATATCAAAAACAAATTCACGGTTTTCTCTATCAGAGACTTGGAAGATACCCTTCGTCCGATTGCCATGTTTATCGTTCTTGATTACATCTGGACGAAAATTAAGAAAGAGATGAAAAAGCGCATCCTGATTGTCGATGAAGCGTGGTATTTAATGCAGTATCCGGACTCGGCTAATTTTCTTTATTCAATTGCCAAGCGAGCGAGAAAATATTATCTTGGCTTAACCACCATCACCCAAGACGTTGATGACTTCCTTGCCGCTGAGCATGGCAAAGCGATTGTTCAAAACTCTTCCATTCAAGTCCTGATGAAAATGTCGCCAGCCGCGATTGACAAGGTAGCCGATATTTTCTATCTTTCCGAGGGAGAAAAGCATCTTTTGTTAAGCGCTGATATTGGTGAAGGTCTTTTCTTCGCCGGTCCTAATCATGTTGCCATTCGGGTCGTCGCTTCACCGGAGGAACACAAACTCATTACCTCTAAACCGGAAGAGCTTCTAAAAATGAAGGCGGAAGAAGAAGCTAAAAAAGAGGAAGAACCTCGGCTCGAAATCCCAAAACCATTGTTGTGACTTCTTTTCCCAAAACTCAGCCATAGGATTTAGCCTTTCTTTTTGTTATTATTGAATTATCGTGGACCGCGAATTTTATCAGTGGCTTCAAACCTTGGTTTGCGCTCTTCAACTACCGGAATGGGGGTTGGAAGGTGAAATCAGTCGAAATGAAGCTTTTGCCCAAGTCGCTAATTATGCCCCTAGTTTGGGGGTTGAACTTAAACCCTCGGATCCCAAATTCTTACCGACTCTTCTTTTAAGATTAAACGAAATCCTGGCTGGAGAAAAAGAACCAGCCAGTCTTCCTGAGAACTTAAAAGAATTAGTTGACGCTTATGAAGAGCATCTGGAAAAAAGAAGGGAAGATGCTCTTAAAACAGCTTTTAAAATTCCTCCTGAAAAAGAAGTTGATCAGTGGATAAAAAAACTTTATCAGAATTATCGACAAGAAATTCAAACCCAGATTGTTGACCCAGAAGAAAGCCTTGCCAACAATCCCTTACTTCGCCAAGAAATCAGTCACCAAATTACTATCGCTTTAGCCGAAAGCCTTCCTCCTACTGCCAGGAGAGAAGGGCCCGGTTCACTCTCTGAAGATGGTTACCGAGAATCTTTAGAAAAATTGCGACCGTTTATCAGCCAACAACTAAGATGGGCGGCAGTTGAAAGACCAAAAATTGAAACCGATAAAAACATCATCGACAAAACAGCCAGAACAACTCTAGAAGAAGCAAAAATCACCGCTTTTGCCGGCCGTCATTTTATTCCTGTCGAGAAATTACTGGTGCCAGCTGAGAAAAAAACGGCTAAAAAATCAGTTGAAGAGATAGAGAAGGCCCCCTGGCTTGAACCAACTACCCGAGACTTAACTTACCTTAATTGGCAGCCTTCGGGAAGCAAAGTTCCATTGGGACAAAAAGCTGCTTCAGGAGTAAAAAAAGTCTTTTTTTCCCCTTTTGCCAAGCCAGTTCAATGGCTTGCTGATCTTGCTCCAGAAGAGGCCAGAGAAAAGCAAAAAACTCTCACTTATCTTGCCAAAGGCTACACTCCGAGAGCGATTGATCAAACCCTTAAGTATCTCTATGAAAAAGAACCTAAGAGTCCCCAAATTCCTTTTTGGCAAGGAATGAAAGTCCTTTACAAAACCGAGAAGCCACCCTTCCAAGGACTCTTTGAACATTACTACCAATGGAATACTTTAGGCAAAAAAGTCACTAAAATTAAAACTATCCCTTCCAGTCGCATTGCCAGAATTGTTACTTTTGGCCGGTTTGAAAACTTTGCCAGTTTAAGAGGTTCTTTTTGGAAAATTTTTAAAGGCACAAAAATTGGTGGATTTCTATCTAAAAGTGCCGGAAAAATTCTTGTTCGTCTTGGCAAGTTTGCTTCAGCTCTTTCTGGAGCTGGCACCGCTATGCTTGCCTGGGACACTTTCAAAAAAGGAATGAAAGCTGCCGGAGCTTATCTCTTCGGCTTGCTTCTAATTGCTGCTCACTATGGTCCTGCCGCTGTCACCGGAACCCTTATCGGCGGAATAGGCGGCGGCATCGTGGGTGGCATCATCGGCTTCAAAATTGGCGGTTTAATCGGAGTCGCCATCGGCGGCCCGTTAGGAATGGCTGTCGGTGGCACTATTGGCTTCCTTACCGGCGTCCTTATCCAATTCGTTTGGGATAAAATTACAGCCGCCGCTTCCACTATTTCTCTGCCTCAAATAGGCACCTCGTTTCTTAGTCAGACCGGAATGGCCACTGTTTCTACGGCTAAATGGTTTATTCCAGTGGCGGCGACCACTTCGATTGTTGGTGGAATAACCGTTAGTATTATTGCTTCTTCTGCTTTTGTTATTCCCGCGGAAAGAAGACCTTCGCCCTGGGCGGGTCAATCGGACTACATTCGGGTAGAAAAAACGGTTGCTTTTGCCGGTGAAATCAACCCAGACGGAACAATCAACAATAGCGAAATCGTCGATAAGACTGTTTTTACTTACCAATTTACGATTACCGCTACTACCGCTACCCTAATTAATATCACTGCCGAAGACGTTATCACCACCACCCAAGAATCTGGGACGAATCAGATTGAAACCAAGGTTTGGCCTGATATTCCTGATTTAACCTCTGGCGAATCATGGACTTCTGAACCTTATGATATCCTGACCAGACCGGTTAATAAATTCACTGACTCGATTCTTTCTAATATGGTTACCGTTTCGGCTGATGTTGAAGAAGAAAATCTAACCGGCGAACAATCGTTTGCTTCAACAACGGTAACCATTGGCAGTCCCCCCCAAGATTGTCCTAGGGGCTGGCCGGTCAATGCTCGACCGTTGGTTATCACCCAGGGCCCAAACGGTTCTTTTTCCCACCCCGGCCTAGAAGCAATTGATATTGGCAGAGTAGGTAATACGACACCGGTCACCGCTACCCATAAAGGCATTGCCCATATTGGTGAAGATACTGGCAAAGGGAGATATGTGAGTATTACCAGTACATGCAAAGGTATCACTTTTAATTCTCTTTATGCTCACCTGGGAACAATTTTGGTTGACGACGGCAAACCAGTAATTTATGGTGAGCAAATCGGTATCACTGATAATACCGGTGTCAGCACAGGTCCTCACCTCCACTATGAATTTAAATCTTCCGGGAATCAGATTAAGATGGCACCACTCAATATTCCGGCTAGCGTCCCTTATGGAAATACCTGTACTGATAGCAATCCTTGTGTTTATTAGAAAAAATGAATTACCTAGTTAATATTTTTAAAAAAAGAGCGATTTTTATTCTCCTGGCGGCAACCGCTACTATTATCGGTTGCCTCTTTTTCTGGTCAAGAAACATTGCCAAAAAACCAACTGAGGTTGCTACCCTACCGCCCCTGCCTCCCCCGGGAATCGAGCAACATCAGTTAGATATTACTCCCCAAGCTTCTGAGCTTAAAGGAAAATTTGCTGACTTTCCTAGGCAATTGCCTGTCTACCAAATCATTTCTCCTAAAATCTCCCCTGAACAGGCTTTATTAATTGCCAAGAATTTTGGTTTTCAAGACCCACCATTAATTCTCCAAGACGTTAAACTTGGGCCAACCTACAACTGGTCAACAACGGAAAATTATCTGACCATCATTACCAACCAGAGTTCGGTTTCTTACGGACTAGACCTACTCAGCAACCCCGGTATTCTAAAAGGAAATCTGCCCTCACCTGAGGAAACCAAAACCACCGCTCTCTCCTATTTAAAAAACCAAACGATTCCTCTTCCCCAAAGCTTAGAACCAACTGTTAAACAAGTTCAATATCTTAAAAAATCAGGTCCAACATATAAACCAGTTGATTCTTCTGAAACTGCTGATGTTATCCAGATTGAATTTGAATTCAAAATCGACGAATTCAACATTTTCTCACCAATACCTAATGCTGTCCCTTTAACTCTTAGAATTGGCCCAGAAATGAAAATTGTTAGCTTAGATTATCAACCACCTTTTAACCAATTTAATCGTTATCATTCTTACTCTCTTAAAACAGAAAAAGCAGTTTTAGAAAATATTGAAGCCGTACCTCAAATCAGTTATCTCCGCTTCCCATCATATCAAGAACTGATTACTAAAGAAAATTACCAAAAAATTAGTTTAATTGAATTTAAAGAAGTTAAATTAGGATATTACCAGCCATCACTGCCTGGGGAATACATACAACCAGTCTTTTTTATCTCTGGGGTTGTTCAGTTAGAAAACAAAAAAACAGGAGAAGTTTTTCTTTATCTTCCGGCCATCGCCGAAGAATATTTTGTCTCGAACCTGTAAAAAAGAAGCTTTTCACTCCTGAACCCTGACTGGCATGATGATGTGAAGATAGGATTGGTCGCCTTTGACAGTAAAAACGCCAGGGTTTAAAGAACCAGAGATTTCTAGATTAATCTGCTCACTCTCTATTGTCCCAAGAAAGTCAAGAAGATAACGAGAGTTAAAAGCAATTTTACTGCCAACACCTTTAACTTTGGCTTCTAAGCGGACTCGATTACGTCCTACTTGAGCAGTATTAGCAGTAATCTCTAATCCTTTTTTATCAATCTGAAAGCGAATGATATTAGCCGCTTCTCTGGCAAAAATGGCCGCCGCCCTTACGGCTCTGATTAGTTCAACCACATCAATCATTAAATTTGTCTTACCTTTATTAGGGATAATTTTTTCATAATCAGGATATTTGCCTTCAATCAAACGAGAAACAATTTCTGTATCAGGAGTGGAAAAAATTACCTGGTTAGCTCTTTCAGTAATTGTCAAGCCAATATTCTTCTCTTGTTCTTTTTCACCCGTGGCTCTGGCTAATTCCGTTAAAGTTCGAGAAGGAATAATTAACCCTTTTTTCAGTTCTTTTGATTCAGTAATCCCTTTAGTAGTGGGAATTTTTTTCAAACTCAAACGATAACCATCAGTGGCCGCTAGAATTAAATCCTTTCCTTTTACTAATAACAAGACGCCAGTTAAAACCGGACGACCCTCATCTTGAGCGGCGGCAAAAGCGACCTGATTGATCGCTCGAGTCAAACTATCAGAAGCAAAACTAAGATCTGGTTTACCTTTGACCGAAGGAATCTTTGGAAACTCAGTGGCCGCTAAACCGTTAAATTCAGCCTGATACTGACCGCAATTAACTAATAAATTATTTTCTCTGGCTTCCAGTTCAACTTTCTCAGTTGGTAAAGAAGCCACAGATTCAGCCAAAATTTTAGCGGGAATAGAAATGGCACCTTCTTTTTCTACTTTGGCACCAAGCCAATGATTGATCCCTGTTTCTAAATTAGTTGCCGAGAGTTTCAATCTTCCCTGGTCAGTTGTTAAAAGAATGTTACTTAAAACCGGTAACTGAGCTCGACTAGCGACAGAACGACTAACAGTGGCTAATCCTCGGGCAAGATTTTCTTGAAGAACAGATAGTTTCATTTCGAATTTATGAGAAACAAGCTTTGCTTATTTCGAATTTACGAGAAACAAGATTCTTAATTCGAGCGCTAGCGAGAAACAAGGTCCTGCGCGAAGCGCATGGTTCTTATTGGTTTATCCTGATTTTACCCTTTTTAGCTTAAAACCTCAATAGTAGATTATTATGTATTTAACTTGTTGTTGTTGTTGTTTCTGTTGATAAGTGGGTAATTCTTCTTTTGTCTATTTAGTTTTCGGTTTTTATTCTTGTTCAAAAAGCTGTTAATAATTTTCACTCTTTCGTGGATAAGTTGATAATTAAAATCTTTTATCCATAAAGCTTTCGTTTTATCCCCGCGATTTCCACTCGCAAATCCTCGGACTCAGGCAGGAGGTTGGTGATTTTATCCACCCCGTACATAACAGTCGTGTGGTCGCGATTACCTAGGAATTGACCAATGTCTAATAAAGGCATTTTTAGTTCGGTTCTTAAGAGATACATCAGCACTTGTCGAGCGTGAGCTAACTTTTTTGGTCTTCTTGGTCCAAGAAGTTCCTTGTTTTTAAAGTGGTAAAAATTAGCCACCGCTCCCAGAAATTCTTTGGGCTTGACCAGTCTTTTAGGAATTGACCCGGTATTGGTTGTTCCCAAAAGAGCCGAAGTTAATTCAGGGGTTAGGGGTTCATTTTTAGTTTTGGTTTCGGAAATCAGGCGGACAAGGAAGCCTTCCAATCTTCGGGTGGAGGTGATGTTGCTGGCAATTAATTGGGCAATATCCATCGGTAACTTTATCCTTCGCTGTTGGGCTTTGATTAAAACAATG
>CAZPFP010000001.1:19867-45095 GCA_964585895.1 uncultured Gammaproteobacteria bacterium
TCTTAATTCAAAATCCGGGTCTTGGATGTCAATAGCTAAACCGCCCTCAAATCTGGAGCGGAGCCGGTCTTCAAGCTTATTGATTTCATCAGGGCGACGGTCAGAAGTTAGAACAATTTGCCCTCCAGCTCGCCAAATAGCATTAAAAGTGTGGAAAAACTCTTCTTGGACCGCGGTTTTACCGGCGATGAACTGAATATCGTCAATCAAAAAAACCCGAGCCGAGCGATATTTATCTTTGAACTGTTTGGTGGATTTTTTACGAATAGCATCTACAATCTCGGTAGTAAACTCCTCTCCCATACAATAAATAATGTTAACTCTCGGACGGCGAGCTAAAATCGCCGCCCCAACTGCTTGCATCAGGTGGGTTTTGCCCACCCCCACTCCGCCATAAAGGAAAAGAGGGTTGTAAGATTTACCGGGGGAATCGGCGACCGCGTTGGCAGCCGCATGAGCCATTTGGTTGGTAGCGTTGACCGCAAAAGTTTCAAAGTTAAAATCAGGTCTTAGACCAGCCCGAATAATCGCTTCCTCGGTTGCTGATTTTTCCGGTTTTGCCTTTTCAAAAAGAGGGCCCTTTTTACCTTCCCGCTCTTTTACTCTTGCGCTTTCTTTTACTTGTTTAACGACAAAAGTTAAATCATTTTTCTTTTTCGTGGTTTTATCGAGGGCTTCCTTAATTAAGCCATAATAGCGGTTTTCAATAGTACTGCCGACAAAGGTTGAAGGTGAAGCAATTTCAATAATCTGGTGTTTTTCGTCAACCTCTTTAATTTTATTAATAAAGGTTTGGGGAAACCAAGTGGCAAAATTGGCAGAAGAGAGAGTCAGTTTTAAGTTTTCCAGAACGGTTCGCCAGAGTTTATCTTTGTCCATATTTAAAGCGGATAACAACGGGGCAGAAGTAAATCAATTTAAACAACTTATCCACAAGTTGTCAAGAAGCAAAAATAATAAAAGTTGAAGAAAAAGTTTTTTTTGTTATAAAAAAGTTAGGAAATTCTGGTCTTTTTGAAAAACGCTTTCAATAAAGACTATTGGAACTTTGACATGCCTATTTTCTTTCATCAAGAATTTGTTGGAAAAAGGAGAAGAAATGTCGAGAAAACAGCTTGAGAGCGAAAGGAAGACTGTCGAGTTATTAGTGGGTTTGGTTCTCGGCGCCGCTGCTATTTTGTTCCTTTCTTATTGGATTGGTACCTTAACCGTTTCGTTGATTCAACAGGTTTGGTTTGCAGCTTGTTTGGTCTTCGGAGCTGGGTTAGGAATTTCTCCTGGAATTTGGCATTTGAGGAATCTCAGTAAAAAGAAAAAGGAGGCAGGCAATGGTGTTTTTTAGTTGGCTGGTGGTGATGACGGTAGTCGCCTCAATTGCCATCTCTTTGAATAGTTACAATTTCAGTCCTCCCTCAGGTCGGCCAGTATCAAAGGTTTTGTACGTGACCGGTTTACTCTATGCCTTGGTTGGCTATCTTATTTTCATAATCAGCGCCGCTTATTTTTTTGACAGCGGCAACTTTGTTGCATTGGCTGGCGTTTTTGTGGGTGTGCCCCTGGGAGTTATCCTTGGGCTTTGTTTGGAGGTGGCTGTTTTTGCTCGTCTGCTGAAAAGAAATCAAAACAGTCTGACAGATGATTGTTGAAAGGAAAATAAATTATCAAACAAAGCCATGGTTTGGCTAAAGATCAAAATATTGATCTCAGACCATGGCTCTCGTTTTTTTTAGCCTTGTTTTTTTTCTTACTTCCTAGTATCCTAAGAGCATGCCAAAACGAACCTACCAACCAAAAAAGAAAAAAAGAGGGAGAACTCATGGCTTCCGCAAGCGGATGCAGACTTCGGATGGAAGAAAAGTTATTAAAAGACGAAGGACTATCGGGCGCAAGCGATTAACCGTTTAGAATGTTACCCAAACAATACAGACTTCCCTTAAGAACCGAGTTAAGGAGAGTTAAAAACAGAAGTATTCTTGTTCAAGGGGGTCTTTTTGGTTTGTTAATTAGCCCTCAGGTTTTAAAAACCCAACCTTCGCGTTTTGGTTTTATTATCTCTACTAAAGTTCATAAAAAAGCGGTCAAGAGAAATCGGGCAAAAAGATTATTGACTGAAGCTGTTCTTAGCCTATCTTCTAAGATAAAACCTGGTTTTGATGTGGTTTTCTTAGCCAAGAAAAAAATTATTGACATCAGCCTTGAAGAAATCAAAAAAGAAGTTAAGAGACTTTTTATTGAAGCGGAGCTAATAAAGTAAATGAAGAAGCTGGTTCTTTCCTTAATTAAGGCTTACCGGAAATCCTGGCTTTTTCGGTCTCCAATTCTCAAATTTTTGTTTTTATCTGACGCCGCCTGTCGCTTTCGCCCCACTTGTTCGGAATATACTTATCAAGCGATAGAAGGCTATGGTATAATTCGAGGCAGCCTTTTGGGCTTAAAAAGAATTATTAAATGTCATCCTTGGAGTAAGGGAGGCTACGATCCAGTCAGATAAGAACCTCCCGAAATTTCGGGAGAACCTTGTTTCTCATTAACACTCGAAATGAAAGAAATTTGGCAATTACTTTTATACCAGCCGCTAGTTAACGCCCTGATTTTTCTTTATCAGGTGCTTTTCCATAATTTTGGTTTGGCGATTATTGTTTTGACGGTGGCGATTCGACTTTTACTCCTTCCTTTGACTCGTACCTCAATGAAAGCCACCAACAAGATGAGAGAATTAGCGCCTGAATTAGAAAAGTTAAAAAAGAAATATGGTAAAGATAAACAGGCCTATTCTAAAGCCCAAATGGAACTTTACAAACAACATGGGGCTAATCCCGCTGCCGGTTGTTTTCCTCAAATCGTTCAATTGATTGTTTTAATTGCTCTTTATCAAGCTTTTATTCAAGTTTTACGAGTTGATGGTGATGTTATTCAGAAATTAAATGAGGTGCTTTATCCCCAACTTCAATTAGCCCCTGAAACAATAATCAATACTAAGTTTTTGTACTTGGACTTAGGTAAACCTGATGTTTTCCCGATTCCTGGTTTGCCAGTTCCTTTGCCTGGACTCTTTTTACTCGCCGCCGCTTTGGTCCAATTAATCTCTTCAAAAATGATGATGCCGGCGATAGCCGCTGCTAAGAAAAAAGCGGCCAAGACTCCGGGTAAGGCTGACGATATGGCAACCTCGATGCAGTCACAAATGACCTATCTTTTTCCTCTAATGACGATTCTCATTGGCTATTCTTTTCCCTCAGGTTTGGTGTTGTATTGGTTTATTTTTTCTTTTTTAATGGCAATTCAGCAATATTTCATTGGTGGTTGGGGTGGACTTGAACCATGGCTAATAAAACTGAAACTCAAAAAGTAGCTAAAATCAAGAAAGTTGTCAAAGAACTTCTTGGACAACTTGAAGTAAAGGCAAAAATAGAAATCACTCTAGAAGAGGATATCTATCAAATTCAATTAGAAACTGATGATCCTGGTATTCTTATTGGCTATCATGGCGAGTCTTTAGGCGCTTTTCAAAGAATAGTGGCGATGATTATTTATCGTCAAACTGGAGAATGGTTAAGAGTGGTTGTTAATGTCGGCGACTATCGTCAGCGCCGTCAAGAGGTTTTGGAAAAGATGGCTTTGATTGCTGCCCAAAAAACTCGTTTTTCCAAAAAAGCCCAGTCTTTATCGCCGATGCCTTCCGCCGAAAGAAGAATCATTCACCTGACTTTATCAGAGGAGACTGATATTGAAACTGTTTCTGAAGGAGAGGGTAGAAATCGGTACGTCGTTGTTCGTCCCAAAGAGTAAACTGATGAAACTTCATCGCCAATTATTTTGGCTGCTCATTTTACTGTTGCCCGTTCAACTTGGTCGTCACTTTTGGTTTGAATGGACTCAAGTCTTGGGTCTGCCAATTGACTATTTATCCCCGACTGTTTATTTAACGGATTTCTTGGTTGTAGCGGTTTTGTTTTTTTGGTGGTGGGATATCAAGAGGCGATTGACGATTGATGATTTTCGATTGGTATCCCAAAAATACTGGTGGGTTGGGGCGGTTCTTTTCTATTTGTTAATTACTTCACTGTTGGCTCAAAATTCCGGTGTTGCTCTTTACAAATTTGTCAAAATCATTGAGTTCACTCTCCTGGGATTTTATATTGCCAAGAATAACTATCCACTCTCCGCTTTACGCTTCCCGCTATCTTTAGCTGTCGCTTATTCTTCCTTATTTGCCATTTTTCAATTTATCAAGCAGGCTTCTCTTGGCGGAATTTTTTGGTGGTTGGGAGAAAGAAATTTTAATCTGATTACTCCGGGAATTGCCAAGGCAATTATTAGCGGTCGATTAGTCCTCCGTCCCTACGCCACTTTTCCCCACCCCAATGTTTTAGCGGGATTTCTTCTTGTCGCTATTTTTTTGCTCTTCAGGAAACGCGGAATTTATTCGATATTAATATTCATTTTAGCTCTAATAGGGTTGGTTCTTTCTTTTTCTCGCACCGCCTGGTTGGTAGGGTTGATAGTTGGTTTTCTAGCTCTTTTGAGACACTTTGGCGGTGGAGGAAAGAGAAAATATCTCCGAGTCGGAGCGGTTTTACTAGTGTTGTTAATCGCCATTGGGGTATTTTTTTCTTTTGCCAAAAACCTCTCGGGTCAAGAAGCTCTTAGCCAACGCTTTTCTTTAGCCCAGATTGCCATTAAGATGATTAAAACCAATCCTTTAACAGGAGTAGGGCTTAATAATTTTATTCCCCAATTGCCTAATTATTGGCAACAGTTTGGGATGACCTATTGGCTCCAGCCAGTTCATAACATTTATTTGTTGGTAACAACAGAGATAGGTCTGGTAGGATTGTTGATATTCTTATGGCTTTTAATTTTAACTTTTAAGAAATTATTGATTGCTAATCGCTGGCCTTTGATTGTTGCCCTGAGTGTTATTCTCGCCCTTGGTTTTTTTGACCATTATTGGCTGACTCTTCAACAATCCCAGCTTTTATTAACGGTTGTTTTTGGTTTATCATGGAGATGATGAACCTTTCTCAAAAAGTTGCCTTTAACACGATTGTTCAAATTGCTACCAAGGTGATTACCGTTATCTTTGGTTTATTGGTAACCATTCTTTTAACCAATTATCTTGGTCCCGAGGGTTTTGGCAATTACATGTACGTTATTGCTCTAGTGATTATCTTCGGCGCCTTTGCTGATTGGGGGACGGGAACAATTGGCGTCAGGGAAGCAGTTAAAAGAAAGGAACAAAGCAGAGCTTTATCTAATATTTTTCTAGTCAGGATGGCTTTTTCTTTAATTGCCGCTTTAATGATGGCTCTTGTAGCGATGGTCATTCCTCTCCAGACAACTCATCCTTTGCTAATTCGAAAAGCCATCATGCTCGGTTCTTTAATTTTAGCCCTTAACACTATTAAAACTTCTCTGTTAGTTATTTTCCAGACCAAACTCCAACTCCAAAAACAAAGTGTCGTTGATATTACCATTAGTATTCTTATTTTTTTAATTACTTTATTCTTGGTCTGGCAGCGCCTTGGACTTATTTCTCTGGTAGGAGCGGTTATCTTGGCTAATTTAGTGGGGATTGTGATTAGTTTCTATTTAGCGGCGCGAACGATTAAATTTGATTGGCGACTTGACAAACAGTTTATTAAAAAGTTATTAGTTGAGTCTTTTCCGATGGGAGCGATCCTCTTGATTTTTACCATTGATAATAAAATTGACACGGTGATGTTAGGCTCTCTTAAAGGTAGCGGGGCGGTGGGGATTTATGCGGTGGCTTATCGGATTTATGATGTCTTAATTTTGGGTGCCGCTTATTTCATGATGGCTCTTTTACCTGTCCTTTCTCGTTATTCGGATTTGACTAAATGGAGAACTAAATTAAAGCGGATTTATCAAAAGTCATTTGATTTTATCTTCTTCATGGGACTAACGGCGGTGGTTGGCGTTTGGTTGTTTGCTCCTTCGGCGGTGAAATTAATCACTCAAAGACGCTTATTAGAGTTTGCTGATTCCATTCTTGTTTTGAGACTATTGGGAATAGCCCTTTTTCTAGCTTATCTTAATCACTTGACCGGTTACACCATTGTTGCTTTAGGGAAACAGCGTCGTTATCTCTTTATTGCTTTAGGAGCTCTGGTTTTTAATGTGTTTGCTAATGCCTTAGTGATTCCCCAATTCTCTTACTATGGGGCTGCCGTAGTGACCATTTTTACCGAAAGTTTACTTTTAGTTATTACGACTGTTTTTGTTTTCCGTTTATTGGGATTTATTCCCTCACCTTTCCGATTTCCCAAAACAATATTTGAATTTTTGAGAAATAAAGGTAAAATTTTCTGACATGGCAGAACAACTGGTGATTTTCACTGATGGCGGCGCCCGAGGAAATCCTGGACCAGCAGCGACTGGCTTTGTTATTAAAGATTCGACAGGAAAAATTATTCATCGACAAGGAAAATATATTGGCAGGACAACTAACAATGTGGCTGAATACCAAGCGGTGATTGAAGCTCTTGGTTGGTTAGCTGCTCATCCTAGGTTGCCAATTACTAAACTTCAATTCTTTCTTGATTCCAAATTAGTGGTTAATCAACTCAATGGACTTTTCAAAGTTAAAGAAATCAAAATGAGAAATTTGGTTGTCAAAGTTCGCCAATTGGAAAGAGAAATAGGGGGCAATGTTTCTTATCAAGCAATTCCTCGGGAAAAAAATTCTTTGGCTGACAGCTTGGTCAACCAAACTCTCGACAAAAGTCGGGAACAACATAACCCCGAATAAAGTGATACTCTAAAAAGAGATACTTTAAATCACTAAAGTGGTCTTTCAATTAGTTTGTACTCTTTCACGTGTCGGACTATAACTTTTCTTATGGGTTTTTTGTTGAACGAAAAGCAATTTTAGATTATGATGACATTAATCATTGTCATATGAGCCAAAAACTTTTTCATCAATCTAATGACAATCAAGTTAAGCCGTTAATATTGGTTGCTGGTGGTGCTGGTTTTATTGGTTCTTTTCTTTGTGAGTTGCTTCTTCAACAAAATTGTCGAGTTGTTTGCTTAGACAGCTTAACTACCGGGACTAAAAAAAATCTAAAGAGTTGTTTAACTAATCCCGACCTTCTTTTTGTTAAACAAAACCTTACTCGACCTCTTGGTCCGGAAGTTGGTGAACCGGATTATATCTTTCATCTAGCTGGACTAGAGGCATATATCTCTGGAACTGATCTTTCCTTAGAAACCCTTTTAGTCAATGTGTCCGGAACCATCAATCTTTTAAAATTAGCGGAAAAGACCGGTGCCAAGTTTTTACTTGGTTCCAGTTCTCGTGTTTTTCAAGCCAGAATTTCTTCTCAACAATTAGTCGACTATTTTGGCAAGGGAGCGACTGCTGAAACAGCCAGTTTTGCTGAAGCCAAAAGATCAGCTGAAGCTTTAACTACTGAGTATATAGAGAAGAACACAATCAACGCTCGGATTGTTCGCCTTAGTTGGGTTTACGGTCCGAGGATGGATTTAAGAACTGGAGGAATTCTGTCGCAAATGGTTAAACAAACAATTGAGGGTGGTCCAATGACCATTCCCGGAGATGGTTCACAGCAGATTCAGCCGACTTTTGTCAGTGATGTTGTTTATGGTCTTTCTAAGGCAATGTTTAGTCCCGGGACGGCGGGAAAAATTTATAGTCTCACCAATCCTCAAGAGAAAACGGTTTTATCAATTGCCTATCGCTTACAAGGACTCATTGGTCAAGATTTGAAAATAGAATATATTGCCAAAGAAGCCTTGCCTATTTTTGAGTCTAGTATAGAATTAACCAGTCAGGATAACTTAGATTGGCAACCGAAAGTCGGACTTGATGATGGCTTAAAACAAACTCTTGATTTTTTTCAAAGACGAGTTAAAAAAGCGGTAAAAAGTGAACCGGACGTTAGTAAAGAAAAGAGAGTTGAGGAAATAGAGACTAAAAAGAGAAGGAAACAGTTGCTTACTGGTCAAAAAAAACGTCTTCTTGGTTTAGCCTTAGTGCTTTTCTTAATTCTTCTTTATCTTCCCGGTTCCCTGGCTTTTAATACTTTGTTGGGAATCAAAAACCTCCATTCGGCTTACCAAAACACTGTCTCCGGTAACTTTATTAAAACGATCAGTTTGGCAAAATTATCGGAGGGTAGTTTTAGTCGGGCCCAAAGGAATTTGCAGTCACTCGGACCGGTTTTTAATCTCTCTGGTCAAAATCAATTTGGAAATAAAATAGAAACTTATTTAACGATTGGTTTACAAACTGGCAGGGGATTAGAGAAATTAGGTGAGACAGCAGAGAATATTAGCCAGATTAGCCGGGCTGTTTTTCAAGATGAGTCAGCCGACATTGAACAGCTGACTTCAGAAACTAGTACTGACCTTAGTTCTGTTTACCAGGAATTTTCTTATCTTGAGGGTCAACTAAAATTCAAACCCGAGGTTCGTCAATTTTTAACTAGGTTTGACAGTCAAGTAATAAAGAACTTAACAAACATTAGAGAAATGCTCTTACAGGCAAAGGCGGGTATCCATCTTTTGCCAGATTTGGCCGGAGTTTATGGAAAAAGGACTTATCTGATTCTTTTTCAGAATAATATGGAGCTGCGGCCAACTGGGGGTTTTATTGGCTCTTTTGCTTTAGTCACTTTCGAAGAAGGAAAATTGATTGATTTCCAAGTTTCTGATGTTTATTCGGCTGACGGGCAGTTAAAAGGACACGTTGAGCCGCCAGAGCCGATCCGTCGCCATCTTGGTGAAGCGGGTTGGTATTTGCGTGACTCTAATTTTAGTCCTGATTTTCTTGTTTCTGCTTTGCGGGCGAGTTGGTTTTTAGAAAAAGAAACCGGTAGAAGAGTCGATGGAGTCGTGGGGATTGACTTGTTTTTAGCCCAAAGGATTCTCCGGGCAATAGGGGCGGTTGAATTGGTTGATTACCAAGAGAAAGTTGATGCCGATAATCTTTTTGAAAGAGCTGAATATTACGCTGAAGTTAATTTCTTTCCGGGCTCAACCCAAAAAAAGGATTTTCTTGGTGCCCTGGCAAACGCTCTTTTTGAAAAAGTCCGCCAAGCTGATGAGAACCAATGGTTAGCTATTAGTCAAGCCCTTTTTGAGTCGTTCAATTCTAAGGATTTGCTTATTTCTCTTGATAATCAAGAAGCAGCCAGGATTTTGGCTGATTTGGGCTGGGATGGCAGTTTAAGAAGAGTTAAATGTGAAGCTGAAGAGGGGGAATGTTTAGTTGATTATTTGATGATTGTTGAATCTAATTTTGGCATTAACAAAGCAAACTATTTTGTTAAGAGGGACTTAACTCATCAAGTCAATTTTGATTCAAAGGGAAAAGTAAAAGAAATATTGAGGATTGATTATCATAACCAGAGCCAGTCAGAAATTTTTCCTGCTGGTAGATACAAAAACTATTTGCGGATTTTGACGCCATTAGGAACAACTCTTGATAAGGTAGTTATTAATGGCAAGGGAATAGAAAAAGGCAAGATTGATGAAACAGAGATTAGTGGGAAAGCCGCCTTTGGTTTTTTAATTGAAGTGCCTATCCAAACCAAGAAAACAGTGGAGATTAATTATCAACTGGCTGATAAGTTTGCGGGCGGAGCCGGTGATCGCTATTTGCTTTATCTCCAAAAACAGCCGGGGATCGAGGATAAGGTGTTTAATTTTTGGTTGGTGCCACCAGCCAAAGCCCAAGTGGTTGCCACTCAGCCAAAATCCAGCTTCGCTTCTGGTTTAGTTGTTTTTGCACCTCAATTTAACCAAGACTTGGTTTTTGAAGTTTCTTTCTAGTGATAGGATTGCTTTCTGACTCTTGTTTTCGGGCAGAGAGGATGCTAAGATAAGAACCTCTCGAAATTTCGAGAGAACCTTGTTTCTCGCAAGCTCGAAATAAGAACCTGCTTTTCGAGCAGAACCTTGTTTCTCGTTAGCGCTCGAAATGATAACCTAATATGGCTAAGAAAGAAGAATTAAAACTAACAGCTGAAAAACGGAAGATTCTCGGGCGGAAAGTTAAGACTTTACGCCGGGAAGGTATTTTGCCGGCTAATATCTACGGTAAGAAAGTTAAATCATTGGCAGTTCAAGCTGATTTGAAAGCATTTCTTTCCGCTTTTAAAGAAACTGGAGAAACCGGTGTTGTCAAGCTTTTGGTTAAAGGCGAAAAGAAAGTCCGTCCAGTCCTAATTCATAATGTTCAGCTTGATCCGGTTTCCAATCAGCCACTTCACGCTGATTTTTATCAAGTTGATTTAAAAACCAAAGTAACTACTGAAGTGCCAATTGAGCTAGTGGGTGAATCACTAGCGGTTAAGGAAAAGATTGGGATTTTGATTCAACCTCTAACTGAAGTAGAAGTTGAGGCTTTGCCCACCGAACTGCCGGACAAATTGGAATTAGATATTTCAGGTTTGAAAAAAGTTGATGGTGTGGTTACGGTTGCTGACCTCAAAGTACCAAAAGAGGTCAAAGTATTAACCCTGGAGAAAGAAATTTTAGCTAAGGTTGAACCTCTGGCTAAAGAAGAGGAAGTCGCTCCGCTTCCAGAAGAAGAGGCGCCAGCTGAAGAGGTTAAGCCGGAAGAGGAAGGGAAGCCTGGAGAGGAAAAGAAAGCTTCTGAGGAAGCTGAGGCCCCTCTCGGAGAGAAGAAACCAGCCGAAGTAAAACCAACCAAAGAAAAAGGTAAAAAAGAGAAAGTAGAGAAGAAGTAATTTATTGATTTGGGTTGTAACTAAGCCTTCTAAAAACCAGTAACCCTGCTAAAAATAAAGAGCCACCTAAGATAATAAAAAGGAATGTGGGCGTCGTCATCCCGGAAACTGGCATCCCTGCGGCAGTTGATGTTCCGCTGTCTGTTCCATTTGCCAATATCGTCTGGGGGAAGATAAAAAAGAGAACCAAAGCTAAAGGGATGGATAATTTTTGTTTCATAAATTCATTTTACGAAGATGATAAGCGGCTGTCAAGCCGAGATTGAAATAATTCAGAAAAAAACTTAAACTTTAATTGATGCCAGAAGAGATAGAAGTTCAGCCAGAAGAAATAATCGAAGAGCAACCTAAAACCGGGTTCCTGGAAAAGTTAAAACTTCATAAATTTAAGATTTTGGGTGGAGTTTTGGGAGTTTTTATATTTACTGGAGCACTTTTTGGCGCTTATAAGATTGTCCAAAGACAGACCGAGTCCGCGCCCCAACCAATTGTGAATCCTGAACAGGATGAAGAGAGCTGTGTTAAGACCGATACAGGTGAGGAAATGAGCCTTTCGGAAGCAAAAGAAATTTTTCTGCAGAGCGAATGTGTTGAAGAAGGGAGTCTTAAAGAAGAATATTTCTGTAATGAGAATACCGGCACTTGGTGGCTAGATTTAGAGATTGACAAGCCTGGTTGTGCTCCGGCCTGTGTGATTAATATTTCTACTGAGGAGGCGGAAATCAATTGGCGTTGTACAGGATTAATTCCTGAGGATGAGAAGAGGTTTGTTTGTCCCGAGAATAACAAAATTGACTGTATGCCTATGATTAATGAGAAAAGGGGATGGTTTTGTGAAAAAGAGTATTTAGATTGGGCAAGAGAAAATTGCCCTGGAATTACTATTACTCATTAAAGGACTTCTTTCATTAATCTTGTCAGTTCATAGTTTGGGTCCAATTCAATTGCTTTCTCAAGGTATTCTTTGGCTTTTTCATCTTCATAGAGTTTGTAATGGAGATAGGCAAGCTGGAGATAGCCGTCACGATAGTCAGGCTTTTCCTTAATAACTTTTTCCCAGGCAGCAATCAATCTTTTAATATCCTTCGGATCCGAATGATGCTTCCTTTGCCAGAGCTCTTCGAGGGTGGGATTGGTTTGCTCGCCTAAAACTTGACTACCTAGTTGGTTAACCTGGCTTTGGACTAAGAGTAACGTTTTTTCCGCTTTTTCAAACTGATTATTGGCGATAAATTCTTCTGCTAGGGTAATTTGGGCCTGGAAATCATTGGGATTTTTGAGCAGTTTTTCTTTAGCTTGCTGAAAAACATCTTTAGGAATAAAAAAAGAGCCAGTGAGAAGGAAAATAACTAAAGCCACTCCCGCTGGTGCGCCCCAACGGCGAGCCGCTCGGGCTGCTCGGTGCTCGCCCAGCTTTCTCGCCTCGTCAATCTTATTAGATGACCAAGGTTTGATGGTCTTGATAGGCTGAAAGATTAGTTGTTTCTTGGCTTTTTCTACTTTGGCCATTTTTCCATTATCAAAGCTTTGTTGTGTCCAGGCAAGCGTTGATAAATTTCCTCAGTGACAAAAGGCATAAAAGGATGGAGGAGTTTAAGGCTGGTTTTCAGAACATAAAGCAGGCTGGGTTGAGCTTCATCGCGGCGCTTTTTGCTTTTTTCAATGTATTTATCACAAAAAGTGTGCCAGAAGAATTGATAGATTTCTTCAGCCGCTAAATCAAAACGATAGCGATTGATTAGAGCGGTGGTTCTTTTGGTGGTTTTCTCTAATTCTGCCAAAATCCACTGGTCGTCTTTGTGTTTCTTGTTTTTCTTTGCTTTGCCTTCGTAAGATAAAACAAATCGGCTGGCATTCCAGATTTTATTAGCGAAATTGCGGTAGCCAACAACCTTTTTTTCATCAATTTTTAAATCATTACCTGGAGCATTGCCCACTACCAGAGCCATTCTAAGGGCATCAGCCCCATGTTTTTCAATGATTTCTACTGGGTCGAAACCAACTCCAGCGGTTTTGCTAAACTTTTTCCCTTTTTTATCGCGGACCAAACCATGGAGATAAACAACTTCAAAAGGAACTTTGCCTGTCATTTCCAGGCACATCATAATCTCTCGGACGACCCAGAAGAATAAAATATCATAGCCTGTTTCGCGGACAGTAGTCGGGTAGAAATAATTGAAATCTTTGGTTTTTTGGGGCCAGCCTAGAGTGGAAATAGGCCAAAGTCCAGAAGAGAACCAAGTATCTAAGATATCTTCTTTATTTGGTAGGGGAATTTTGTGTCCCCACCAAAGCTGCCTGGAAATACACCAATCCCGAATGTTTTCCAGCCAATGGAAATAAACTTTAGTAAACCGCCGGGGAACAATTTTTATTTGATTGCTTTTAACAGCTTTAATTGCTTTTTCCGCGAGCGGTTTGGTTTTAACGAACCATTGTTTGGAGATAAGAGGCTCAGTCATCTCGCCGCAACGCTGGCAATGACCAATAGAATGTTCGTAATTCTCGATTTTCTCTATAAATCCACCTTTTTTGAGGTCGGCAACCACCTTCTTTCGTCCTTGACTAACCGATAGGCCTATATATTTGCCTGTTAACTCGGTGAGCTTGCCATCAGGCCCAACCGCTATTAGCTTGTTTAGCTTATGTCTTTCTCCAATCTCAAAGTCAAGTTGGTCATGAGCAGGAGTAATTTTGAGGGCACCGGTGCCGAACTCAAGGTCAACGGTTTCATCAGTAACCACCGGAATTTTGCGGCTCGTAAGAGGTAAGGAAACGTTTTTACCCACGAGGTGTTGATATTTTTTATTCTTGGGATGAATAGCCACAGCTACATCAGCAAAAATCGTTTCTGGTCGGGTGGTAGCGATGGTAATAGGACCATATCTGAGGTAATAAAGCTTGCCTTTTTCTTCTTCGTGAATATTTTCTAAATCAGAGATAGCTGTTTGACATTTGGGACACCAATTGATAATCCGCTCGCCTTGATAGATAAGACCTTTTTTATAAAGGTGATTAAAGGCTTCTTTAACCGCTTTTGAACGAGCCTCGTCCATGGTGTAGGCTTCTCGAGTCCAATCCAAAGAAAAGCCAAGAAGTTTAAGTTGATTGCGGATGTATTGGCGAGAATCGTCAGCATATTTTTTCGCTCTCTTAAGAAACTCTTTTCTGCCAATTTTTTCTTTGGTTTTGCCTTCTTTGGTTAGTTCTTTACCGACGAGAAATTCAACCGCGATTGAGGCATGGTCAAAACCAGGCAGCCAGAGGGTTGGTTCGCCTTTCATCCGGTGGTAGCGAACCATAATGTCTTCGACCACATACATTGCGTGACCCGCATGAAGACCGCCGGTAACATTGGGCGGGGGAAGGGTAATGGTAAAGGGTTTTTTCTTGGATTCAATTTTGGGTGTAAAAAAACCACCCTTTTCCCAGAATTGATAAATTTTCTTCTCAACTTTTTGGGGGTTGTAGGTTTTTTCCATGTTCTTGATTATACAGCGGGGCTTCGCACCTCGATAATTTTCGTTTCACTTAGATTATATAACTTCTTCGATACTGAGGCTAGGGTCAGCTTGGATTTTTTGCCAGGGGATTGGTTTGAAGTTGAAATAAGCACAGCCGGCAATATAAGCGGCGTTGTCAGTGCAAAGTTTTGGTGGCGGGACGAAGAGAGCGATTTTAGGTCTAATTTTTTGGATTTTAGTTTCCATTTGCTTTCTTAGTAATTGGTTAGCCGCCACACCCCCGGCAAGAAGAACACTTTTAACCTTGTGTTTTTCTGCGGCGCTGATTGTTTTGGCTACCAAAACATCAACAATCGCCTCTTGGATTGAAGCCGCTAGATCAGCCTCGTTAACTCTTTTCTGTTTCCTTTTTAGATTAATGACCGCTGTTTTTAAGCCGGAAAAGGAGCAGTCAAGATTTTTCTGCTTGAGCATTGGTCTGGGCAAATCATAGGCTTTGGCGTCGCCTTTTTTAGCCAGTTTCGCAATTTCTGGTCCGCCAGGATAGGGAAGTTCGAGGAGACGGGCAGTTTTATCAAAGCACTCGCCAGCCGCATCATCGCGAGTGCCGCCCAGCCATTTAATCTGGCGATGGTCTTTTATTAGAACCAAGTCCGTATGCCCACCGGAAACAACTAAGCCAATGGCTGGGAATTGAGGTTTTTTCCTATTGAGCCAGTTAGCATGGAGATGAGCTTGTAAATGATTGATAGGCACAATCGGTTTTTTCCAGGTGTAAGCTAGAGTTTTAGCCGTTTCCACTCCGACCAGAAGGGAGCCAATTAAACCTGGGCCAATAGTGACAGCAATGGCATCCAGATTTTGAACCCCTAACTTTGAGCTTAGAATGGCTTCCTCAATCACCGGCACAATACACTTTACTTGCTCCCGAGCGGCTACTTCCGGAATAATCCCGCCAGTTTTTTGATGAAGTTCAATTGAGGAAGCAACAACATTAGAGAGAATTTTCAATCCTGAGCTTGTCGAAGGACCACCCTCAATCACCGCCGCCGCGGTTTCATCACAGGAAGTTTCAATGCCTAATATTTTCATTCTGATCTTATTATACAGCGGCACTTTGTGCCTCGATAATTCTCTTCGAGTATTATACAGCGGCACTTTGTGCCTCGATAATTCTCTTCGAGTATTATACAGCGGCACTTTGTGCCTCGCATTTTTGTAAAAAAATTATTCTAATTCTCTTCGAGTATTATAGCAATAAAAAAACCCGCCTTAAGCGGGAAAACGTGAGGCGGCAAGTCGGGTTGGAATATAAGAGATGGACTTGCCGCCCGTTTAACTCATTGGCTCTCGGCCAGCTTCAGATTGCTGGCCAGACACCAGCGTGCTACTTTGTTGATTCTGACCCTGATCCACCAATCAGGGGAGTCGAAAAAGTAGTAGCTGTTCAAGCTACCACCCTTCTCAACGACAACCACGCTGTTATCGGTCAGGTGGATGGGTTCCCGTATTCCATCCTGGTCTGATGTTGGGTTCAACCTTAGTGGTGCCCAAGGACAGTAAATGTCTTTGGTGGGTTGAACCATGTCTCCCTCTTTGAAAGGGGGAGTGGTGAAGAATGTCCACCAAACACATGAACAGATGAATCCAAGAAGGCAGAGAGAAAAAGTCACTTTTGATTGCCGATCCATCATTCCTCCTAGAAGATAATATTACTGACGATTGTACCGACGATTCCGATGAATGCCTGGAGGCAAAAGAGGCCTGCAACGATTTTCTGCATCTTTGACATGATTAATTTCCTCCTTCATGTCTTTATGAAGCCAGAAAAGACGAAAAAAGCCACCTTCCACGCGGTTGTAGCAGGCGCTTAAAATTCTATTAAAGAGCCAATAAGAGAGTGGATTATAACACGAAACCTATAGTAAGTCAAGGTAGGGTACTTTTTTATAAATTACTGCTGCTTGGCCTCGAAAAACTTCCTCCCAACCAAAACTTTCTGGCTCATCTTTAATTCTTAAGTCCATAAAAGTACCCGGTCCAATAAAAAGCCAGTCAATCTTATATTTTTCCAAAGTTTCTTGCCAGCCTGGGCGAGTTTGTAAGGTTTCTAAATAAATAGTATAAGGGCTTTTGCCCGAAGGGGTTTGCCAGGCAGGCATTCGACCATCCACGAAAACTTTATATTCAGGCAACTGCCAAATTAAAAACCCACCCTGTTCGTAAGTATTGAAGATATTACCTTTTTCTGGTTGTTTTTGGAGAAATTCAACTTCTTGATAAGCATATTTAGTTCTGCCAGCATAGCAAAACCGCGACCAGTTGCTATCGATCAAGATTGTTCTTGGGAATTGAAAAAAAAGACCAAAGAAAAAAATGGTCATGGCCGCTAGTAAAGCCCAAGGTTTGAAGTGTTTGCTTTTCACTTTAATAAAGGCAATGACGTAGCCGGCAAAAAAGAAAAAGAAAGCCAAATCTCGCCGGGCTTTAAGGGCTAAGAAGGCAAGGGCAATGAGAACCAAAAACCTAAAGATAGTCAACGGTTGTTTTTTGGTTTGATAAATGGCTAAGAGAGCCACTCCTAAGAAGAACCAAATGGCGATTTGAAACCAAAAATGGGGCGGCACCCATTCGGCAATTAAACGGGAGAGGGGAACAACCGTGAAGTGACGCCAGGCTTCAATGTAAATTTTGTAGCCAAAAGGATTGATAAGGGTAGCACCAATGCTCAGCAAGACAAGCCCCAAAACCCGCCAATAATTTTCAAAACTGCGACGCTTGATTATTAGCCAGACTGTTTTTTCAAAAAGAAAGATCAAAAGCAGAATTATTCCCAGAACAAAACCTCCGTGACTATTAGCCCAAAACAACATCACCAAAGGCGAGAAAGAAAACCATTTTAGTTTTTTTTGACTGGCCAGTTCGATTAGTTTTAGCAAAAGAAAGAGGAAAAGTAAACTGACTAGTTGATTGCGAATACCAAAATTCAAAACAAGCCAGGAGAAAAAGATGAGAAAGGGAAGGCTGACAATTTTTATTTCCTTTTGCCCTGATAAAAAAAGGAAAAGGACAAAACTGGCGAGCATGAGGAGACTATTAACTAAACTTAGACCAAAAAGACCGAAAATTTGATAAAAAGGAAAGATAAAGAATTGGTAGAGATGGCGAGCATCAGGCCAATAATAATTCTCTAAGAGAATGCTGAATTGGTTATAGTGACAGATTTCTTTTTGTTGCCAGATTTGCTGCCCACAGCGTAACTGCCAACCCAGGTCAGGATCAGAGGGGGTCAGGAAAAAGAGGCAAAAAATCCCAATGAAAAGAAGGATTAAAGTTAGGCGGTCTATTGATTGGCTTTTCATTTATTAATCACTATTGGGGCGGTTTGGTGCCTTTTAAAAAGATGGCTTGCCAAGGACGATAAACTGAATAAAAAGTCCGGTCCTGTAAAACTTCGCTACCCCGTTCAACTTTGTAATCAAAAGCAACTTTGGCGCCCCAGGCTTTCCAGTCAATTTGCTTGATTTGGCCTTGGGGAAGGGTGGGGTCATCCTGATATAAATCTGGTGGCGGTGGCACCTGGTCCCAGATTCTTGATTTGGAGATACTGACTATCCGCCCATCGTCAGTGCCGTAGAGTTCAAAAGTGAGAATTTTGTTTTGAGTATCGGTTTGGGTTTGGATAAGGAGGTAAGCCGGGGTATCATTTTTAAATTTCAAGTCGGCAGTTGGGTCATAAACCGTTGCGTCTAAGCCTACTTGTGAGCTTTGTTCATAATAACTGACTCGGTAAGCGTGGGGGAGTCGTTCAATGATGGGCAAGCCGGCATCCAAGGCGGCCCGGAAAAGAGTCGTGGAGACCTGACAAACACCGCCGCCGTCACCAAGAATAGTTCGTCCTTCCTTGATAATGTAGGCTTGCTCAAAGCCAGTGGTAGACGAAACATCTCCTAGAGATTGATTAAAAGAAAAAACCTCGCCTGGAGGGATGATTAAACCGTTTAGTTTTGAAGAAGCCAGTTGGATATTATGGATTCTGGAAGCGATTGAACCACGAAAATAGGAAACGCCGCGGCCAACCAACTGCTGGATTCCTAGATTGTTGACCTCCGCCGTGGCTACTTGGGGAGGAGCAGTCACTACCGGTAGTTGAGCGGTAATTGTTTTTTTATCCATTTCCAGTTCAATCAGGGATTGACTGATTAAATCAATTGTCTTTTGCGGCTCTAAAGTAATGCCCTTTTTAGCGGCTCGGAATTGGGTCACTCGTCCCTGGCTAAATTCAAAAGCGGCGTTTTGAGGCGGACGATTAATAGCCGAAGCAAGTTCAGCCGACCAACTGGCAATCTTTTCTTGATTGAGGCCATTAGTAAAAGAAAGCAATTGAACTAATTGTTCGTCATTTAATTCCCAGGTTGTTTCCTCAGTGGTTAAGACCAGTTTTTTGTCTAGGAATTTTTCCGCTCTTGCTCGGGTTTGGTTAATTTGCTCTTCGGTTAAATCAGGCGAGATTTCAATTAAAGGTAACTCAATTACTTCAAAATCAAGATAGGCGAGGTGAGAGTTGATTATCAAAGTAAGTTTCCTTTTATCTAAGATGAAACCTTCTTTACCTGACTCGATTTCAATTTGTTTTTGGTCGTTAATTTTAATAGCCGGCTCAATCGTGGGGATAAAAACCTGGTCAGCAATTTGGTCAATTTGTTGACTGAGAATCTCCTGATTAAGAGCGTATTCCAAATAGAGGTCAGTCCCCTTTGTCCAGGCTTGGAATTTTTGCTTAAAGTTTTGAAAAGAATTAGCGCTCCGACCAATTTGCCAGGCTTTTTCTGCGGTTGTTGTTGGTTGATATTGAAAATCAGCTAATTCTAAATGCCATATCTGGTCGGCTGATTTAAGAGTTAGGGCGGCACTGGGGCTGGCTTGGTTGATGAGTTGATTAATAGTTTTATTAGCGGTGGTTAAATCTTGATTGCCCACTGATTGGCCCAAGACAGTCACTCCCGGATAGATTTTATGCCAGTAGGCCAAATGATAGCCAATGAAGACTAAACCTAAGGAAAGGACGATGATAACAGGAACGAAAAAAAGCGCTTTTTGGCCAAGTAGTTGCAGTTTCTTCTTCATTTTTTATATGATAACATTAAGTTATGCCTGACCCAAATCAAGACTATCCTTTGGACGAAGAGCCATTAACAGGTCCGGAACCTGATAAACCGGCTCCTCCCTGGCAAACCGATGAAACAACTGAGCCAGAGGAGAAAACGGGAACAGAACCAACACCGGGATTCACGCCACCGGTAGTAGAGGAAGTTAAAGAGGAGGCTAAGTTGGAGGAAACTCGCGAAGAAGAGACGTCTCCGGTTGAAGAACCGCCTGTTACAGAGACACTTTCACCTGGGGAAGCCCCCTTGGAGGCATCGCCAACAGAAGAGACTCTATCAGAAGAAACCGTTCTTTCGGAAATGCCTTCTGAAGTTCCCCCTGAAGCGCCAACGCCAGAAGAGCCGCCGTCTTCAGAACCACCAGAACCGGTTGAAGCCTTTCATGTTGAAAAAAAATCGCCTTTAGGAGCAATTAAAAAAATTATTCCCCTTATCTTAGGCTTGATTTTAGTCGGCGGTTTAGTCTTTGTTGTCATCAAATTTGGTTTACCTCGTTTCCAAAAAGAAAAGGAAGTTACTTTAACCTATTGGGGTTTATGGGAGCCGGAATCGGTCATGCGTCAGTTAATTGCTGACTGGAATAAGGACCATCCTAACATTAAGATTGAATATTCGATGCAGTCAAAACAGCAATATCGAGAGCGGGTTCAGTCTGCTTTGGCTCGAGGCGAGGGACCAGACATTTTTCGCTTCCATGTTACCTGGTTGCCGATGCTCAAAAATCAGCTCGATCCGGTGCCGACTGAAGTCATGAGTGCTTCTCAGTTTGAAACCACTTTTTATCCAGTGGCCGCCACTAATCTTCGTTCCGGGGCTAGTTATCTCGGTATTCCGCTAGAAGTTGATACCCTGTCGCTTTTTTATAATAAGGATATTTTCCAAACGGCTGGCAAAACCCCGCCCACCACTTGGGATGAGCTAAGACGAACGGCAATTGAATTAACCACTCATGATGAATCCGGTCGGATTCAGACAGCTGGCGTGGCGATAGGGACAACTAATAATGTTGAACACTGGTCAGACATTTTGGGATTAATGATGTTGCAAAACGAAGCGGATTTAACTAATCCAACTGGCTCATTGGCTGAAGATGCCCTGACTTATTACACGATTTTTAATAAAACCGACCGGGTTTGGGACTTGACCTTGCCTAGTTCCACTTTGGCTTTTGCCAATGGGAAATTGGCCATGTATTTTGGCTTTTCCTGGGATGTTTTTGAGATTAAGAATATGAATCCTGATTTGGAATTTGGGATTGTGGAAGCGCCCCAGTTATCAGGCAGTAATCTTAGCTGGGCAAGCTTCTGGGTTGAGGGGATTAATAACAAAAGCGAGCATAAAGAAGAAGCCTGGGAATTTCTCAAATATCTTTCCAGTAAAGAAACTTTAACCAAGCTTTACCAGGCTGAATCACAATTGCGTCTTTTTGGTGAACCCTACTCTCGGGTGGAGATGGCCAGTCAAGCCAAGACCAATCCTCTGGTAACTCCTTTTGTTGACCAAGTTTCTCAGGCAGAAACTTGGTATCTTTGCTCCCGGACTTATGATAACGGGATTAATGATAAGATAATTGACTATTTTAAAGATGCGGTTAACGCCGTTAATAGTAATGAAGATCCGGCTGATGCTTTGGCCACAACTGCCTCGGGAGTAGCCCAGCTTCTTTCCCAGTATGGGATTGCCGCGATGGTGACTCGCTAAAAGATGTTAAAATTGGCTTGATGAAAAAAGCCATTCTCAAAACTCTAGCTTATGCGGACATCTTTGATTACCCCTTAAAAGAAAAAGAAATTCAAAAATTTCTCATTGCTGGCCCTAAAAGAGGAAAACTTAGTCTGAAAAAAATAGCTCAGATTTCTGAAAAGGAGAGTTTCTTTTTTCTCAAAGATAGAGAGAAAAATGTGGCTCTTCGAAAGCGACGAACCCAATGGAGTCGAGAAAAAAAGAAAATCGCTCAAAAAGCAGGTCAGTGGTTAAAGCTGATTCCCCTCATTAAAATGGTAGCCCTTACTGGTGCTCTGGCAATGGGAAATGCCGATAAAGAAGACGATATTGATTTATTAATTATCACCGCCAAAAATAGACTTTGGTTGACTAGATTATTAACGGTTTTTTTAGTTGAACTAGTGACCCAACGCCGACGCCCAAAAGACAAACAAACCAAAGACAAAATTTGTTTAAATATGTTTTTAGATGAAAGCCATTTAAAAATGCCCAAGAAAGAACAAGATTTGTTTACCGCTCATGAAGTTTGTCAATTAAAACCACTTTGGGATAGAAACAAAACTTATCATAAATTCGTTCAAAAAAATCAATGGTTGAAGCAATTTTTACCAAACTGGAAGCCCTAGCTCGCTGGGGACAATTAAGATACATGAAGCCTCGAAGAACGACCGAGGTAATTGAACCTGGCAGGATTCGCTTTCATCCCCAAGACGCAAGAAAATGGGTTTTGGAAGAATATCAGGCTCGCCTTAAAAAGCTTCAAATAACTTGAGTTATCCTAGAATTAATGCTATAAGATAGACAGGAAATGACAGTCTTTCTGGAGAATGCTTCCAGAGAAGGCTGTTTAGATTCTTGAAAAAGGCACCTTAACATCACTGTTTTTTCTTCATCATCTTTTAAAAAAAGAGAAAGGAGAAATCGGGTGGAGGAAATAATCATTGGACTGAAAAACTTGGCATCACTTGGTTCAATCGTTTTTGTTCTTGGAATCTGGCTCGTGATCTTTCTGGCTGCTTTTTCCATACTCATTCTTTGGATTTGGAAATTGAGGGAGGAACAAAAAGGTGGACAGAAGAGAAAAGATGATTTTTGTTTTTAAGCTTTGCTCAGTTCTTTTCGGGAGCGTGGCTGCCTATCTCGTCTGTCTGATATTTATCTATCAGTCAGGCTTTGATGAGTGGTTGATGTTCTTTCTCACCAAGCTTCAGACTCAATTTATTGTCGTCCTGATAGGTGTTTTCACCTTAATGGCTGTTTTGAGTTTTGGCATGACCAAGTTGATGGGTACGGATGAGGAAGGAAAAGAGAGAAGCAATGGTTAAGCTGATGTTAGTTGCTTTTGGTTTGGCAGGGTTAATAGTCGCGGCTGGTTGGCTAAGTATTGCCTATTTAATCATTCCTGGTTTTTTCCGGCTTCTGGTCAACATTTCTATTAGACTCGGAAGGAGATGGGGATGAATTGGTTGAGGCTCTTGGTGATCGGAGCGCTTTTGGCTCTCTGGTGGTATGCCTATTTCGAATGGCTTCAGGAATGGCTTTGGCGCAAGTCAAAATTTCTGAAGATTCTCTGCTCCACCGGAGCCCCTATTTCTGTTGGCTTTACCGCCTATATGTTTTATGAGCTCCAGGTGACTGGCGTTGTTCTAGGACTTGCTTTTGCCGGTCCATTGATACTAGTCATGGGAATTACTCTTGGCTGTTTTGCGGTCGAGGCAGTCAATGGCCCAGCCAGAGGTAAAGCATAAGGAGGAAAAAGATGAAGTTTTGGGTGGTAGTCTTATTATTTTGTCTTCTTATCTTCTATTTGGTTTTTGGCCGAGATTTTGTGGCGGTAGAAATCGCTGCCTTGACCAATATCATATCGCTAGTTTTGGGGATATTAGGCGGGATACTCATGGGTCTTTTGGCAGCAATCGGCTTTGCTCTCGGAGCAAAGAAGTCAGAAAGGCACTTAGTTATTGTGTTGGCTGGAACAGTAGGTATGGCTATACCCTATCTTTTGGTTTCAAGTCTCTTTTTTCTCTTTATACTGGCAATAGAGAGATTGGGCTTCACAAAGTACGGTATTGATATACTGGAAGCGATTTTCTTTACCAGTTTGCTTTTGACTATGGTTTTTACTTTTTCTGCTGTTGGACCTTATGTTAAAGAAAGGTGGGGGTCGAAAGAAAGCGAGGAAGAAAATGAACTTTCTCATTCTGAGGGAGAATGAAGAATAATGAAATAGCGAGATGGTTTCTGAGGGCTACCTGTTTGCATCGACAAACAAAAAAGGTAGCCCTGTTTTCTTTTTCTGCGATTTGCTTCTGTCTCCTAATTCATGCTATAAGATAGTTAGGAAATTTCAGTCTAACCGTTATTGCTTCGGTGATGGCTGTTAGCACCTTGATTTTGTTGTTTCATCGAAATTTCGCCTCTAAAAAGGAGGGATGGAAGATGCCAGTGATTTTCATTGTCGCGGCTGTTTGGGTCTATACCTATTTCTGGTTGGCACAGCGAAGGCGGTATTACTCCAAGTTCAAGAGGAACCTGTTTTTTGCTGGTTCACCCGTATTTATGGGCTGGGCGGCTTACATGTTCACAAAAAACATACCCATCGGGCTGGGATTTGCAAGCCCCTTAATAGGAGTGGACCTAATTACCCTTATACTCAAAGCGGCTGACCGAATTTTGGGACCGGCAAGAAGGAAAACGTAAAGGAGAAGAGCAATGAAAGAAAAATGGAAGGGGTGGTTGTTAATCCAGCTAAAGTCTTTTGCCGCCCTGATTGTGGTTATGTTTGGCGTCTTTGTGGCGATGTGGGTTTATGCCATTGCTACCTTTTTCGTCATCGAACAATTAGGGTGGGAAGAACTGTTTGTCAGATCGGCTGAGAGTTTAAATATCAAGTTTCTCTTTTGGGTTCTGGGAATCATTCTGACGGTGGGAGGAGTTGGGTTTTATCTCATGAAGAGAATAAACTTTTTCGTCCTGGTTAAAGCAAGGGCAGAATACCTCTGGGAAGACGAAGATCAATGATGAGATAGCAAGATGGCTTTTGGGGGCTACCTGTTTGCATCGACAAACAAAAAAGGTAGCCCTCTTTTCTTTTTAAAGGATTTAAACTTCTTATTGCTAATCAGTTTTCATACATGTTAAGATGAAGTGAAGAATAAATTAGATAATTAAAAAAAACGAAAGGGGGTGAAGAGATTTATGAATTGTCAATCATGCGGTATGCCGATGGATAAGCCGGAAGACCACGGTGGGGCTGATGTGAGCAATGCTTTTTGTAAGTATTGTACCGATGAGCAGGGAAAACTGTTGCCTCGCGACCAGGTAAAAGCCAAGATGATTCAGTTTCATATTCAGAAACAGGGGAAGACTCAAGAAGAAGCAGAGAAGTTAACTGACCAGCTAATGGGAACAATGCCGGCTTGGAAAGGCGGAGAAGAAGCTGCAGTTCCAACTAAACCAACAGCCGAGCCAGAACCAGTCAAGCCTGAACCAGTGCTTACTACTGAGCCAGAGCCAACACCGGAATCGTCAGCGCCTTCATCAGCACCGGGACCCACAGAGACACCAGAACCAACGCCAGAACCATCAGCTTCAGAAGAGATGCCACCTACTGAGTCAACTGAAGAGAAACCAACTAAGCCTTCTGCTGAGTAGTTGAAAGATAACAAGAGAAGATGGATAAACAATGGGGAATTTTCATTATTCTTGTAGTTATTGTCTTGATTTTTGCTGGTCTTAGCTTGGGCGTTAAGAGCGGACGGATTACTCTGGGACCAGCCAAGGAGGCAGATATTTCTTCAGGAATTTCTACCGAAGCCACCCCAGCCTCCGAGGTTGGTAATAAATGTACTCTTTATACTAATGAAGAATATGGTTTTTCCCTTTGTTATCCAATCGACTGGGGCTTACCCGAAGAAGAGAAAATCACTCCCCCACAACAACATCTTTACCAAATTACCCTTAACCCTAAAGGAATGAGTTATATGATTAATATTTATGACCAGCCCTCGCCAATTTCTTTAGGGAGTTTTGTCCGGGGTTATTTTCAGGATGTTGAGGGCGGTGTGAGCTGGACCAATGATATTGAAATTAATGACCAAAAAGTCCTCCAATTTTTTATTCCCAAAGCGGGCAC
>CAZPFP010000002.1:0-43121 GCA_964585895.1 uncultured Gammaproteobacteria bacterium
CATCTGCCGAGAGGTATTGTTCCATGGTTTCACTGTGTCATTGTTGGCCGCTGATTGACGCTTTCCGTCAACCATGGAGCCATGAAGCAATGAAACAATCTGGTTGGTATCCCCAGAATCTGCAAATCTGCCGAAAACTAACCTTGAGAACATCTTCCGGATGTTGTAGGAATGTCCCTCTGCCCAACGCATCCGTTGGCGGATCAGCCGTTTGAGGGTAGAAGCGCACTCCGCAGGGGCTTGGATGTAGGGGGTGTAAACCACTTTATAGCCTTGTTCATAGAGTTTAAGGGTTAATTGAAAGTCTTCAGTAATACTTCTCCCCCAACCGACTTTCTTAAGGACATCACTTCTAATCATATAGACACTACCGGAAATCTGCTTTAGCAAACCCAAGATTTCTCTGCCAGGCCGTTCTACCACATAAGAGCCCGCGTATTCCGTTCTCACCCCTCTGGTAATCCAATTCTCTGATTTATTAAGCACATGCCATTGGTAACCACCAACAACGGCTATATTAGAAGTAGTATATTTTTCTGAGTTATTATTATTAGCCTTAAAATATTTAACAAACATCTCGAGAGTATCAGGATAAGGAATAAAGTCAGCGTCAAAAACCACACAAAACTCGGTTTTCGGATTCATGTTTTTGACCGCAAAGCTCAAAGCCGCCCCCTTAAAACCTTCCCTAGTGGGCCGATGGAGAATTTTAATTTTAGGACCTCTGGGATGAGCCTTGTTATGTGCTTTTGCATATCTTTGCACAATTCCTGTAGTTTCATCAGTACTGTCATCACAAACAATCACTTCATAGTTGGGATAATCCATAGAAGTACAAGCTTCAAGGATTCTCTCGGCCACTTTTTTTTCGTTGTAAAAAGGCAGATGAATAGAAATAAAAGGATATCTTTTCAATTTAATATGGTCTAGAGAAGGCTGCAATCCCCCGGCTTGGACAAAACCATTTTTTCCATTACCGTTCCCGTTATCGTTTCCATTTAAACCAAAAATTTTTCTTAACCAGCCGCCATTTCCATTACCATTACTATTATTGTGGTTATTATTCAGTTTTGCTCCCAAACCAACAGCATAACCCCCTCCTTCCTCTATGGGCTGGCGAGAGAAAGACAAAACAATCGCCAAGGTTAAATAATATTTCATTGAATAGGCAAAGAAAAACGAGCCTACCAGCAAAGAAACGGTGGCAAAGAAAAAGCCAACCTTTGAAGAAACCGGCGCTGCGGCCGTAATCGTGGCAAAATAACCCAAAATACCCAGAAAGACGGTGGTAAAAAAGGCTGTTGCCAGGGTAGCTGAAGCGAATCTGACCACTCGAACTCGTGTTTCGGTTGGCAGAATAATAAATTGAGCGCCAAGCTTTTCTACAGCCGCTATTACTTTGGTAACCGGAGTAACTTGGGACTGTGCATAAGCCAACCGCTTCTCATAGGTATTAAGCTCATATCGACGAAGAACATTCTGAACGCCATGATGACCAACAATCGACTTCCCGGCAATCTGAGGCAAAACCTGAATAATTCTTTCCACCCCAAAACCCGGATATTGAGCCACCACCGAAAGAACCGCTTCTTCATATTTCTCTGGAGTCTGACGATAATAGCGCCCGACTGTGGGTTTTTTGTCTTGGAGAGCTTCTCTCTTTTTATCATCTGGCGCCGCCTGATATCTCTTCAACCATTTATAAAAAAGAGGTCGAGAAATTTGATAGTCGCGGCAAATTTTAGTCACTGGCTCTTTAAGCTTCACTACCCGCTCAATCATATCCAGTCGTTGCTGAGGAGTCAGTTCTTTGCTCGCCAAAACAGAACGGAAGACTCCTATTTCTACCTTGGTTTTGCCTCTGGCAACTTTCAGAGCTTCCTCGATACTAAGACCTTTTACCTTTTCAACAAGCTTCTTTCTCCTATCAGAAGTGTTCAAGCCCAATCTTTCCAAAACATTTTGTACTCCATGATTGCCGACGATTGGTTTAGCAGCAATCTTAGGCAATCCTAGGCTTATCCTTTGGCTTGACCACTGAGGATGAGCTAGAACAAGCTCAATAATCTTTAAAACATGTTTTCGGGAAACTCTTCGAGGCTTGACTCTAGCTCTCTTTTTCGGACTAACCGTTCCCTCTTTCTTATAGCGTCGGAGCCAACGATAAAAAAGCGTTCGGGAAATGCCTGCTTCTTGGCAAACCCGACTAACGGGTTCATTTCTAAGAACAATCCGTTCAATTAACTTTATTCTATCTTGAGAAGACAGTTTTGGTGGCAGCCCGCCCTCCTTATGTAAACACTAATTCAAAATTGCCTATCTTTTTTAGCTTCAATCATTGATGTTAACACCATATGGATATACCATGTCAAGGGTCATTTGCCATCAAACTAGGTCAAATTAGAACAGCTGTTTGAGGCTAAAAGAATTAAATATATCAAATTAACTAACTAAAGAAAATTATTAGGCAAAATTAAGATATTTTTGTACCTTTAAAGAAAACCCCCTTGACATCAATACCTTAAAATTTTAGAATACAATCATCAGTTTTTTAAACCTTAAATCGTAAAATAAGCAATTATTAGCAAATCTCCTAAAAAATGAATGAAGATAAAAAATATCAATGGATGCCAATTGGCGAAGCGGCCAAATACCTTGGGATCTCTCGAGACACTCTTCGACGTTGGGGAAAAAGGGGAAAAATAAAAGCTGTTCGCTCTCCCACTAATCGGCGTTACTACACCAAAAAGCAACTTGACAAAATAATGAGTACTGGCAAAGAAGAGAAAAAAGTTAACAAACTAGAAAAGAAATTATCAATCAACAAAACTCAAAAACTGATTATCACCGGTATTCTAAGTTTCCTCGTTACCGCCGCTCTAGCTTTACTGACTCAATTTTTTCTCCTAAAATAAAATCTCCCATAACTCAAAGCCACGAAGACCACGGGCTTTTTCATAAAGGTTGAGGTTGATAAACCAACCACTATTCCGGGCTGGTGGCGGCTTCTTACGCCTTTTTTTCAAATGCAGCGAGAAAGGAAGGTATTAGTCTAAAAGCCGATAAATTTTATCACCGTTTTGGTCGTAAACCTTCTCTAGACCAGAAATTTCTTCAAACTTTTCCGGATAAGAAAAATCGTGATAAAATTCCTCAGATTCTTCGGTGTGAACCACTAAATAATTAATCTCCAAGTCTCTAAGCCACTGGAGAGATTTCTCCGGATCTTCTCCTTCTCTTATCTCCCAGGCTGCTTTTCGCCACCTGGAATCAACTGAAGCTTGGTCCACTCCACCCCGAACTTGAGAAATATCAAAGAAAGCATTAAGCCAAAAGACAGTTGTACCTGAGAGGAAGACTTTCTCGCCTGATTTAGCAACCTTATCTAGTCGACTGCCAATTTGGTACTCCACTGTTTGAGTGATATCATTTTGCCATGCTACCAAAACGGTTTGGTTAAAAACGAATAGCCAAATTATTAATAGCATCCCTGTCACCAAAACTATACCTACTTTTGCCTTTATTTTCCTTATGCCCACCTGTTCTGCCCAATTTCCTAGTAAATAACCTCCAAAAATTGCCAAACCAAATTGTAATTCTGTTCCGTAAACAATCCAATCCAACCAAAAGTCAGGATCTGACAAAAATCTAAGCAAAGTTAGGCAAATAAAGATAAAAAGCCAATAAAAGCAAAAATCACGGAGAAAGCTCTTTTTCCTAAAGAATTTAGCTGAAAAAACCGCCATTCCCAAGGCTAGAACCACTGGTAACAATCTCCCCAACCAAAGAATAACGGTCATTAAACCTTTGCCTGCTAACGAAGGAGTACTAAAAAGAGTCAACCAATAACCGGGAGTATACCAAAAAGTAACTAACAAAAGAGAAAAAACTAAAATAAATAATGTTTTTTTAATTTTCTCCTCTGCTTTTTTCCAACCAACCTGAACCAAAAAAACAATCACCATACCCAATAGGAGTGATGGTAGTATCAAACTATCAAGCAATATAATAATAGATATCGATACAAATAGTAATATTGCTCGCTTTGTTGTCCACTCTTTTAATAAACGTAGATAGATTATTAAAATAAAAGGAAGAAAAGAAAAAGCCATTAAATAAAGTCCACCAGAAAACCTGAAAAGAAAAGGGATAATTGGTCCAAAAAAGTAAAAAACGCCCGCTAAAACAGCGCTCTGCTGACTCCCCTTCAATTCCTTAACCAAGAGATAAAGTCCTAGAGCCCCAAAAGGAAAAATTAGACTAATCAATCCGAAAAAAATCTCAAATAGGCTTAGACCCGGAAAAAATCGATTGAGAATAACAAGAATTGATGGCAAAATTGGCCCGGTTAAATACCGGAAAGGGGTTGTTCCCAAATACCAGTAGGGATAGCTACCAAAAACATTTCCTCCTTGCTCGATGAACCGGACCAAAGCAATTTGAATGGGTATTAGAGATGTCTGGGCTGGATACACCACTCCAGTATATCATAATCTTTATAAAACATAAGCAAAATTAAAGCTTAAAAAGTGTAAACATTAAGTGGGTATAATACCAGGATGCTTGTCAGGCTCACAAAATCCTAAAATGTTATAGGTTGCGGGTAATGAAGGAGATAGATTTAAGTAATCCTTTTATGGGTCAGTATGTTGAACTTTACAATTTTTCAGGTATGACTATAGGGGCAAAGATAAAAATACTATAGGAGAAGACTGCTTAAAACCTTTTCAGCCGAAATCTTCTTTTTCCAAATTACTAATAATTTTTCGTCCCATTAGCGTAAAAGAACAAAATGAAGCTCTTTTAAAAAACTAAAAATAGCATCATTAGACAGTTTATAGCTTTGTTTACATACTTTTGCAGATATCTTTCGCCTCCTCCAAAAAGGATTAGAAACAACAATTGAAATAACTCTATCTTTACATTGAGCTCGTTTATTCTGGAGATGAGCCTTGCCTAAAACATAATTTGCTTTTAGAGCTTGTTCTAAGACGATTAGGCGCTTCTAAATATCTCTTTGCACTGATAAAAGGTCTTCCCGGGGCCATTTCTGTCTCTCGACAGGTCTCAGATCGGCTTTCCCTTGTCAAGACCTTATAAGGCAAAATTAATAAAAGAAAAAATTGTTGTAAAACCCAATTAAAACACAGTCCAACTAGAAAAAAGCCCTACTTAAAGGTAAAAAATAATTAAATTTTCAGCTATAGGATTGCTGTCAATTACGACTTTTTCGCCGAGATAATTCGGATATAAGTCTAAATACTCACTGCCTTAGTGGTTTTTGAGGCTAAACCAAAGAAGAAAGGCAGTTAAAATCACCTAAAAGTTATTATCACCAAAAATAAAGTCTAAAAATATCAATTTTTGAACAACTTTAATCCTCAAGCTTTTCACTAAAGACACGGAAAAAGAGGATGCTGCCAGCGCAGAACCCCAAAGTAAAAGCACCCCAGTAGAGCATCTTCGCCCCTTCCTGGGCAGGCACAAATAATCTGTTTAAACTGAGCAGGAGAAAATTGGACAGAAGTAGGGTTTTTTTTACATCATTTAAAAGTTAATGTCAAGCCGTTAGTGATTTTTTCCAAGAAAAAACACCTTTTTAATAAATAGAAGTTGTTTAATATCGATTACTCAGCTTCGACAGGTATATTGCTCAACCAACCAGATTCTCGAAATACTTAATTATCTCTAGAGCAACATTAGTCGGGGTGTATTTTTCCAAGCCTGTAAACTGCGGCCCCGGATTAATCTCCAAAACGTACGGCTGTTTTGTTTCTTGATGAATCATAATATCCACCCCCGCGATTTCAGTCCGGGTTAATTGGCTGATTTTCTCTGCCATCTGTTTCACTTCTGGAGCCTTTTTAAGGTCAAAATTACTCCCCGAACCACCCTGACTGATGTTGCTGCGGAAATCCCCTGGCTTAGGGAGGCGCTTCATTGCCCCAATCGCTTTAAAACCGACGGTAAAAACCCTAATATCGCCCTCATTAGGTAAATACTCGCGAATAACAAACGCCGAAGCCTGATTTTTAACTCTCTCTTCGAATTTTTTGAGAGTTTTCTTAAGCTCATCAAGAGAGTCTATTTTAAAAACTCCTTTCCCCTGCCGGCTACCGCTGATTTTCAAAATAAGGGGAAATTCAAAATCATTCACCACTTCATCGACTTGAGAAGAAGAAAAAAGAAAAACCGATTTTGGGTAGCGAAGACCATTCTCTGTCTGCTGAAGATAGTCAGAAGCCGGTGTTAGATAGTAGCGATAGTCAAGGGTAATAACTTTTTGATTAACAATTTTAATCTGATGGCGCTGGTTAAGATATTGCGCCGCCAAAGACCATTCCCAACGCCTTTTAGCAAAAGCCCAAAGATAAACAAGGTTGTAATCAAGAATATTTTTATCCTTCAGCAGTATTTTAAACTGATTAGGACCGGCTTTAATGATCAAGTCAGCGCTGAGACAGCCATCAATCTGATGACCCCGCTTTTCTCCCTCTTCTTGGAGACGTTTTAACTGGGAATTGGCCACCAAGCCCACAATTAGAATTTTCATTGTTCTTTAAGAGCTATTTTTAATAGCGTGTTCAATAAATAATTTGCCAATATTTTCCCCAACCGCTTTTTCCATGCCCACAAAGCCGGCCGTATGGTTGACCTCAAGCAAATAACGTTTCTTCTTGGTCATCAACATATCAACCCCGCCAACGCTCAGGCCAATCGCCTTAAGGGCCCGCCAGGCGAGTTTCTGTCCCTGACGGTCAAGTTCAAAAGGTTCAACCTTGCCGCCAAGAGAAAAATTAGCCCGGAATTCACCGGGAGCAGGCAGACGACGCATGGTAAACAAATGTTTACCCACAATTAAAACCCGCAAATCATAAAGATAAGGAATAAATTCCTGAAGAAGAAAGCCTTTGGCTGGCCGGTCTTCAGTCTGACACTGATTGATAAAAGAGGCCAACTCTTCAGGCGTTTCGAAGCGAAAAACCGAAACTCCCTTACCCATCCGGGTTGATTTAACAACCAAAGGATAACCCAGTTTCTCGGCTAATTGAGAATAATCCTGAAAATCCCGGCTGTAGGCGCTTCTAGGTACCGGCAAGCCAGCCAGAGTCAGCTTAACCATGTCAGTTATTTTATCAATTGAATAGCGGTGAGCTAAAAAGCCATTATCAAAAACCTTCACTTTTTTCTTTCTCAGCCCCGCCACGACAGCGGCAATAGTTTTGAGCGAATTAAAAACACCCCGAACGATGACCAGGTCAGCCTCAAGGTTGGTCAGTCCGGCTACTTTCAAACGATTTTTATCAATCTGAAAATTAAAATCCTTGAGGTTAAGCAAACGAAAGGAGTGACCTAACTTTTTCGCTTCTTCCTCAAGGCGCTGGTTTTCTAACAAAGAAGGCAAAGTCGTCAGTAAAACAATTTTCATTTGTTACCGCCTCGGTTTGACTAAAAAACCGCTCAAATCTTTCCGGCCAATAATCATTGATGCCCGCAGATTGGCTCTTTCGGCCACACTAGCAATTGTTTCAATTTTCCGACCGGCTAAATAGAAAGTTAAGCCAATCACCTCTCTTCTCTCTATTCCCAAGCCGCTTTTATAAATCTTACTCCATAAAATATTATCTGGTTTTAAGAGGCCCAGCTCTCTGGCTAAATCCCGGTCAATTGAAGTGCGCCAAGCGCCGGTATCAACTTTCGCTCTCACCTCCACTCTTTTCTTATCAGCCGAACGAACCCTTACTGTTTCCCAAATCCTAATCGTCTTAATTCCCTCATCAGCCATGACTCTGTCTGCAAATCTTTCCGCAAAAAGAGTTCTGCCAATCTTCACCCCATGCTCAGCGTCTTTCACTTCTAAACCGACCACCCGATTCAACCGCCCCTTTAAGGGTGAATGATTAGCTTTTTGAATCTCCAGGCCCGGCTGGTTGTTGAGTTCTAAAATGACCGGACCATGCTTCTTGTCAAAGACAATGTCCACACCCAAATAGCCCAACCAAGGCACCGCTTCTTGTGATTTGGCGGCGAGAAGCAAAATTGTATTCCAGTGAGGTAATTTCAAGCCATTCACCTTTCTTTTTGTCCCGGGAATATGCTTAATAAATTTATCCCTGTGGATACCGTAGGTGGTCACTCCGGTAGCAATGTCAACTCCCACCCCAATTGCTCCTTGATGAAGATTGGCTTTCCCTTTAGACTGGGCCGTCGGTAAGCGAAGCATGGCCATCACCGGCACCTTGTTGAAAACAAGCACCCGGATATCAGGCGTGCCTTGAAAAGCATATTTTCGAAAAACTTTGGCAATCTTAATCCGTTCCTCAATCATTGCCTTATCAGGCAAATTATGAAGGCTATGGCGACCCGCCAAAATATCTAAAATCCGCAATTTAAGATCGGAGGTGTTAATAATCGAATCATCCATCAAATACCATTCGCCCGCAAATTTAGCCTTCTTTTTAATAATAACTATTCCTTCTCCTCCCAAACCGGAAACAGGCTTAAGAACAAAATTATCAGGCAAAGAAAGCCAGTTAAATTCTTCAACTTTTTTAGGGGTTTTAAAAACCGCTAGGAGTCCGGGAGTGGGCAAACCGGCCTTAGTCAAATACTTCTTCGTTAAGAGCTTAGAATTAGCAATTCGCCGCCCTTTCCTTTTATTCAGGGGCTTTAAATAATCCAGACTACGCGCGTTGACGCCTAAAATCTGATTGGATTTGGAAAACATAACTATTTCAAAAGCTTTTTAAATCGTCTGTATTCGATCAGTCGAAGACCAGTAAACCTCCCCAGCCAAATATCTAAAATAAGAGGCGTTAAAATCACCAGAAGAGGATAAGTTAAGGCTAATTCTCTCAGCCAATGGAAGCTGAAAATAAAATAACCGGCTAAAGCAATCACTATCGTTTCCATGATTAAACGAGCCGCCTCACGCAATGACTTTCTGATTTGAACGGCGATAAATTCCTCGGCAAGTAAAATCAGAATAACAATCGGAAAAATGGAGACAACTCCCAATTGGCTCACTCCCAAGTAAGAGAAAATCACCATTAATCCTAAAATACCCAAAGTGATAAACCAAATGAAAAGAGCCATCCGAGGCAGATAATGAAGTCTTAATTTTCTTAAAATCCGACGGCTAAGGGTAGCAAGAACCAAAATCACCAGAAAAATTGAAATGCCGGTGATAATGCCCGTGGCTACAAAAGTGACCGCAATTAAAGTCGGAATTAAAATCCCAAACCCCCGGAAGCCAATTAAATGCCTGGCGGCGGCAACAATTGAAGCCACTAACGGCAAAAGGAGCAGTAAAACAATTGTTTCCTCCGAAATACCATTGGCAATCGCCTGAGCAATGACTGACTGAAAGATATTCATAAGTCTATTAAACTGCGCCTATCGGCTTGTATAATTCTTGTAAGAGAATTATCGAGATACGCAGTACCGCTATATAATGGATATATTATACTAAAAAAAGGGTAAATCAACAAAAAGAAGACTTTTATTCAGCCAGCTCCGCGTCAATAATCATCTTGAAGTTGGCAAATGGCTGGGCGCCGACTAATTTCTGACCGTTAATAAAGAAGGTTGGTGTTCCGCTGACGCCAACGCTTTGCCCTAATTGGTAATTGTCCTCAATCACTTTTCCAAATTCATTATCTGCCAAACAGGAGCTAAACCCCTCACTATCTAAATTTATCTCTGAGGCTAGTGTCTCCAGTAAACCTTCTAAATCTTCTGTTTCATAAAGGTCTGCCTGTTTTTCAAAAAGCAAATCATGGTATTGCCAATATTCGTCTTGCTCTCCAGCACAATAGGCTGCTTCAGCGATTTCTTTAGCCTTCTCTCCATGAACGGGAAAATCTCTAAAAATATAACGGGCTTTGCCTGTATCTACGTAGTCTCTAATTATTTGCTGATAAGTTTCTTCCTCATCTATTGGTCTTGATGGAACTGAATCAAAACCAACATATTCTGCACAATAAGGACATAAATACTCAGAAAATTCAACAATCGTGATAGGAGCGTCATCCTTGCCCTTTACCGCCACTGTTCCGGTTTCAATTTTAATAATCTGTTCCTCACCTAAAACTGCTCCTTGTTCCTGAGGCGCGGTTGGAGCAGAACTCGCTTGAGCTATCTTCTCTCCTTGCTCCCCTGTTTTTTCTCCCCCTAAATACTTAATCACAAACATCCCAGCCAAAAAGGCGACAATCACCGCCAGAGTAACTAAAATCGGGGTGGTATAAGTTCTTACTTTCTTTTCTTCTTTTTCTTCAGCCATTATTTTGTGGATTTTATTGCTTCAACCGGACAGGCATCAATCGCTTCCTTAATTTTCTCTTTCTTATCACCAGGAGGAGTAATGACTTCAGCTTTACCATCACTCGCCAGTTTGAAGGTCTTTGGAGCCAGCACCGTGCAGGTGCCGCAGCCAAGACATTTTTCTTTATTAATCTTAAGTTTCATCGTCTAATTATACCTCATCAAGTCTGTTCTTGCCAAGCCGCAAATAATTTCTCAAATTCCCCTTGATGCTCCCTTAAAAATTTATCCAAAGCTAAAGCGGGTTCAAACAAAAACCTCATAAGAGCCTCTCCTTCACCCACTTTGATTATTTCCTCACTCAGGGGAACTCGCCTCATAATGTTGTAATAAAGGGGTTGTCCCACTTCAGGAAAGTGACAAGAAAAAAGCCCTCCGTCAAGTCGATATCGCACCCTACTCATCACTTCTGAGAATCTTAGAGTTAAAACCTCTCTATCTAACTCTTCAACCAAGGGCACCAATGCTTCTGATGGGACTTCATAAAAAAATTGTTTATCGTCATCGGGTCTAAAAGGCACCTCTCCTTTGAGAACTAGAAGTGTTTGCTTTTCTCCTGAAACATCCTTCACTCTTTTAGCTAAGGAATATCCTCCCTCTCCTTCTTTAATAAATCCTATTTTTCTACCAATACCCTCTAAATATGGCAAAGGTGCCGACCAATCTTCCATCTCAGAAAAAATCAAAGCGCTGCGACATCTGAAACTACCAACAAGACCATTCTTTCCAACCATTTTTAATACCAAATCCGCATCATAAGCATCGCTCATGTGCTTCAATTCAAACCATTCCACTGGATCTTCTCCAACGGCCAGCTTGATTAATTCTAATCCGGTTTTTAAAGGAATTGGTTCTTGTTCAACAGTTTTTCCTTCTTTAGAAGTTCTCTCCACTTTTCCTCGCCTCCCTTTTTTAAAAAAATTAAACTGCCTTCTGGGCAGCTATCTCATTCTAAATTAAAACCCCATTAATGTCAACTCTGTTGACCCCAGGCAGGCGCCGGTATCGCTCCTTTGTGAAGATATTGGTAAACACTGGCGGCCGCTCGGGCGCCATCTGAAGCAGCAGTAATAAACTGGCGAAAAAGAATCCCGCCCTGAATCGCGGCTAAATCACCGGCCGCAAAAACACCGGCAATATTAGTTTCCATAGTCGGCTTGACCTTCACGTAATTGCCTCCATCAAGCTCGACCTTTAATCCGGCCGCCAAAGTAAAAGAAGGCACTTGACCAATTTCAATAAAAACCCCGTCAACTTTAAGCGACTGATTGCCCTGATAAGAATTAGCCAGAATAATTTCCTCGACTTTCTCTTTCCCTTTTATCTCTTCAACCTGATTGGATAAGACTTCTTCTATTTTCTTCACTTTTCTCACTTTCTCTACCCAACCAGGTTCGGCTCGAAACTCATCCCGACGGTGAATAATATAAACCTTTTGGGCAAAAGAAGCGGCATGAAGAGCGCCGGTCACGGCTGAATCGCCGCCGCCGGCAATAGCGACCACTTTATCCCGAAAAAGGGGAATATCACAGGTTGTACAATAAGAAACACCCTTGCCTAGAAACTTCTCCTCGCCGGGAATATTGAGGTGTCGATAAACCGCTCCCATGGCTAAAATTAAGGTTTTGGTTTGGAATTTCTCCTTGGTAGTTTTAACTTCAAAACCACCTTTGATTTTGGCCAAACCGCCGACTTTATCCTGTTTAATCTTCACCCCAGATTGCTTCACCTGCTCAATAAGCTTTTGCATCAGTTCCGGTCCGGGAATAGAAAGATAGCCCGGGTAATTCTCCACTCTTCCGGCAAGGGTCCCCTGCCCTCCGGGTATCTCGCCAATAACAAGATGGTTAATTTTATAACGGCTGGCATAAACCGAAGCGGTCATCCCCGCTATTCCAGCACCAACAATAATCAGGTCATTCATTTAAATTACTTCCTCAATTAACTTCTTATAGCCTTCTTTGCCCGGAAAACCAATTTGCTTTTTAACTTCTTTACCGCCTTTAAAAATAATTACCGTCGGAATACTCATAATGCCAAAGTTCTGGGCTATTCTTGGGCTTTCATCAACATTGAGCTTGCCTGCTTTTATTTTCCCATCATATTCCTCAGCCAACTCTTCAATCGCTGGGCTTGCCATCAAACAAGGTTGACACCAAGGCGCCCAAAAATCAACCAAAACCGGCAAATCTGCCTGCAAAACTTCCTTTTCAAAATTTTGGTCAGTTAAATCTAAAGCCATGAACTTTGAAACACAAAAAGAATGATAACCAAAGCCGCTAAAAGCAACAATAAAAGAAAGCTCTTTTTATCAGAGAAAATCTGAATTGTCTTGGCTTTTTTCTTTCTTGCCATCTTACCACCTCCTTCCTTTTTCCATCTTACCCAAAACCGGCTATTTTTTCAATCGTTGGCTTTTTTGACCAAATGATACCCATAGTGTATAATCAGCTCAATGCGGGTAGAGATCCTATCACAACTCTTCCAGGTCAGCGTTCATGCTACTGAGAATGACGCCCATTTCAGCTTATCATGCCCTCCTGATATTACCGAGCCGGAGATAACCAGGGCTATAGTCGATCTAGTAGCAATAATTAAAAGAGGCGAAAAACCTTACGACCAACTAAATAAGAAACAAAGAAAAACCGCCGCTGATTTTATTGATAGAGTTGCCAAATCTCTTCTCGTTTCTCAATCAGCGATTAAGAGTCCCCTCGGTCCAAGAGCGAATTAATTTAAAAACTTTCTAGCTGGCCAACCAGCCCCCATCAATATAAAGAACGAGGCCAATAATGTAATCGGCTTCATCAGAAGCTAAGAAAGTAACGGCGGCGGCCACGTCTTCAGGTTTACCAAATCTTCCTTTAGGAATATGAGATAAAAAGTTCTTTTGGATATTAGGATCGGCAATAAAATCTCTCGTCATATCTGTTTCAATAATTCCTGGGGCGACGGCGTTAACGTTAATGCCTTTGGGCGCTAGTTCAGCGGCTAAATCCTCGGTCAGCCCGACCACTCCACCTTTAGAAGCCACATAACCCGCGGCCCGACCGAGCCCCACGCCGACACCGCCAGAAGCAATCGAAGCACTATTAATAATTTTTGCCCCTGACCCCATTAATTTGACTGCTTCTCTTGCGCATAAAAACTGTCCTTTGAGGTTTGTGTCCAAAACTGTATCCCATTGCTCCTCGGTGGTTTGTTCTATTGAAACAGAAGAAGAGGCAATTCCCGCGTTATTGGCTAAAATATCCAGTTTCCCCCATTTTGCTTTTATTTCCGCAAACATTTTTGCGACACTTTGAGCATTTGAAACATCAGCCTGGACAGCAAAAGCTTCTCTACCTAGTTTTTTCACCTCCACCACCACCGCTTCCGCCTCCTCGGTTTTTGAATGATAATTGACGGCCACATCCGCCCCTTGTTTGGCTAAAGCCAAAGCAATGCCTCGACCAATGCCCCGGGAACCACCGGTAACCAAAGCTTTTTTACCTGTTAAGTCAAACATCTTATCACCTCCTATCTGTTTATATTAACAAAACATTTAAGCCAATAAAAACAAGCAGCATTAAAATAACAAAAAATCTCTGCTGGTTAAAGGTAACTTCAGTCTTTACTTGCCAAAAAAGCCATTTTCGCAGATATTCCTCCCTTTCTCTACTAAATAAACACTCTATTTCATCTTTTAATAAATGAAGGGCCATCGCCATGACCAAGCCGGCCCCAAATAAACTGCCGGTAGAAGTCAAAATAAAAAAGCAAGCAATATAAAGAATCGGCTGAAAAATGGCCGTGTGAAAGGAAAACTTGAATCGTTCCTCGTGAGTATCAACAAGCAAAATAAGGGCATCTTTGAAACGCCGCTGGTCTATTAGGCGCTTCACTCTCATACTGGTTAGTTCGTGGGGGTAAATGACCAGGGCATAAAGAAGGTGGTCAATATCAAGCAGAAATGTTCCCATTAAACCGCCCAACCAAAGCAAGACTAAGTTCCAGTGCCAGTTCCAGCGCAGCAAGGTAATCAGAATTAGCCAAATAAGAGTGACTAAAAGATGGCTTCTTACTTCTTTTTTGAGCATAATTTTATCAAAGTTTGGGCATTTTCAACCGCATATCCAAGCGCGTCATTGTTAAAAAAGGCATAACAATCAATTCCTTTTTTCTGCCAATTCTTAATCTTTTTTACCCATTCTCTTAACTCTTTTTTAGTATAGCACGAAGAATAGAGCTGCGTCCTGCCATGGAAGCGAAGATAAACAAAATCAGTAGTGATTTCATCGGTAATGGGCCAGCTGGGGTTGTCCTGAAAAACAACCGCCGCCTTGTGTTTTTTAAGAAGTTTGTAAACCCCACCCATCAGCCAGCTTTCATCCCGAAATTCAAAGGCATGACGCCATTCCTTGGGAAGGAGCCTTAAAAATTCAGCTAATCTTTCAGGATTAGCTTTAAACCTTGGTGGTAGTTGCCAAAGAACTACCCGATGAGGTCTGACCTCCCGAGAGGTCAGACCTCCTAAGGGTTCTGCTGCCTCGAAAAATCTCTTGAGCCGTTCTTGACAATCTTTTAACCTCTTAATGTGAGTAATATAGCGACTACCTTTAACTGAAAAAACAAAATCCTTGCCGGCTCGCTTTCGCCAGCCTTGAAAAGTTTCTTTTTTGGGCAGGCGATAAAAAGAAACATTTAACTCCACTGTCTTGAAATACTGACAATAATATTCGAACCATTTTGTTGGTGATAAACCTTTGGGGTAAAAAACTCCTTTTCCCCAGTGAGGATAAGAAAAACCTGAAGTACCAATGAAAACCTTACCCATGTTTACCTCTCTATTTTATCTCAAACCCAGAAAACACACTGCTAGCTTTTCCCTTCTCCATTTCAACATTTTCAATCTTCGCCCCAGCTGAACCCTGCTTACATTTTTCAATCATTTTCTCAACCTTTTCTGTTGTTCCCTGAAAAACCGCCTCGACCCGCCCGTCAGCCAAATTCCCTACCCAACCTGTTAAACCAAGTTTTTTTGCCTGGCGTTGAGTCCACCAACGAAAAAAGACCCCTTGAACTCTGCCTTTTATAAAAACATGGGCTTGGATTACATCTGACATTTTTCCAAATCAACGTGATTGCCCTCTTTAAACTTCACCCCTTCTTTCAAAAGCCTCCTTTTATGCTCCTGCCAGCCTTTCCCGGCAAAATTGGGCGCCAGTCTTCCTTCTCGGTTGACTACCCGATGACAGGGAATTGTTTTGGGGTCAGGATTATTATGAAGAGCATTACCCACGGCTCTCGCCGCTTTGGGCTTACCTAATTTAGCCGCAATCTGGCCATAGGTCATCACTTTTCCAAAGGGAATTTCCTTGGTAATTCGATAAACTTTCTGGGAAAACCCACTTAAAGACTTCACTAAGAAGAATTATAACCTAAACCGGCATTTCTCCTATAGGGGCAAAGATAAAAATAAGTTTACTTTCGTCTTCTTTTATCTCCCTTAAAATCTCTTCTCCAATTTCACTAATTCTTTCTTCTGGAAAACTTTGGTAAAGAATTTCCTCTTCTTCTCGGCTGACCTCCCCATCCTCAAGATAAGGTTGAAAAAAATCAATCAAGTGAAGATGGATTCTGAAAGCGGTCGTGGCCACAAAGGAAATCCTTTCATTCTCATCTAGTCCTTCAAGGGGTAATGTTTGGCCTAATTCAAGCCCAAGGATGGCTGATTCGTTCGTAGGACTATCATAAACGTAAAGGATGGTTTTAAGTGTTGGTTTGTTGGTTTCAGGTTCGCTGGCATCCTCAAAAACAAAATAGAGAAGATAATTAGGGTCAAGATTAGTTTCTGCTAAGGCCTCTTCTAGCGAATCATCTCGGATGCCAACCAGTTGATAATTTTTGCTTAAATTTTGAAAAGAAAGGGAAAGACACTCTTCAGTTTCGGGAAGGCTTTCAGGCAAATTCTCTTTGGCTGATTCACCAGGCGTTAGCTCAGGCGAACTAGGCTGATTTCTTGAACTACAACCAACAACCAAAGTCATAAATGCATACTTTAGAAAGTCTCTTCGAGTTAGAACTTTCTCTCTTTCTATCATGATTAACAGAAGAATCTTAAGGTGGCAGTTTCGATAATTATAACACAGATTTATCTTTTCTTCTTTTTCTTCAGTTCCTGTAATTTCCACATAAAAAGTCTCGCCGGGTTTTTTACGTTTTTGGCGTCTTTAACAAAATTCCTTGCTTCTTCAAGTATGACTCGAGGTAATTCTTTGGCCAGCTTAATATAAAGGGCTTTGTGTTTTAAGTCACCTAATTCTTCAGCTAAACGATAGCCATAATCCTGAAATTCTCGGGAAATGTATTTCTTTTCGTCCCAATCGAAGTTTTTGAGAACATCACCTATAGTTTGAAAGCTTTTTTTCTTTGCCATTTTTACCCTCTACCAATCAAAATCGGCGCCAAAGCTCCTATAGAAGCCAAAAGAAAGATGGTCCAAAGAGGCAGGTTAAAAAAGACGAAAATCGCCGCGATTGACAGGGCGGTAATCGCCCCAAGACCCAAGGAGATTTCCATGAAATAAAGAGACTGACCGGTGCCGCCATCAATTGCTTTCTGATAAGACCGAACACTCAATGGAATAGTGAGCATTTGCGCAGTCATTCGGTAAAGACCATCAACACCAACAATAGCTAAAGGGGCTCTCGCCACTACCCGGACAAGCCAAGTTAAAAAGCCAATGATTGAGCCTAAACTAATCACCTTCTTCACCCCTATCTTGTCAACAATTAAACCCACTAAATAAGTAATTATCGCCGCTACCAGGACGGCCGCAGCAATAACCTCACCAAAAACCACCATCTTACCTACTAATAAAAACAAAAAGACTGGCCAAATGGCGCTGTAAAGAGCTGTTTCTGACCCCCAGCCAAAGTAACCAGCCATTACCTTTTTATGGGTTTTGAAAAGTTGAACAACGTTGGCAATCCGGGCGTCACGATTAGGCTTTATTTCTTTGGAAAGAAGGGCAACCATCATCGCTAAGGTAAAAATTGCCCCCGCCGCGATAAAGAGCGCTTGATAGCCAAGATTAATGACAATTAATCCGCCCAAAATCGGCGTTAAAATACCGATTAAAATATAAATAGCCTGGCAAATGCCGGTCTGTTTGCCAAAATGTTCGTGGTCAGCTCTCTTAACAAAAAGCCCGTGATAACCAAACCAGAAAAAGGCCGCATGTATTCCCCAAAAAACAGCCACGGCAATAAGTAAAATTGGCTGGCTTTGACTAAAAGCCAATAAACCAACAAAAAGGAAAAAAGGAATGACAGAAAGGATTAAAGTCCGCCGGTAGCCTAATCTAAAACTAGTGTTCTCTGCTAAAGGCATCGTCAAAAGCTTAGCGATGTAAATTAATAGTTCATAACCAATAATCACTAAAATAGAACCTTTGGTGGAAAAACCCCGGCTCTGAGTAATGTATAGAATATAGAGAGGTGAGAATAAGCCCAGTAATTCTACCGCCATCCGTCGCAGAGTCACCATCGTAATAACTGTACCAATCCCATCACTGTCTAAATGAAGCCAGCGAAAACCAGTGCTATGGGTAAGATGTTTCATCTACCTTTTCCTAAGATCTCTATAAAAAACAAACAAAAAAGCCGTGCCTAATAAAGAAAGTAAGCCTACTAATAAAAATAAAGGTTGAAAACCTAAATAATTGGCAATCGCTCCACCTAAACCCGCCACCAAAGCCCCACCTAAATCCGTAGTTGTGTAATAAAGACTCCATTCAAGGCCTTCTCGACGATTATCAACATGTCTGGTAAAAATTGCCAGCCAGGTAGGATAAGAAAGAGCCGCACCAAAACCCCCGATAACCTGAATTAAGAAAATATGAGAAACTGTTCGGGCAAAAATATAAAGAAAGGCAGTCAGAGAAATAATTAGCGAACCGATAATCATCACCCAAAAATCATCAATCTCACCTCTTTTTTTATCAATAACCAAGGCAGTTGGAATTTGGACTAAACATTTTGTCAAAAGAAAAACAGTAATCGCTAAACCGGCCATTTCCACATTGCCTCCTTGAACCTGATCAGTCACAAAAACAGCAAAAATGGGATTAATCAATCCCCAGCCTGAAAGCATGAGAATATCGGAAATAGTCAAAAAACGAATGATTTTATTAATTGAAAAATTTATTTTCATTACTTAATTAAATTGATTAGCAGCTCCCTGCCAATCCTCAACCAAAGCTATTTTAATCGCTTTAACCGCCCTGCCAATTACCTGTTTAACTTTAGTTTTTTCTTCTCGCTTGAATTCTGACAAAACATATCTTTCCACTAATTTTTCTTTACCAATCTTGGCTTTTTCCTTCTTGACCGGATAACCGATGCCTAAACGAAAACGAACAAAATCACTCTTGCCTAATTCCTCAATAATCGATTCTAAACCACGATGGCCAGCTGAACTCCCGCCTTTTCTGACTCTCATCTTGCCTAATAGTAGGTCAACGTCATCATGAACCACCCAAATATCTTCTGGCTTAATTTTATAATAATTAGTTATCTTGGTGACAGCAAGTCCAGAGGCATTCATAAAAGTTTGCGGTTTTGCCAGAATTAGATTGCCAATTTTCGCTATTTCGCTATTAAATTTTTTATTTTCTTTCCAAGCTGTTTTTTCTACGGGTAACAATTTTGCCAATACTCCATCCAAAACCATAAAACCCAAATTATGGCGGGTGTTCTGATATTTCTTACCTGGATTACCCAGTCCAACAATTAAAATCATCTTAATAACCTTTTAACTTCCTCATCAGTAATCTGTCTAAATTCCTGATAAAACTGACCGACGGCAAAAAACATCAAGGGCGCTTCTAGATAAATGACTTCATCAGCTTTTTCTTCAAGTTTCTTCAGCGAATCTCGGGCAATTACCGGCGTCGCCACAATAATTTTTTTAGGTTCTTGTTGTCTGACTACTTCCACGGCTGCTTCCATCGTTGCCCCGGTCGCCACCCCATCATCAGTAATAATCACCGTTTTATTTTTCAAATCAAAAGGAAGTCTTTCGCCTCGATATTCCTTTATTCGTCTCTCCACTTCTGTTTGCCGATTAGTAATTTCCTCCTCAAGATACTTCTCACCCGCGCCAACACTGACGGCTAATTCTTCATTTATTACCGGCTCGCCAATCTCCCCCACCGCCCCAATGGCCAACTCCGGGTTACCAGGGGCGCTAATTTTTTTGGTCACAATAATATCTAAGGGACAATTAAGAGTTTGGGAAAATTGTTTACCAACTGCCAGTCCACCTCTGGGGATAGCCAAAACAATCAAATTTTTTTTATCTTGAAAGTTTTTTAGTTTAACGGCAAGTTTTTTACCTGCTTCTTCTCTATTCTTAAAAACCATCCTAATCACAATTTTAACACACAAAAAGCAGTCCGACCTGACGGCTAAAAGGAGCAGCCTGATGATTCACTAATTGATCGAACTGCTATTTAATTTTCGTTAGCTGCTTTTTGGCAAAGTCACCTACAAACGGTAATTTGAATTCTTCCCCTTGATAAGCTTTGAAGATTAAAACCAGCCAAAGGATAAAGCCGATAATCCAAAGCAAGGGAGAAAGCATCCAGCCAATGACGGGAATGAACATCAAAATCATCAGGGCGCCAAAAACAATAATTGACTGCATCGCATGGAAGCGAACAAATGGGTCTTTTTCAATCAAAAGAAAAACAATCCCGGTCAGCCAACCCAAAACATAAGTAAGCGCCGCCGCTGTATTTTTGGGTAATCCTGTACCTGCTTTTTCTGGCATAATTTTTGTTTTCCGCAGTAACTAAAAAAATTTAGAGTCTTATACAGCGTCACTGCGAAGTATAAATTTATTCACCTCCTCTCTACCTAAATCGTCCCATAAATTAATAATGGTTGTCAAGGCTCATTTCAAAACAAAGTCATTTGTTTCTTCTCTTTTTCCTCTTTTTCTCCCCAAATCTTAACTGTCCCAAAAACCCCATCATAACCCGGATCAACGACAATTTCGCCCTCTCTTACTTTCTTAATCCCCTGGGCCGCTTTTTCACCGGCAATTTTGGCAATTTCTAAAGGGTCAACTTTCAGTAAAACATTAAACTCAGAATTAAATCTTTCCACCAAACGATTGTACTCAGTTTCTACTCTTTGGCTGGAAACACCAACCCCTAAAACCTCGGATAAAATTTCTACTAAAGGCACTAGCATTATGTATGGTGGCCTCTTTCGCCAACTAATTCCTTTTACCCCATTCCCAATTTTAATTTCTTTAGTTTTCATTTCCTCAGCGCTTCGCCCTGCCAGTTCTTCCACTCGATGCATGACTCCCACGGTCAAGGGCTTGCCGCAAACCGGGCAAGTCGTTCCCAGTTTTTTCGTTTCTGCAGGAGATTGTTTGACTTCACAGTTCCGATGACCGGTATAATGATACTTCCCTTCTTGAGGATAAAACTCAATCGTGTAACTAATCTGCTGTTCTTGAATCGCTTGTTTAATATCCTGATAATCGAACTTTGACTTTTCAATTTTAAAAACCGTTGCCTCTCTCCCCAGCTTCTGAGGACTATGGGCATCACTGAAACTAAGAATACTCCGGCTATCCAGTTCTTCTATCCGCCAATTCATTGCCGGATTACTGCTCAAACCTGTCTCAATCGCATAAATTTGGTCAGTAAATTTCCCAAAACACTCTCTAATTGAATCAAAACCGGAACGAGAGCCATAAAGTGAATACCAAGGAGTCCAGACGTGGGCCGGAATCACCAGGCAATCTTTAGAAATTGAGAAAACAAGCTCACAAAGCTCAATACTGGACAAGCCCGTCATTGGCCGCCCATCAGATAAAAGCTTCACTCCATCGCTTCTTAGCTGTTCGTTAATCTTCTCCACTGTCTCAAAATTAGGGGCAAAAACAAGATTGTGAATCCGGTGTCCTTTTCCTCCTTGACTGTAGATACTGGAGATTTCGGTGGTTAATAAAAACAAAACATCGCTCGGTTCTCCTTTACAACAATAGATGCCTTTATTCACCTCAGTCAAATTCTCCTTAAGTTCCCTTAGCCATAAGGGGTGAGTAAAATCAGCTGTCGTCACCAAGTCAATCCCCTTTCTTTTTGCCCATCTGGCTATTTCAGGAATAATCATCTGCGGCGAAACTGCTCGTGAATATTTACTGTGAATATGAAGATCGGCAATCAGGTCCATTACTCAAAGCTTAAGAAATTCAAGAAGAACAAAAATCAAGTAAACTCCAAAAAGAATGGCTCCTTCCCAACGCTCTAGTTTGTGTTTGGTCCGGATAAAAAGATAGAAAAAACCAAAAATAATCACAAAAGCAATTGTCGCCAAGAGATACTCATCGAAAGCCCTAATTCTAATTGGAGAAATTAAAGCTACTATTCCAATAATCAAAGTGCTATTAGCCACCACTGAACCCAAAAGGTCACCAAAAACCATACCTGATTCTTTTTCTCGCACTGCTTTCAGTTCAAAAGCCAGCTCTGGCAAAGAAGTGCCAACAGCGACTAAAAACAGCCCGATTAATAACAAGGGTAAGTTAAAAGCTATTGCCATCCTGCTTGCTATTCTGACAATCATATCCGCTGAAAAAAGCAAAAGAGCAATGCCTAAAAATAGCCAACCAAGTTCTTTTTTCGTCCCCCTATGACTTAATTGTTTCAATAGCCGCCCAACAAAGCTTTCTTCTCTTCCGTCTCTTGCCTCAGCCAAACGCTGTTGGCTTTCTTTAAGAATCAAAACATTATAAAAACCATAGAGAGCGAGAAGAATTAGACCATCAGTTCTCCCCAACTGCTTATCGAACAAAAGCACCATCGGCGCCGCCCCAGCCAGAAAAGCATAAAAAACATCCCGACGCAGAAAAATGCCTCGAACCGCTACGGCGCCACCAACCAAAGCAGCGCCACCGATAACCAAAGACAAATCAGCAATATTAGAACCAAGAACATTACCTAAAGCTAAGCTAGGCTTGTTCTCTAAGGCAGCGGTTACTCCCACTACCAACTCTGGCAAAGAAGTTGCCAAAGCCAGCAAAAAACCACTAATGGCAAATTGACCGATACGGGCTTGACGAGAAAGACCTTTAAGGTTAATAACAATAATATCCGTGGCTTTAACCAGGAGAATTGAAGAACCAAAAATTAAGAGTAAATAAAAAGCAATCATTAACATCTAAACTATCTTACCATTTTTTCTGGCGAATGAGAAAAACCCATTTGGTCAGCTCAATGGCCAAAAAATTAAAAAAGCCAATTCCCAAAAGAAAGAGCCACTCATGAGTACCCAAAGGATGGGTTCTTAATAATGTCTGAAGAGGTGGGAAGTAAACCGCTAAAACCAAAAACAGCAATCCTAAAACAATCGAGCCGGTTAAAAATCGATTGGTAAAAAGATTATATTTAAAAAACGGCTTTCTGAAAGTTCTACAAGCCAAGGCAATGAACAAAGAATCAATTCCCAAAGCAACGAACATTACCGTCTGAATATAGTGAAGATGTAGAAAGCCCTTCAGGAGCCAATAAAAAAGAGCCAAAAGGATAATATCAGTAAAGATACCAATAATAAAAATCAGGGTTTTAAGTTCCGTATCCAAAATTGGCTGGCCTCGAGGTCGAGGCGGTTCACCCATGACTTCTTTCTCCTCTGGTTCAAAAGCTAAAGCAACGGCCGGCAAACTGTCTTCAATCAAATTAACCCAAAGAATTTGGGCTGCGGTTACCGGTAAAGGCAACCGTAAGAGAAGCGAACCGCCAATTAAAACTATTTCCGTAAAACTGTCAGAAAGGAGATAAAGAACCACCTTTTTAATATTTTCAAAAATATTCCTCCCCTCTTCAACCGCTTCAACAATGGTGGAAAATTTGGAATCCAGTAAAACTATATCCGCAATTTCTTTGGCGACATCCGAAGCCTCACCCACAACAATACCAATATCTGCTTGTTTTAGGGCGGGGGCATCATTGACTCCATCACCGGTCATGGCAACCACTTCCCCGTTCTCTTTCAGCGCTTTGACTATCTTCAGCTTCTGCTCAGGCGTTGTCCGAGCAAAGAGAATAATCTCTTTAACCTTTTCTCTTAATTCCTTCTCTGGAATTTTTTCTAACTCCGTGCCCTCAATCACCTGGGTCTTGAGGTCAACTTGAAAATCAAGCTGTTTTAAAACCGCCACCGCCGTAGAAACATAGTCACCAGTAATTATTTTTACCTTAATGCCCGCTTTTTGGCATTCCTTTAAAGCCACTTTGACTCCCTCTCTCACCGGGTCCTCATAAACCAAAACCCCTAACCACTGACAATTTTTCAAATCTTCCTTACTAATCTTTTTTCTGTTTCCCTGAACTTTTTGATAGCCAAAGCCTACCAGCCGGTAGCCTTTATTCCCGTATTCGTCAAGTTTCTTTTGCCACTCTTTTAACTTTGAATTTTGCATTTTACACCTACTTAAAATCACTTCCGGTGCTCCAGAGATGAAAAAAAGGTTTGGGTGGAGAGTGACGATATATTTATATTTCGGCGAGAAGGGAATTTCGTCTAGCCGAGGATATTTCTCCTTAATTCCTTCACTCTTACCAATCTCTTCTTCAGCCCAATTAAACATTGCCACTTCCAGAGGATCGCGCATATCGTTGCAAAGGATAGAGGCTTTAATCCCCAATTCTTTGTCAGTAAAGTCAGCTTTAACAACCTTCATTTCCCCTTCGGTGAGAGTGCCGGTTTTATCAGCACAAATCGTCGAAACTGAACCCAGGGTTTCGGCCGCCATTAGTTTCCGCACAATTGCTTTCTTTTTCAAAATCCTTTGCATTCCTAAGGCCAAAATGACGGTCAAAGTCACCACCAATCCCTCAGGAATGGCGGCCACCGCCACGGCCACACTGGTAGTAAACATCTCCAATGGCTCATGGCCCAGAAGTTCACCCAGAAGAAAAATAATTAAAGTTATCGCTCCTACCACCAGGGCAAGGATTCTGGCTAATTTATCCAGCTGAACCTGAAGAGGTGTTGCTTCTTCCTCAACTTCTTCCAAGCTCCTGCCAATCTTGCCCATTTCTGTTTCCATGCCTGTTTTAATGACCGTCATCTTGGCAATACCGGTCACCACTGTCGTCCCCATAAAAACTTTATTTTCCTTTTTCGCTTTATCTACCGCTTCGTTAGCTTCCTTATTAACGGACATGGATTCCCCGGTTAAAATTGCTTCATTAACGGAAAAATCAGTGGCTTCAATTAAAACCCCATCAGCCGGAACCCGAGTGCCAATCGTTAAAACCACCAAGTCACCAGACACCACTTCAGCCGCTTTAATTTCTTGCTTTTCTCCATCACGAATTACCTTGGCTTTAGGAGCAAGAAGAGAACGCAAAGCCGCCAGGGATTTTTGAGCTTTTCTTTCTTGATAAAAACCAAGAATAGTATTAAGAAAAACCGCGGCAAAGATAACAATTGAATCAGTAAAATCTCGAAGAAAAAGAGTCACTAAACCAGCCAAAACTAAAACATAGATTAAAGGTGATTTAAACTGGAAAAACAAAAGTTTGAAAGAAGAAAAATCTTTTTTTTTGACTAACTGATTAGGACCGAATTTCTCTAACCGCTCTTGGGCTTCTGCTGAAGTTAAACCTTGTTTGAGAAATTCTTTCTTAGCCACAAATTCATTGTAGCATAAAAAAATTATTCATCAGGAAAAAGAAACATATTCTCAGGGGTCAATCCTCTCCCTTCCCAAATCTCAATTTGAGAATAATTAGCCGCTTTTAGTTTAACAAAGATATAATTAGCCACGCCCGCAAGATTTTCCTTATCTACGTCGGTCAAAGTGCTTCCGCCTTCAACAAATTCCATTAAACCTTTTAAAGGTGGAAATTGCTCAGCATGAAGCTCAATCAGCGCTCGATGGGGTCTAAGAATAAGGGCCGTGTCAACACCGGATGTCATCGAGGCTTGGCCGAGTTGAAAAAGAGAATAATACAAGTTTGCTAAGACCTTGCTCTGTATTTCCTCGTCCTCGTTCGCCCAAGCAAAAGCTTGCTCTAAAAGATAATATCTATCTTCACTCACCACAATTTTTGTTTCGCCTTTTTTAGGAATCATCAAGATGCCTGATTTTTTTAAAATTTTTTGAGGAAAGCGCAAGATAATGGCCGCTAAAAAAGGAGGAATCATAACTTCTGCTCGCCCCTGTAATTTGGTTTCGTCTATAAGTTGACTACGAAAATCTTCAGCTTTTTCAAAAAAAGTCTCTCTTTCTTCTTGTTCTGTTGTCATCTCAGTTAAATTTTATCAACCAATTGGGATTGAAATTAATCGCCCGGTGGTCTGTATTGAATTTCTAATCGCAAACAAGCCAATTCACTTGATTCGGGTTCATATTCTCTTGTCACTTTAAAATATAAGCTTGGCCTAGTAGAAAAAACCCATGTTTTTGTCTCTTTTACTATTCCTTCCTCGTGATTTTCAAAAAGAAAATCAACGGGCACACCGAGTTCTTCTAGATAAGCATCCAAGGCCTCTAACCAGGTTTTTTCCGAAACAGATAAGGGTCCGGAATCGGTCTCAATCTCTTTAATCAATCTTCCCGAAAGAGCAGGATATCTTTGCCCTGCCTGGAGTAAGTTAACGACTAAAACCGCCTCGGCTCTTTCTCCTGATTCTACCTCGCCAGTCAACTGATTTAAATAATTTAAAGCCAACTCAGTTGGTGCTGGTTCACCCTCTTTATCTTTAATCTCAATTGGCTTTATTAGCTCAGCAAGCGGCACCTTCTCCACCTCCTTTCATTTAAAAACTGCCCTAAAGGCAGTCTAATTCTTTAATAACATAAACAAGTTAATAATGCAACTATTTTTGCAGTTTAAATAGCTTCTCCGCTTCTTTGAGACTGGTTGCTTCTTGAGGTGATTTATCATCCCGAAAGCGAACCAGCCTGGGAAAACGCAGAGAATATTTAGCGGTATAAATCGATGATTTAGTAATGTTATCTGCCTCAATCTCAACCATAATCTTGGGCGAACACCAACTATCTGGCACTAAATTCTTAGCCACTCGATATTGTTTTGGCTTTTCTTTTGTCTTGACCTTACCGCACCGTTGATACATCTCCCGCCATTGCTCATCAGTTAAACCGGTGCCAATCTTAGAAATGGTTAAGAATTCACCTTTTTGTTTGATGCCCACTAAAAAGGCGCCTAAACCGAAGCTGGCTCTTTTTCCCTTGCCTTTGTTATAGCCCATGACTACACAGTCCAGAGTATCCGTTAAACCGCCGCCCTTCTTGCCTTTTTCTTGTTTAAACTTGACCCAGGTATAACCGCGCCGACCGGGGTCATAGACTTCTTTCCATTTCTTAACCACCACCCCTTCTAAACCCTTCTTAATTTGCTCGTCATGATATTTTCTTAACTCTTGAGGACTTTCGGTAAGAATTTGGGGAGCCAGAATTAAGGTTTTATTCTTTGAGGAAAGTGTTTTTTCTAAAATCGCCCTTCTTTGATTAAAAGGTGTTTGGAGTAAATCCCGTCCATCTTTATATAAAATATCAAAACAGAAAAATTTAAGGGGGATTTCTTTGGCTTTTCTGCCAATGCCATACTTTCTTTTTCGCTTCATTGTTTCCTGAAAAGGCAAAAATTTACCTGTTTTTGGCTCAAAACCAATCGCTTCACAATCCAAAATCGCTTCTTGAGCTTTGAATTCTCTGAAAACCGCTTCCACTAAATCAGGGAACATATTGGTCGTGTTTTCCAAATTGCGGGTAAAGGTCCTCACAAATCCCTTGGGCTGAAAATCAAAAGCTAACTGATCACCCGCTTGTTCCCATTTTTTCTTTTTACTAAAGTGAATCATTAAGCGCTGCCCATCATATTTAGGCTCAACCGCCATTTTTCCCAGTTTCTTGACCATTTCCTCAGCCGTGGGCAGGCGCTGACACAAGGCGGGCATAATCGGCACCCCTATTTGCACCTTCAAACCCTTTAAACCTTTTAAACCTTTAGCCTTGATTATCTGGGCAATTTGGCCTACATCGGCTCGATTATTAAAAGCCTCCTCAATTTCCTGGCGCTTGCTTTTATCGCCGGCCACCAGCCAAGAAAGAGCATCAAGAATGGTTAAATCGGAAAAACCCATTCTTAATTTACCCAAAGGAATTCTGACCACATATTTAGCACTTTCGCCATCCAAATCATCAAGAAGTTTAGCTAAATAACCAATTTTACGCTCTACTGAACCTTCACCCGAATCTTGGGCAATCTGTTCCAGTCGCTGAAAAACCTGATTGACTGATAAGGGTTTCGATTTCTCTCTTTTATCAAACTTCTCTGCCACTTCACCTAAATCGCCAATCTGCTTGTATTCTTTTTTCGCTTTTTCCTCACTAATACCATAAGCCTGGGCAATCACTCTAAGCATCATTTTTTCGGCTAAATTAAATTCAACCCCGGCATAAAGAGGGGCAAGACGGCCTAAAGAAAGATAACAGATTTTATCAACTTCATTCTGGTCAGCCTTCTTCAGCAAATCCGCCAAAATCTCGGTGATTTGATTTCGTGAACTGGTCTTTTCTAATTGAGAAAAATAAGTGGCTAATTTTTTAAACGTCATCTTAAGACAAATTTACCGAAAAATAAAAGTAAGCGAGAACCGTCAAAGCAATAAAAAGCGAGCCAAAAATAATCGAAATCCAGCCTTGAATATCTTCTCGATAAATCTTAACTAACCCTTCCCCAATCAAGGTTAACCCAAAAAGGCTGGGCAAAATCAACATCATATATAAAAATTGAGGGTCGGTTACGCTCACCTTAGAACATACCTCGCCGCTTTAGTTTTACCTTGTTTTTTAACAATCCCTTTCTTTTTAAAATAATTAAAATCCCGGACTAAAGTGTCATCAGAATAAGCCGGGGCCATTTTTCTTGCTTCTGGTGTAGTAATTGAACCATGCTCCTCAAGATATTCCACCAATTTAATCTGGCGTTCATTAAGAGGCACTTGCTTACCCACTCGGCTCTTTATTTTGACGTCCACTGACAATCTCTTGACTTTTTCTTTGATTCTGGTTAACTCCACTCCCATTGCTTGGGTAAAGTATTCTAACCAAGCCGTTAAATTTCTCTTAGCTAAATCACGATGTTGTTTATCAACTTCCATCAAAGACTGGTAATAACGAGCGGCATCTTTATCAAAATAATCCTCCAGGGAAAAGAATTTATTAATCTCATAACCTTCGGCAAAGAGAATTAAAGTGGCAAAGGCTCGGGCTGTCCGACCATTAGCTTCAATAAAAGGGTGGACACTGACTAAATAGTAATGGGTAACGCCGGCACGAAGGACGGGATGGATTTTTTTGGCTTCAGCAGAATTAAGCCAAGTAAAAAAATCTTCCATTAAAAAAGACACTTCAATCGCTGGCGGGGGGCGAAAAGTAATTTCGCCCGTGGCACTATTTCTAAGAATAACTTGGGTTTGACGATAGTTGCCGGCCCGGCCATCAATAATTATCCGCTCACAAGCAGTCCGGTTAATCTCTTTAATCATCCCTTGGTCATACTTAGGCTTATCTGATAATTCTCTCTCTTGACTATCAATGTATTTAAGAACATTGCGATAATTTATCACTTCTTGAAGGTCCCGCTCTCGAGCCACAAATGTCTCTCCCTCAATCGCCTTGCGAACCTCGCTTAGAGTCAAATCATTACCTTCAATATGAGTACCGTGGTGAACGGTCCTTAAAAGGGCGTCTTTTTTGAACCGAGATTCGTAAATGGGAATTAGCGGAGCATTTTCGATGACTTCTTTGGCGGCTTCAATTAAGCCGATGTTGGCCAAAGTGTTATTAGTGATAGTAAACTTGGGAGTATACACTGAAGTGATTATCGCATTATTTGCGGGAAAAAGCAAGTTTACAACCGAGGTGAAGAAAAATTAGCGAAGATACTCTCCTAAAGATTCAGGGATTTTGTCAGCTAAATCATCGGCGTTGAAGTTAGAACCTACTTTCTCAGACAGTTTATCTACCGCCTGCATCGTCAGCCAGGAAGAAGCACAAGCTGCCAAAAAAGGTGGGTTCTTAGTTGCCAAAGCCACTACTAAACCCGCTAAAACATCACCAATACCACCCTTGGTTAAACTAATCTCTTTGCCTCTAACTATCTGGCATTTTTCCGGCGAACAGATAATTGTTTCTCCATTTTTAGTGATAACGACGCATTGGTGTTTCTTGGCCGCCTCCTGAGGTTCAGCCTCGCCAAAAAGCAATTTGAATTCCTTCTTATTAGGTGTCAAAATGGCCTTCTTAGGAATAAATTTTGAATCCATTACCTGTAAAGAGCCTGCATCAATTACCCATTGCTTCTTAGGAAATTCCTGTAATAATTTTTCCGTAATTCTCTTCGTTTCCCTTCCCGCCTCATCAAATTGCCTGCTGTCCTCTTTCTGATAGCGCATTAATCCCGGTCCAATTAAAATAGCCTCCGACTTCTTAATGTATCTGTTAACCTCATCCCAGGGCACCCAGATAAAGGAAAAGAGCTTGCTTTTGAAACCTTCTGCTGCTCTTCCCACCGAAGGCTCAGGCGAAGCGAAAAAAACCATATCCACGACTCTTGAAGCCACTTTCAAAGATAAGAGCGGAGCGCCATGAAATAATTCCGAACCGCCAATAATTACTGCTCGACCATTTTCCCCCTTACTTACGCCTGTCTTTGGCTTGTAAAGCTGGTCTTTTCCTAAAGTGAATTTTTCCATTACTTTAACTTTATCACTTTCACTTTCTTTCTGTAAGTCGAGTCAACCAGGTGAATGTCGGTCGTCGTCATAATCGTTTGTTGTCTAGGAATCACTTTAACTAAATGCTGGCGCCGCTCGTGGTCAAGCTCGGAAAAAATATCATCTAATAATAATACCGGTCTTTGACCTGTTTTTTCGGCGACAAATTCTAATTCAGCCAGTTTCAAACTAAAAACTGCCGTTCTCTGCTCGCCCCGCGAACCAAACAAATGGAGATTGCGTTCTTCTTCACCGTTAACCAAATTAAGGGTAAAATCATCCCGGTGAGGTCCGATTAAAGTCATTCCCGCCCCAATTTCTTTGGCTTGATATTGCTCCAGTCTTAAAGGAGAAAGGATGTTTTTTTGATAATCAATCACCAAATCACCAAAGTATTCCGGCTGTTGATTAATGAAATCAATCAGTTCTCCCCTTTTCTGACTAATCACGGCGCCGCTTTCCAAAATTAACTTATCCCACAAAAACAAGCTTGATTTGGCTCTGCCTTTATCTCGAATCTGCTCTAAAAGTTTATTTCGCTGTCTCAAACTTCTTTTATAAGACAGACTGGCGCGGCGGTAATCCCGGTCAACCTGCTCTAAAACCGCATCAAGATAATCACGTCGCGTAGACGGACTGCCAATAACAATCTCCAAATCCTCAGGTCCAAAGAGGACGCAATTAAGATAACCAATAAAATCTGCCTGGCGCTTTTTAACTCCGTTAAGTAAATATTGCTTTTTCATTAACTTCCTTTTACCTATCTGCCCGGTGGTTATAAGTATCTCCAGCTCATCTATCTCTTCTTCGCTCATAATCTCGGCTTTCACTCTGGCTAATTCTTTCTCATAACTAATCATTTCCTCTTCAACCTGGGCGCGAAATGACTTGCCTGTGGCGAGAAGGTAAATTGCTTCTAAAAGATTAGTTTTGCCTGAAGTATTGGGACCAATGACCAAAATTGTCCCACCAGGAAATTTAAAAGTTTGGTCTTGATAAGAACGGAAATTTTGGAGCTGAAGAGATTTAAGAATCATCGCTTATTTTTGACACCGGGGGCAGAAAAAGGTGCCCCGACCCCCAATTTTAATTCTTTTGATTTTACCGCCGCAATCAAAACACGGTTTTCCTTGCCGACCGTAAGTCAGGAAATGCTCCTGATAGGCGCCCTTTTTGCCCAGAGCATCTAAATAGTATTGGTCAGAAGCCCCCCGATATTTAATCCCGGCTTGAAGCACCTTTTCGATTGCCTGATAAAGCTTTTTTGCTTCTTGGTCGGTAATTTTCTTGGCTGGCCGCCGGGGGTCAATTCTAGCCAAAAACAAGGCATCATTAGCATAGATATTGCCAATGCCGCTAATTTTCTTTTGGTCCATTAAAACAATTTTAATTGCTCGGCCGGTTGAACCAAGAACGGCTTTAAACTTCTTCAAATCAAGGTCATCCAAAGGCTCGGGTCCGAACTCAGAGAGAATTTTCTCTAGCTCTTTTTTGTCCTTAATAAGCCTAACCCAGCCAAACTTCCGCAAATCAGCAAAGCGGAGTTCTTGGTTGCCACTTAAAAAAATAGTCACGTGCTGCCAATCATCTTGAGAGGATCCTTTTTTCCTGACTAAAAGTCGTCCCGTCATCTTGAGATGAATCGCTAAAATTTGACCAGTCGAAAGAAAAATTTGGAGCAGTTTCGCTCGCCTCTCTACCTTCTTAATTTCCGCCCCCGCAATGACTTTTCTTACCGCCGCTAATGAAGGCTGTATCTGCTTCGGTGAATCCGTGGCAATAGCCAAAATCTTCTTACCAACAATCAAGCGGTTTAAGTCTCTTTTAATAGTTTCGACTTCCGGTAACTCAGGCATATTTTTTAACAAATTCCTTTATTTCTTTTTTAAATCTTTCTTTAGAAAACTTTTTCGCTTGTTGACGGCAGTCTTCCGGTTTGTATTTTTTTGGTTTGAATTTCTTCAACACTCCAACTAAACTCTCAACTGTTGGCTCATCAAAAAATTCTCCCGTTTTTCCTTCAATTACTGACTCCATCACCCCCCCTTGACGGAGAGCGATAACGGGCTTGCCATAGCTCATTGCTTCTACCGGGACAATGCCAAAATCCTCTTCTTCGGCAGGAAAGATAAAGGCCTGACAACCAACGTAAAGCCTGGTTAATTCTTTATCACTCACCTCACCTAAAAACTCAATTGTTGGACCGGCTATTTTTTTCAGTTCTTCCCCATAACCAGCGAACGGCTTACCATAAACCTTAAGAGGCAGCTTAAGCTGATTACAGGCTTCAATCGTCAAATCAATCCGCTTGGCTCGTCCAAGTCGCCCTCCCGCCAGAAAATAGTTTTCTCTTTCCTTTCCGCTCCGGGAACGGTTTGCTACCTGCAATTCGGGAAGTTCAACAGGCGGGTAAATTACTGTTGCTTTTTTCCGATAGAACTTTTCGATTCTGGCCGCCGTGTTTTTGGAATTGGCAATAAAATAATCAACTTTTTGGGCAGAGCGGAAGTCCACTAACCTCAAAAAATGATTGGCAATTTCGGCTGGAATCCGAATCCACCAATGTTTTTTCCATTCCCGCGCCGTGGGTAAACCATACAAGTAGCGGGGCGGAGTGTGACAATAACAAAGATGAGCACCCGGTTTAGTTTTAACCAGATTGGGATTATAGGCACCAGTGGCAGAGACAATGACGATATCATAGCCAGTCAGGTCTAACCGCTTGAAGAAGCAAGGAGCAATCAATCTCAAAGGACTAATCAGTTTATATATTAATGGTATCCATCTGGAAATAAGAGGACGAATATTCCACTTTTTTATCCTTTTCTGATGGGGACCAAGATAATTTGGAGCATAAACCATGGTAAAAATTGGCGCCTTAGGCCAAATCTCGTGAAATACCTCCAAGACCCTCTCTGCCCCGCCGTATTCTTTGAGATAGTCATGAACTAAAGCGACTTTCATTTCGAACTCCTGTGAGAAACAAGGTTCTCCCGAAATTTCGGGAGGTTCTTATTTGAGCAACTCCATTTGTTGATGTTTATCTTTTTTCTTTTTTTCTTCAATCTCTACTCCCGGTAGTTTTTTTATCAAACTTTTAAACCCTAATTCTTGAAAAAGTTTAATTACCTCTTCTTGGTCATAATCATGGATCCGACAGGCACGAAGATTAAGTTTAATAGGAACATTAGTAACAATCTCTGCCAACATTCTGGAAAGAGCGGCACTCTCGGCTCCATCGGCTAATTTTTTGGCAATTTTTGGCTCAATCCTATTAAGATTACTATAGATAGTATCCAGGTCTTTATACTTGTTCAAAAGTTTAGGAGCCGTTTTTGGCCCAATTCCGGGTACGCCAGGGTAATTATCGGAAGCGTCGCCAATCAAGGCCTTATAATCAATAATTTGTTTGGGGGCAACTCCCATCTCTTCTCTAACTTTTTTCTGGTCATAAATAATTGGTTCGGAAAAACCTCTTTTCGGGGCATAAAGTTTAACTCTTGGTCTGACTAACTGGAGCAAATCTTTATCACCGGTCACAATCATTGTTTCTATTTTTTTCTTGGCCGCCTGACTAGCCAAAGTGCCAATCACATCATCCGCCTCATAACCCTCAACTGTAAATATGGGGATATTTAGTGTTCTGACCACTTCAAATACCCGCTCAATTTGGTCTTTTAGCTCGGCCTCCATTTTCGGTCTTTGGGCTTGATAGCCAATGAATTCCTTGTGTCTGAAAGTGGGTTTGGGCAAATCAAAGGCAACAGCAACGTACTCCGGATGAAGGTCTTTAAGAACGGAAAGAAGCATGCGGGTAAAACCATAAACCGCATTGACTATCTCGCCATGACGAGTGGTCAAAGTAGCAGGAAAAGCATAATAAGCACGGTGAATAATGGCGTGGCCATCAACAAGAACAAGGCGCTTCATGAGGCTATTTTAGCATAATTAAGAAGGAATAAGTTATCTTGTTGGCCAATATTGAAAATCAAGTTGCAAACTTCTTCTTAATCGCCTTGTTGCTTTTTCCCAAATAGATTTGGGTTTAATATTTTTCAAATGCCAAGCCTCTCCTAGGACTACTTGAGAATCCTGGTATCTCTCAACAATTAACCAGACGCCATCATGACCAGTGGGAAATTGCCACTTCATTATATCCCAATGAGATTCTTCTTTTATCCTATCAGGTTCTTTTTCCTTAATGGTTACTTCTATAACCTCCAAATATCTTTCCAGTTCTTCTTCTGTGTTCACCCCTAAAACTTCTCCAAGGACTGTTCTGAAAACTGTCTCTCTTTTATCTTTAGAAAAAGGTCCCTCACCTGTTGGTAAACGTAATGGAGGGGCCATTAATTTTTTTCCTCCGTCCCTGAAATCATATGCCAGAATCGTACACACAGAAGAATCACCTGAAATTACCTTTTCAACATTGTTTTGAAGCCACTCTAGTACTGGCTCTTTTATTCCTATGTCTCTTTCAACCATAAAAAATACCCTTCCGGGCAGCAGGTTTATTATAGCCTTCCTGTCAATTGGTTCCTATTTTTTTCTTACCAATCAATTTCTCAAACTCCTCTTCATCGATCGTTTCCTGCTCAAGCAGTTTTTTGGCAATTATATCTAGTTTCTTTTTATTCTTCTTAAGAACCGCCACCGCTTCTTTATAACCTTCGTCAACAATCCGTTTGATTTCTCTATCAACCTTAGCTTGCGTTTCTGGGCTAATCTCCGTGGGTTGAACCCAGGTTCGTCCATATTCAGTCGCTTCAAGTTGAGGACCAAGATAAACCGGACCCAATTCACTCATCCCAAAATCAACCACCATACTTCGGGCGATTCTCGTCGCCTTGTCAATGTCTGAAGCGGCTCCAGCGGTAAACTCATTAAAAATCATTTCCTCCGCCGCCCGACCGCCAAGTAAAGAGGTAATTGTCTCTAAAAGATGGGATTTTGTCTCAGTATAACGGTCTTTTTTCGGAGGAATCAGAGTAAAGCCCATGGCTATCCCTCGAGAAACAATCGAAACCCGATGAACTGGGTCCATCTGAGGCAACATATGAGTGACAATGGCATGACCGGCTTCATGATAAGCGGTCATTTTTTTCTCTTCGTCTGATTGGAGTCGCTTTTTTTCAGGCCCGAGTTTAACCTTAGTGGCTGCTTCTTCGATATCATCCATATCAATTATTTTTTTGCTATACCGAGCGGCTAAAATGGCGGCTTCATTCAACATATTTTCAATATCGGCTCCGGAAAAACCCACTGTCCTCTTAGCCACTCTTTGCCAAGAAACTCCTTTAACAAACGGTTTACCCCGAGCATGGATTTTGATAATTGCTTCTCTATCTTCAATATCCGGCATATCTAAAACAATCCGGCGGTCAAACCTACCCGGTCTGGTTAAAGCCGGGTCAAGAAGGTCTGGTCTATTGGTCGCGGAAAGAACGATGACGTTGTCATTGGGAGTAAAACCATCCATCTCTACTAACATTTGATTTAAAGTCTGTTCTTGTTCGCCATGACCGCCCGCAAAACCGCCTAAACCCCGATGCCGCCCGATACTCTCAATTTCATCAATAAAAATAATAGAAGGGGCGGCTTTTTTGGCTGTTTCGAAGAGATCACGCATTCTGGCAGAGCCAACTCCGACCAACATTTCCATAAACTCTGAGCCCGCCATGGAAAAGAAGGGCACTTTAGCTTCACCGGCTATTGCTCTTGCTAATAAAGTTTTTCCTGTCCCCGCTGGACCCACTAACAAAACTCCTTTAGGTGTTCGGGCTCCTAAACGGCGATACTTCCCCGGGTGTTTTAAGAAATCAACAATTTCTTCTAGTTCTTTTTTAGCTTCCTCCACTCCGGCCACATCATCAAAACTGATTGGTTGTCTGCCTTTGGCAAAAAGTTTAGCTCGAGAACGCCCAAAAGAAAAAATAGAATCTTGGGCTCCCCGAGCCTGGCGAAAGATAAAGAAGAAAAACAAAATCATTAAGCCAAGGGGCAAAAGAGTGGCCAGAATCTCCACCCAAGCTTTAGAAAAACTGGTGTCTTTAATCTTTATTTCAACCTCCTCTGGTTTAATCCCCTCTCGCTGGAGAATCTCAGTGAAACTGACCCCAGGTTCCTTGCGTGAAGTTAGAATCTTATCCTCTTCATATTTAATATTAAGCTGGTCATCAACTACTTCAATCTCCTTAACTCTATCTTGCTTAATATCACTCATTACTTGGGAAAGAGGAACTTCCTCAGTCTCAGTAGTTTCACCGCGAAATGAAAACAAAAAAGAGGTAATAATGGCAATTATTAATCCCCAAAAAAGGACGTTTTTGAGATTCAACTTTAGTTTAAATTCAAATTTTTTATCCGGTTTAAAAAAGATTTTCCTGGGCATCATTACTTTATTTTCTTACGCATCACAACATTATTATGACGAATAATTTTTTTCCTAGAGTCCGTTTTAAAAACAGATTCAAAGCCCAATCCTTTCCAAAGAGCTACCGAACCACAAGGGGTTTGATTGAGCGACCTTGGCTTTTCTACCGGATAGACATCAACCGTTCTGACTCCACGCCGCTTGAGATCGCGAAGAACATTCCTAATCAACCGCTTGGCTAAGCCTTTACCTCGATAATTAGTATCAACGGCAATACAGGTAATACACCAACCATTACGGGGAATCGGGGCGGTATCCTGATAAAAAATTCTCACCGTTTCAAATTCACTAATCGGTCCAAATTGAATATAGCCAACGGATTTTTGGCGCTTACCCCAAAGAAAAAGCTTACCCAAACTGCCCTCATATTTCTTAGCCCCTCTTACAAACCATTTTTTCTTTTGATTGACTAGATCGAGCTTGCCATCCATTTTGCACATCCAATAAAAACATTCTTGACAATTATAACGACGGTCAGCTGGGCGAGGAATTTGATCGAAGTTTTTAGCGTCAATGTCAACAATTTTTACTTCCACAAGGTGATTTTACCAAATTTTAAGCTTGTTTTCCAGAAGGAGAACTATCTTATAATCGCTCCCGGAGGCAGGTCAGGAGCAGGAACAAGCACCGCTTTGTTTTCGACTTCGGCACATAAAATCATTCCCTGGCTTTCCTCACCCATCATTTTCTTTGGTTCGAGATTGGTGACAAAGATAAAGTTTTTGTTGATTAAATCCTCCGGCTGATACCACTCCGCAATTCCCGCCAAAATTGTTCTTGGCTCTTTTTCCCCCAAATCAACTTTCATTTTAATTAGACTATGGCTTTCAGCAATTTTTTCGGCTTCCAAAACTTTACCAATACGTAAATCTAAACGCTGGAATTCGGAAAAAGAGATAAGATTACTCATAATAACCCCATTGCTTCCTTAGCTTCCTGAAGGGTTTGTTTAGCGATTTTCGAACAATATTTTCGCCCTTCCTCAAGAATTTTATCAACCTCTTCAGGGCGCCCTTCATAATATTTCCTTCTTTTTTGGATTGGTTTTAATTCTTTATAAATGGCTTCAGCTAATTTATCCTTCAACTCAATATACTTAATTCCCTTACCCAAATATTGTCTCTCATATGACTGACGAGCTTTCCTACCCATAAATAATTCCACTAGCTTTAGTAAATTAGCCGCTCCGCCTTCTTTAGGAACTTCTCCCCCTTTACCAGTATCAGTTCGGGCTTTGGTTAACCTTGCTTTAATCGTTTTTAAATCATCAGTCAAAAGAATATGGCTACCTTCAATTGTTTTACTCATCTTTCCTTCTCCAGTTAAAGAAGGAATATATTCACCTTTAGTGGCAAATCTCTGCGGTTCAGGAAAAATAGGTTTAAACATCCGGTTAAACTTCCGGGCAATTTCCCTCGTCAATTCCAAATGGGGCTCCTGGTCAACCCCTACAGGCACTAACCCTGCTTTATAAATAAGGATGTCTGCCGCCATCAAGACCGGATAATATAAAAGTCCAAAATTAACATACTTGGGAAATTGGAGTTTTTTATCCTTATAAGTAGGCAGTTGTTCTAGTCGGGAAACCGGGTAAATTGTCCCAAAAAGATAAGCCAGCTCAACATGCTCCGGTACTTGAGATTGAATCATTAAATGACATTTCTTAGGGTCTAAACCGGCACCAAGATAATCTAAAACCACTTCATGAACATCCTGCTGAAGGGTTTTAGGGTCATAGGGAGTGGTGATGCCATGTAAATCAACCACACCATAAATGCAGTCTAAATCTCCCTTCTCTTGAAGGGCAATGTAGCCTTTAATCCCGCCGAGATAATTGCCTAAATGCAATCTCCCGGTCGGTCTGGAACCTGAATAAACTCGTTTTTTCATCTGGCAGGCCCGCCAGGGCTCGAACCTGGAATAAGGGTTTTGGAGACCCTCGTGATTCCAATTTCACCACGGGCCTATTTCCACTAAAAAACTCGCCGCCGCTCGGCGAGTTAACTTTTAATCCACGCAAACTCTCCGGCGGTTATTTACCGGTTAGTTTACCCCACCAAGAAAGAATTGTTTCCTTGATTTTTTCTAGCATTGGGGATATTTTAACTCAGTTGAGAATTGGTGTCAAGTATGATAAAATTGCAGGCAACGTGCGGGGTAGTGTACGGTGGCACGTGAGGCTCATAATCTCACAGATCAGGTTCAACCCCTGACCCCGCAACACATTCGACTCGCCCTTTCGGGCTCGCTCAGTGTTGTCCTGAGCCACTCGGTCCTGAGCGGTTCGACAGTCCTGAGCTCACCGTCGAAGGACTCGTGGCCGAAGGGTTTGTCGAAAGGCAACCAGGCAGGGAGTAGGCTGGTGCCTTGGGACGTTTCATAAGCGTCTTTTAGTGGGTTCGAATCCCACCCCTGCTACTAATTCTTTACTCTTAAAGAAACAGTCTCAGCCACCTCTGCCAATTAGGCAATTCCGGGGCAGGAGTAGAAGTAATTTCTCCAGTCCCACCAACATTGGGGGGCAAAATAACCACAGTTTCGCCTGGTTTACCCATATTCAACCTGTTTCTTGCCTCTTGCTCAACAAATTCCTCAGATTGATAATAATCTTCCTTCTTTAATAATTCCTGATGCTCTTTCTCCAGCTCTTCTAGACGTTGTTGGGCTAGTTCTACCTGGTCTCCAGCCTTGAGTAAGCAGTAAATATTCCTAGAGAGGCTGATTATAAGCCCAGTACCAATGATAATTATTGCAATCTTAATTAGGCGATTTCCCTTCATTTTCCCTGTTGACAGCCTCTCCTATAGGTGTTATTATGGGCTTGCTGCTCTTAATCATGACTGACGATAAATCACTTACCGCTACCCATAAAAATTTTATAGAGTACCTCAAAAAAAGTGGCAAAGCAACTTCCACTATTTTAGCATATGGAGCCGATATTGAGCAGTTTATTGAGTTTCTTAATAAAAAACAAATCACCCAAATTACTTCTGTTTCTCAGGAACAAGTTGAAGAGTTTAAAGAATCTCTTGATAAGCAAAAATATACGAAAAAATCGATTTCCCGCAAGCTCAACTCCCTAAAAACCTTTTTCCATCACTTTAAAGAAAAGGGTTTTATTGACCAGGATCCAGCCGCTTCGGTTGAGCATCCTAAGTATGAAATTAAACCGCCTCGAGTTCTATCTAAAATGGAATACCGAGCCTTACGGGATGCTTGCCGGGATGACCTGAGAATGGCGGCGATTATTGAAATCTTTCTTCAGACCGGACTGCGGATTGGCGAACTCGCCAGATTAGAACTTGATGACATTAGTGAAAAAGAAATTCGAATCCGGGCCTACGAATCTCATCCCGCCAGAATTGTCCCCATTAACCAACCAGCCAAAAAAGCCCTTAACCGCTATTTTGAAGTCAGACCAAAGACTAAAAGCCGAGCCGTTTTTATCACTAAAACTGGTCGCCCGGTCTTGGTTAGAAACATTCGCGCTTCAATCAGCCGTTTTTTCCGGATTGCGGGGATTAAAAAGGCAACCGTTAATGATTTAAGGCATACTTTTATTGTCCACCAAATCTCTTCCGGCACTTCAGTGACCACCGTTCAGCGCTTGGTTGGTCACAAGCGCCTTTCCACTACGGAAAAATATTTAGAATTGGTTGAAGGCAAAGCGGAAGAGAAAATGAAGTTGGAAGAACTGTAGGAAAGAATTATGACCGTCGAAAAAACACTTGATGGGCTTCGCAGATCGGTAATAAAAAAGATGGGTGGTTACGAAACACACCAACTTTCTACCGATGCAGAATTAGAATCTTTTGTACTTTTACTCCAAGAATTATTAATAAATGCTGAAGAAGAAGCTAAAATTGTAACCAGAAGGGTTGCCAGCAAACTCTATAATCACCCTCAAATTATTGACGCCTTAACCCAACTTGGTCAGAAAGTTGAAATTATTCACTCTGAAGCTCTTCCTTCAGGCATAGGTGATCCAAAAACCACGGAAATTGCCGCTCTGGCTAAAAAAGGAGTTTTAAAAATGTATTCCTCATCCGAGGAGATAGAATATGATTTTTGGATAGTCGACCAAAACAAAGTTATGTTCGAAGAACCTCTTTTCCAAGGCAGGAATTTCGTTCTTTACACTCGACCTTCTGAAATCTTAGCAAGAAGATTCCGAGGACATTTTGATTTTCTAAAAGCAGGCGCCCGCTTAGATTAAATTTAAAATTAGAGAATTTTGTTAATAATAAATCCGCTTAGAGCGGTTTTTCAGTGCGCCCGCTTGGAATTGAACCAAGTACCTGTTGTTTATAAGACAACCGCTCTACCAATGAGCTACGGGCGCATTTTTGATTGAAGAATCCCATTCTCACCGTTGAACTACGGGCCCTGATTCAACCCTTTAATTATATCATTTCCCCATAGTAATCAGCAATCGCTTCTATCGCCATTAAAATTCTTTCCTTTAATGGTGTCTCGTAAACATACAGCCCACAAGTTCCGTGACCAAACCCTTTATGATCAATGTCTGCCTTTTTACTTTTTTTAACATAAGGCTTAATGAATTGAGAAAGAGGAATATTTAATTGCTTGCTCCAAAAATACTTCTCAATATCTATGTCCATATCCTCATATAAATGCAGGTCTACTTTAATTTTTTTCTTAGGAATTTTAAGTGAACGAGTCATCCAATATAGCGTGAATTTAATCACTTGAGGATCACTGTTATTGAGACCCACTTTATGATAAGTAGCTTTGGCACCTTCTCCCCAATAGAGGAAAAGTCCCGCAATAAAAAATTCTTTCTCAGAAAGCGGCAACCACTTTCTTTTTTCCTCGCTATAAAACCCCATCAATCTTTTTTCTCTCTTTCTCCTCATCGTCTCTCTAAATTTTTCTATTCTCGTTTCGCTCCGACCCCGAAGCTCATTAATCCTTTCCTTGCTTAATGGATAATCCCTCAGCCAATAACTTAAAGTGCTTTTGCTTACGCCAAGCGTTTTCTTTATTTGACTATAGCTCATTTTCTTCTTTAGCCTGAGCTCTAAGGCTTTTTGTCTTTCCTTTACTTTCGCCATAATAGAACCATTGAAGACTAATCCAGTAATAACAATTCAATGGTACTAATTTATAGAAAGAAAATCAAATTTTGAAGCTAAAGTCGAGCTCGTTGAGCAACGTCTGATTCCACAATCTCTCTATCTCTCCCGTATTTCAGTCGTGAAAGTTGCTTAATCATTTTGGCTACTTTTGGATTAGCTTGCTTTAACTGGGCCTCCATATTTTTAGTCACATCCATGGAAAATGCCGGTACCGGCTCATTATCGACAATCGTCTTAATGTAAACGTGGAAGCGGTCAATGTTTAACAAATCATCTTCAGCAAAAGTGGGCTGGAATTCACGTTGTAAATAGTTAGCATCCGTTACTCCTACCCGAAAAGCAATAATCGTGCCGACGTTACCAAAGATAGCATTTTTCACCTCATCTTCCATTTGACCAATAAACTGGTTGGCCACGGTTAGATTAAGTTTGAACTTCCTCGCCTCAGAAAGAATCTGGGCAAAGTCCGGAGTGGCAAAATTTTGAAACTCATCAACATAAAGATAAAAATCACGTCTTTTTTCCGCGGGAATATCTTGGCGAGACATGGCGGCAATCAAAATCCGGGGAATTAAAACCAAACCCAAGAAGTTCGAGTTCTCCTCCCCTATCTTGCCTTTGGCTAAATTAATAATTAAAATCTTGCCCTCATCCATCACTTTTCTGAAATCAAAAGAAGATTTTGACTGACCAATAATATTGCGCATCATTTTGTTGGTGACAAATCTACCAAATTTGGAAACAGTGTAATCCAAAACTTCAGACTTATGGAAATCAGCCGTCTTGGCAATTTGGTCAGTCCAATAACGGCGGACAATCGGGTCTTTGACTTTAGGCAATAACTCCTGAACAAACTTAGAATCAGTCATTGCTCTAACCACTTCCACAAAAGTGTTGCCCGGCTCAGCCATCACGGTTAACATTGCATTCCTAATCCCGTGTTCAAACCTCGGGCCAATAATCCCGGTTTTGTAAGGGTCATAAAGTTTGTACATTAAGTTAATAATCGCTGAGGTGATAAAATGCTGCTCTTCTTCAGTTTCAGCTTCAAGCAAGTTCAAGCCCATTGGTCGTTCAGAATCCGAGGGGTCAAAATAAATAACGTCTTCAGCTCGTTCCGGGGGAATATAAGCGAGCAAATCTTCAGCTAAATCATGGGGATCAATTAAACAAACCCCTTTGCCGGCTCGGATATCCTGGAGAACCATGTCTCGTAAAAGCTCACTTTTACCGGTCCCGGTTTTACCAATAATGTAAGCGTGGCGACGACGGTCGTCATCACTAATATGAACAGGGCGAGTTACCCCTCGATAAACGCTCTTGCCTAAATAAAGTCCTTTTTCGGCTATCTTGGCTGGTGCTGGCGCTCTTTTAGCATAAAGCCAATAGATATGAGGTGTTTCTACCTGTTTGTTGGGAAAATGGAAAATAGTCGCTATTTCTTCG
>CAZPFP010000003.1:0-19762 GCA_964585895.1 uncultured Gammaproteobacteria bacterium
ATATTGAAATTAATGACCAAAAAGTCCTCCAATTTTTTATTCCCAAAGCGGGCACTATGCCAATGGGGGTGGGTGCCGTCGCCTTTAGAAAAGGCAGTTATATTCTTATCATTTCCACGCCTGTTAAGAACGCACCGGCAGGAGATTTGAAACAATTAGTTAACGAACCAACCCTGACTCGATTAATAGAGAGTTTTGAGTGGGTTCAGTGAAAAAATATGCCCACTGGTGCTGAGATTATTGCTTTTTTTGAGCAGTATTACGCTGTTTACGGCTATCCCTTAGTTCTTCTTTTTTCTATTTTAGAAACGATTTTTGGTATCTCTTGGCAGCTGCCCGGGACTTTTATTGTGATTTTAGCTACTTTTTATTCTCGCCAAGGCATTCTTTTTCTTCCCTATGTTTTGGTTTTGGCAATGATCGGCTGGTTTATTGGTGATAACATTAATTATTTTCTGGGGAAACATGGTTGGTATCGTTTTTTACTTTGGGTGGGAATGAAACAAGGTTTGAAAAAAGGAGAGAATTGGATGAAAAAACACGGAAATGTAGCCCTTTTTCTCGGTCATGCCATTCCCGCTTTTGCCACTTTTGTTTCCACCGCCGCTGGGGTTTTAAAAATGGATTATAAGAGGTATTTGCTTCTTATTAGTTTTTCAATAGTTTTCTGGGTAGCGGTTTGGGGACCAGTGGGTTATTTCTTAGGTGACTACCGGAGAGAAGTAGAAATCGTGGTTGATTTTATTGCTTGGCCAACGGCTTTAATAATTCTTGGGTGGTTTATTTACAAAATAATTAAAATTTTTTGTCAGGGAATTAGAAAAATGAGTTTTAAGGATTGGACTTTTGTTTTTATGGGTGGATTGATCATTGTTTGGACGGCTTGGAATATTTTGCACTAGAGTTAAGAAAAGAAACCAAAGAATAAGCCTGTCAAAAAGAGATTACCTGGAAGAAGATGTTACTCTGAGAGTAACAATTCCAAGTTCTCTATTAACAGGCTTTTCTTTCTTGCGCATATTCTATATGAAAGTGACAAAGAGTCCAAACATGACACCTCCTGCCATGAAGATGGCTTCACAAGCAAGAAGCCATCTTAGTGGTTTTTGGAGTATTGGTACCGCCGGAGCCGCCGGAAGGCCACTCCATGCATAGCGGTTGACTGAATACCCAATGCCCCATAAAGCCGCTCCCAATACCGCTCCAATAGTTGCTCCTACTCTCACCAAAACAGGCATTTCTCACCTCCGATTATATTTAAGGCGCAAGAATGAAAAAATCTTCCTTATGGAAGACAACAGTAGTATAACAAAGAATTTAGTAAAAGTCAATATTATGGGATTTTTGGAGGAGAGTCGTGGGGATTGAGAGAGAGGGTGATTTCCCTGTCAGGGTTCTCCAAGCCAAGCAAGCTGCGCTGACAGAACAAGGATTCACACCCAAACTCTCCCAACCCCGTAAAGGAGAAAAAAGACCCAGTAGGAAAGACATCGGAAAAGACTCAACCGAGCTTTCCTGACTAGGCAACCAAGAAAAAAACCAGAATTCCAGTTGTACCTTCTACTATCCTCTATCCTCGTCTTCCGTTAATTATCAAGAAGTGCGCCCGTTTTCCAGATCTATGGGTTTTTGGGTGCCATGGTAACGGGGTGGGACGAGGCGGCCAGTAATGCTTGGGGATATTAAAGTCATCAAGGACCATTGCCAATTGTAGGAGGCAAAGGAGCCGACGTTGTTTTGGATTCATTATTGCTGACTTTCTCCTTTTTTCGTTTTTTCTGCAACCGATTCAAAGAGCGACTCTTTATAGTTGCGGAAATAATTGTAACATATATCTTCGCCCTTGACAAATCTGTTATTAGCCTTTAGAATAGCAATCGTCGCTTGAAAGTGACAATTTTTTTTGATAGTATTCTATTGTATGGCAAGACCAAAGAAGAAAACGACTGCTCCTAAACTTAAACCAACGGCTGGTTATGCCTTGATTGAACCGGTAGAAGCGGAAAAAAGAACCGCCGCCGGGATTGTTCTTCCGGATACTCATGATGAAAAATCTCAACGAGGTAAAGTGATTGCCATTGGTGCTCCCCAGACAACTGACTCTGGCAAATTGATTAAACCCGAATTCAAAGTCGGGCAGACGGTGATTTATAAAAAGTGGGGTGGCGATGAAGTCAAGCTCGGCCTTTCCGGCAAAGAATTGATTTTTGTTAAATTTGAAGACGTTTTAGCAATTGTAGGATAAGTCGAAGGAACTTGTCCTGAGCGACTGAAAGGAGTCGAAGGATGGCCAAACAACTCAAATACGCTGCCGAAGCAAGAGAAAAACTGAAAAAGGGTGTTGATGCGGTGGCTAAAGCCGTGGGAACTACTCTTGGGCCCAAAGGTAGAAATATTGCCCTGGACAAGAAATGGGGTGCCCCTTCAGTCGTTCATGATGGAGTTTCCGTGGCTAAGGAAATTGAGCTCGAAGATCCGTTTGAGAACATGGGAGCCCAATTAATTAAGGAAGCGGCGGAAAAAACCAATGATATTACCGGCGACGGGACAACGACGGCGACGATTCTTGCCCAGGCAATTGTTGGTGAGGGCATTAAAAATATTACCGCTGGCGCCAATCCGATGATTTTAAATAAAGGGATTGAAAAAGCGGCTGAACAGGCGGTTAGACTGATTGAAAAACAAGCCCAGCCAGTAAGAGATAATAGCGAAAAAATTGTTCAAGTAGCGATGATTTCCGCTCAAAATCAAGAAATTGGCGAAAAAATTACCGAGGCTTTGAGAAAAGTTGGCCCTAATGGAGTGGTGACTGTTGAAGAAGGAAAGGGTTTAGAGTTGGTGATTGACTACAAAGAAGGAATGGAATTTGATAAAGGCTATACTTCTGCCTATTTTGTTACCAATCCAGATACAATGGAAGCCACGATCGAGAATCCCTACATCCTTTTAACGGACAAGAAAATCTCTTCGCTTCAAGAGCTTTTGCCTTTTTTGGAAAATCTGGTCAAAACTTCCAAGAATTTAGTCATTATTGCTGATGAGATTGATGGTGAAGCCCTGGCGACTTTGGTGGTTAATAAACTACGGGGGACTTTTAATGTTTTGGTAGTTGAAGCCCCTGGTTTTGGTGACCGGAGGAAAGAAATGCTTGAAGATATAGCTATTTTGACTAGCGGAACGGTTATTTCTGAGGATGTGGGAAGGAAACTTGAGGAAGTTACGGTTGAAGACTTAGGCCAAGCCGATCGAGTAACTGGCGACAAAGACAATACCGTCATTGTTGGGGGTAAAGGGGACAAAAGAGCGATTGAGGGACGAATTAAACAAATCAGGACCGAATTAGACCGGACCACTTCGGAATTTGATAAGGAAAAATTGGAAGAGAGACTGGCTAAGTTAACTGGTGGGGTGGCGGTGATTGAAGTTGGCGCCGCTTCAGAAACAGAGATGAAAGAGAAACAGGAAAGAGTAAAAGACGCCGTGGCCGCCACTAAAGCGGCCATTGAGGAAGGGATTATTCCTGGGGGCGGGGTAATTTTACTGGCAGCGGCAAAAGCGATCAAAACTGAAGGATTAAAAGGCGATGAATTAACTGGCGCCGAGATTGTTAGAAAAGCCTTAGAGTCACCCACAAGATTGTTGGCAGAAAATGCTGGCGCCGATGGCGGCGTGGTTGTCGCCAATGTTAAAAAGAAAGGCAAAGGCATTGGTTTTAATGTTTTGACCGGTGAATATGTAAATATGATTAAAGCCGGGATTATCGATCCAGTTAAAGTCACCAGAACCGCTCTTCAAAACGCTGTTTCCGTAGCCACGATGATTTTGACTACCGAAGGATTAGTGACAGATGTACCGGAAAAAGAAGAAAAATTACCAGCCATGCCTCAGGGTGGGGGCGGAATGGGAATGTAAAGATGTCATTTGGACCTGAGAATACATTAGCATTGCTAAACATTAGAAATGCGACTAAAGCGGCAAGAAAAGTTGAGAAAGAGCCAGAAGAGTCAGAAAGTGAAAAAATAGGCGGAGAAAAACAGGCTGGAGCACTGTCTCCAGAAGAAGATTCTGGCTCGGGAGAAGGAAAGTAAGAAAAACCGAGATTGGTGATTGAAATTGACCCGCGCAAGCGGGTTTTTATGTTACAATGAGGTAGAAAAGTATGCCTGAAGAAACAAAAGAAACTGGAGAACAAGAATCACGAGCAATTAGTTCTTTCGGGGAAATTACTGTTACAAAAGATAAAGACTCTCAGGGTATCAACCAGAAACTATCCAAATTAGCAGAAGGCTATGGTCTTCAGGATATGCGTGATGTTGTAGCTAGTGTATTGAAATTAGGAGAGAACACGGAATTAAAAGAAGTGATTGGACCTGGGGGGCAGAGAGCTTTTAGGCCTCAACTAAATATTAAAGTATCCCTAGGTAATGTGAACGAGATGAGTAAGCAACTTACGGCAGGAATGATACTCTGTTGGGCTTTGTTTAATAATGATAATTTTCAGGTTCATTGGCAAAGCAGATTTGAACAAGAAGGAATATTTGGACCAACATGGGAACATGGTCACTATGTTTTTAGAAGGGGAACAACTCCACAAGGAACATATATGGAGATGATGAATATTTATTCCGACAAGCTTGACCAAGTTCAAAAGTGGCATCAGTTACAAATATTAAAAATAAGTAATCTTTTAGATAAGCTGGGTAAGGGTAAAAAGTAATTTAATCGCATAACTTCAAATTCAATATTAGTTAATCTGATGAAGCCCAGAAAAAAAGCGATTTTATTGGTGGCTGGGGTGCTTTTAATTATCTTTGCCCTTTATTATATCCAAAAAAACATCATTAGCATTGACATTGAGGAAATCAAAGCTTTTGTCAATTCTTTTGGTATTTTGGGACCGCTAGTTCTGATAGCCTTAATTACTTTAACCATTATTATTTCCCCTTTAGCTTCATTACCTTTTTGGTTTGCCAGTTTAGCCCTTTTTGGTTACTGGCAGACTTGTTTTTATATTCTCGTTAGTCACGGCGCTGGGTCAGCAATTGACTTTCTCATTGCCCAACGTTGGGGGCGACCGGTGGTAGCTAAATTAGTGGGTAAAAAAGGAATTGACAAAATAGATAATATTACCGAGATTATTGGTTTGAAAATGCTTTTTATTGCCAGATTGATTGGTGGCGCTTCAGCTGATTATGTTTCTTATGCCGCTGGCCTAACTTCAATGGAATTTAAACCTTATCTCATCATTAGTGTTTTTGTGGCCATCCCCATGATTTTCCTTAATGTTTATCTCCTTGACAAAATTTTAACTCTTAATCCCTTTTTCATCGCTGTTTTAGCTCCAATAGGCTATGTCTTAGCCTTGGTTTTTCCCTTAGTAGTTTACAAATGGCCTAAGAAGAAGAAATAGAGTTTTAGGCAAAAAAAACAGGGGGCGGGCCAAAGAAGAGTGACGCTCGATCAGAGCAAATAGCGTTTCATTCTTTGGCCTCTCTCGAGAAACAAACCGAAGTTTGGTTCTCTTAAGCCCCCAGTTTTGTCCCAGTAGTGAGACGGTCTGGGACTGCCGCCGAACGGGTCGAGATTAGGCTAAGGTTTTTCTGCCTTGCTTAACCATCGACACCTCCTTTTCGGCCTTGTGGCCGAAATATTTGAAAAGCTCATCGCTTCCAGCGACGAGCATTTCATCCCAAAGTACAGCTCATCATTGAGCAATTGTCCTATATTATAGCACAAGCTATCTATTTGTCAAGTTATTATTTCAGAATGGTGAGCGGGTTAAAAGTTTTGCCGTTATCGTAAACCTCCAAGTGTAAGTGTGAGCCAGTCGCCCAACCGGTATGACCAACGGTACCAATAACCGTGTTTTTATCCACTTCTTCGCCTTCTTTGACCACGATCTTGGCTAAGTGGGCGTAAAGGGACTTAAAGCCTGAACCGTGGTTAATGAGAATGTGGTTACCGTAGGAAAAACGATTATAGAAAACCCTTTCCACTTTTCCTTCCATTAAAGGATAAACCGGGGCGCCCTCAACCTCGTTTAAGTCAATACCACGATGAAGACCGTTATAGCCTTGAGTGACCTCAAAAGAATCCACTGGCACCCGAACTGATTTTTCTGTTGCCAAAGATTCATCAGTCGCCACGACCGTAGCTGTTTCTACTGGCTGTTCCGGGCTAAAAGCCGAAAGAGGCGGAATAACCATTCCGGCCACTAAGGTAATCATTGCCAGGTTAAAACCAAGAATCTTTTTGGCTTCCTTATTTTCAAATACATAACGCAGAGCCCGGCTCACTGGCTGACCGGAATAGCGCTTATCAGTCGCCAAACTAATCAGCTGAGAGATGAATAAGTCGAGCCGTTGGATAATGGATTTGCCGGGACGACCACGCTTGCGGCTTAATTTAACCGCAATTTGGCGTTGTCCGATGTTGAGTGTATAAGTCATAGTTGTAGGTTTTTCACCCACAAAAAAATCCTCTCCGATAAACGAGAGAGGATCTACATATATTATAGCATAAACGGGCAAGTTTAGAGCAAAAAAAGAGCCTAGAGACCGGGAGGGGAATCGAACCCCTGTAATTGGTTTTGCAGACCAACACGTAACCATTCCGTCACCCGGTCATATGGATTTTGTCTGTCTAGTATTATCTCACGCTCAGCCTCGAAAAGTCAAACTAAAAACTTTGTTTTACTTCTTCAGAAGACAAGATTTTTCCTTGCTTCTTTTGACTGCCTATGTTATTATCCCTCTGATGAAAAGAAACTGGTTAATAATTATTGTTATCGTTTTGGTCATTATTCTTGGCGGTTTGATTATTAAAAGCAAATTTTTCTCCAGACCCGGAACTGGTGCCCTTCAAGTTTCGTCTACTCCCAAAGCAACTATTTTTATTGATGCTGAACAGATAGGTGTGACACCATTTTTCACTGACAAAATTGAATCCGGCGAGCACACGATTAAGTTAGTGCCGGAGACAACGATTGATAATTTAACTACCTGGGAAGGCAAGGTTAATTTAGCTCCGGGTATCGTTACTGCCATCGACCGCACTTTAGGACCAACCGAATCAGAGTCGTCCGGATATATTGTATCTTTAGAGAAAATTTCTAACCGCAATGCTGCTTCTTTGGCGGTGATTTCTATTCCTGACGGAGCCGTCGTTAATATTAATGGTGAACCTAAAGGTTTTGCGCCAAGTTTAGATGAAGATCTAACTCCCGGTAACTATCAAGTAGCGGTTAGCTCTGCGGGTTATGAGGAAAAAAACATTACCGCCCAAATCGTGGCTGGCTATAAGTTGACCGTCAGCGTTAAATTAGCCCAAAAAATTGAGGGTATTGCCGAAGCCACGCCAAGCGGAGAACTCGAAGAGGGAGAAGAAGAAGATGAAGAGGAAGGAGTCAGTCCTTCACCTTCGCCAGAAGGAAGTCCTAAAGCCAGTCCGACTCCGCTTGATAAACCCTACGTGAGAATTAAGGATACGCCAACTGGTTGGTTAAAGGTAAGAAGTGAGCCGTCAAGTGATGAAACGGTTTTGGCTAAAGTTGATGTAGGCGAAGTGTTTCCTTATCTTGACGAAGAAGAAAATGGTTGGTACAAAATTGAGTACGAAGAGGGAGAAGAAGGCTGGGTAAGCGGTGTCTATTGTGAACTGGTAGAATAAGCTTGTTTCTTCTTTTATTGCTTAATTCAAGGTCTTATCCCATACATAACCATTACTACTAAGAGAAGCCAAATGCCGACGGTTGTTAATAATGTTTTGTCACCAAGAAGAACTTTTTCCGGAGATTCGGCGCGGGTGCCTTCGTGGATAATTCTTAAGTATCTCATAATCCCAAAAATTACCACGGGAATAGTAATCATCAGCCACTTATTAATCCCGGCGAAGGTTAGAGGAAGCTCGGTTAAGATGGTAATTCGTTGACTAATCGGCGGTGGTGGAGCGAAAAAGGTATAAAGAGCGTAAGCCATCCAGGCTGAATTGGCAAAGATGGAAAGGTAGGAGTCCAGTAGGGGTGGTGTGTAGTGACTCAAAGTTTTCCGATGATGAGCTGCCTTCTGTTCAAGAATAGTTAACTCGGTTCTTCTTTTACCTGCCGCTAAAAACAAAGCTAAAGAGATAACACAAAGTAGGAACCAGACGTTCATATGGACGTTAATGGCTAAAGCTCCGGCATAGACTCGAATAATAAAACCGCCAGCAATCGTCAAAATATCAATAAGAACAATCTTTTTAAGCACCAAAGAGTAGCTAATTTGAAGGATAAAATAGGCTAAGCAAGCCAGGAAAAAGAAGAAACTGATGAGATAGGCTAAATAGAGACTAAGAAAACTGCCGCCTACAAAAGCAAAGAGAGCCGTGGGAACGTTTATTTTTCCACTGGCAATCGGTCGCTTTCTTTTAACCGGATGGAGTTTATCGCGGGAAATATCGATGACATCATTGAAAAAATAAATGGCTGAAGTGAGAATGGTAAAAATAATAATACACTTTACCACTAACCAAAAAGGGGTCGCCAGTAATAATTTTCCTGAGAAAATCAAGGGAGCCGCTAGGGCGAGATTTTTGAAGGCTTGTCTCGGGCGGATGGAACGAAAAAGATTGAGAGAAAATTGAACCACAGCAATAATACTCCGACAATGACTGCTAACATAATAATTGTATAAAATTTTCCCTGACTATTCAAACTTAATGCTAGGATGCCTAGAAAAGCGGTAATTCCCCAATAGAAAACGGCCGTTCGTCGTTTTCCCCAGCGCCACTCGTCAAGAAATTTGTGATGGAGATGACCGCGGTCTCCCCAAACCGGAGAGCGACCAGCTAAGAGACGGCGGGTAATTGAATAGAAAGCGTCAATAATCGGTATTCCTAAAACAACAATGGCGGTGCCAATTTTAGTGGTAGAAAGAATCGTCAGCACGGCTAACATAAAGCCGGCAATAGTGCCACCGGCGTAACCAGGCATAATTTTTTGGGGATAAAAATTAAATGGTAAAAAGCCAAGATAGGCTCCGGCAGTAATGGCGGCAAGAATAGCCACTGGCCATTGAGTGATGTCCGCAGAAAATTTCATCGCTAAAAAGGCAATGGTTAGGCCGCCAATAACAACAATTCCCGGCAATTGTCCGTCAAAACCCTTAGACCAATTAACAATATTGCTTAAACCAACAATCCAAAGAAGAGCCAGAATGTCAGCCATAATCCAAAGACTGCGGGTTTCGCCTAAGAGCTGAAATTGAATCTGGGGCTGGTCAAGCCGGATAATGCCGTTAAAAGGATTGGTAATAAAAGCAATGCCAATCCCGGCGGCCACAACAGCCCCAGCCGCGAGAAAGCAGAAAATTAGGCGTAAATAGGGATTAAGGTCAAAACGGTCATCGAGCAGTCCCATAATGCTCATCATTACCACCCCAATGAGGATTCCTTTTAAATGTTTGTCAAGGGGTAGAAAGATAAGTGAGCTTATCAATAAAGCAAGAAAAATGGGTACTCCTCCGCCTCGAGGAACGGGTTGGCGGTGAATGTCTTGTTTCCTTTTTCTTTTTCGGGGATCGTCTACCCAGCCTAAACGGCGGTAAACGAAAATAGTTAAGGGGGTTACCAGTAGAGAAATAAGGAAAGCAGTCAAAAGAGGATAACCAATCAAGTTTTTGATTAACAAGTAGTTCACTAGATTATCAGGCGAATGATTTGGATTAAACTAATAAAAACCAGGAGAGCGAAAGTTAGACTCGCCAGCGCCAATATTCTTTTAACTAAGGTTTCTTCTTTAGTGGCTAAACGAGCGACGACCACGTTAGTAAAAAAGATAATCAAACAAACTGCGGGGAGAATGATAATGCCTGGATATTTAATTAGCTGATCTTCTCCCCAAGGGCGAGAGTAAAAAAGAGGAATTTCAGGCGGTAAGAACCGCCAGACAAAGACAATAATCAGGATTTGGGCAAACAAGAAAAAAAAGTTAATTTGGGTGATGGTTTTAGTGAGCTTTTCTTTCACTTTATATTAATTCTAACACGAGAGGGCTAGAGAAGGCGGTGGAAGTCGCCAATTTGTTCAGCGAGAGAATATTTTTGTTCCAGCCAAAGAAAGAACTCTGGGAAGGGACGTTTTTCTTGAGGATCAACAATAATATAGCGGGGTTTCTGCTTTTGGAGTTCGACCATTGTCTCTTGATAACCATCAAAATCAATAATATGATAGGCAACCGTATAGCGCCCCACCGGCAGGCGTTGGGCTAAAGGGTAAATAAAAGGTAGATTACCCCAGATGAAGATTTTCTCATCAGTAAAATTGCGAGTTTGTAAGTAGTTAGCCACTTGATAAATCGCGTTGGCGCGTCCGTCAAAGTCGGTAAAATATTCTTGTTTATCTTTGCTGCCTAGGATGAATTGATAGAAGTTAAGATAGTAAGGAAGATTCTTATAATGCCAAAATTGAAACATAATGAAGGTAGTGATAAAAACAAACGGGAGAATAGCGGGGATAATTTTTTCTTTAAGGTATTGCTTCTGTTTAACAAAAAACAGACCAAGAGAAAAACATAGAGCCGGCAAGAGCTGGATGAAATAATGAGGGTATGGTCGGGAAGAAAGGAGAGCGGCGAACCAAGAAAAAGCAAACCAGACTAAAATCAGCTTGGAAGTTAAAGAAATTCTCTTTCTTATCAGGAAAAGAAACAATACCAACAAAGCAACTGCCAAGCCTCGACTCAAAAGCGGCAGGGGTAAGGCTCCGACTGGAGATTGACTACCTGACCAAGAGGAAAGATAAGGAATATTTTGGAAAAAAGCAGCCGTCAGATACTGACTCATGGCTCCTTGGGAAGCGTAGTAGATGATGGTGAGGAAAATGGGAAGAAGGAAACCGAGGATAGCAAAAAGAGTATGGTGAATAACGGATAAGAAATTATTTTTTGTCAAAGTGAAGAACAACAAGACAAGTAAAGCAACGAAATCAAAAGCGGCCGGAAATTTAAAAAGAGTAGCTAAGCTTAGAAGAGTTCCCAATAAGAGCCAGATTTTGGCGCTTTGAAAAAGGCGCGCTTTTTTGTCAAAACCCTTTTTTACAAGAAGATAAAAAGCGGCGATGGTAGGTAGAAGCATAAAGTTTTCCGCATTGGCAACATTGCCTTCAAAGGTGTGAGTACTACTTAGCAAAGCAAAAACTGTAGTAGAAATGATAACGGCGAGAAGGTTTCTTTTAAAAAGAGCTTTGCTTAAGCGGTAAAAAAGAAAGATAGTTGCTAAGCTCCAAAAAAAGGCAACCAGGCGATAGGTGGAAAAGTTACCGGCCAGACCGGCAAGCAAATAGAGCATGGGCGGTTTATTATCATGAATATCCCGGTAAAGAACCAAACCTTTTCTTGCCGCCTGACCTAAAGCAAGATAAATACCCTCATCGCCGTAAGTAAAAGGCTCAAATAACGAAGGCAGACGTAATAAAACAACCACGATGAGGACCAAGACCAGCCAATATTTTTTTAAAGTTTTTCTAACCATAGAAAATTTAGACTATTAAATTGTTTAGTATCTTTAATTATATAGCCAGGCAGATTGACCTCTTCAGGATTGGCACTGGTAATTAAACCAATTTCTTTTTCATCAGGTAGATGATTGATGACATCGTTTTCCTCCATCAGGGCCGTGCCCACATAGAACGGGAGGGGCTTTGAAGCGTAAATTGGTGCTTCTAAGCCATAATATTTGGATTCCCAAAGATGGTGGGCAGCAGCATTGTAATTGACTAAGGTTAAGTCTGCCGCCTCTGCTTTAACATAATTGGCGAATTCCCTAAAGGGTCTTTTGGTGGGATGGGTGAAATATTGATAATTAATGGTGACCAAAAGGGAGATGGCGATGGCAATAAAAACAATTGAGGGCTTTCTTCTTAAAGATGCAATTAGCAGGGAGCTAGCAGGAATAACCAAAAGCAGATAACGGTCAAAAAAGATAGACTGAAAAACTTGAGAAATAATATAGGTGAAGATCAGAGGAGCAAAGAACCAACCCAAGAGGAAGAGAGATTTTTCTTTATCCTTAAGCCAGTTTCTGAAAAGTAAAGTAATGACAATAGTAAATAAAGCCAGTTGCCGGGTTAATTCAAGACCATCGCCCACCAGGAATTTAAGAACGGTTTCCAGAAAAACTTCTGGGTTAGGCTTGCCGAGCCAAAAACCACTACTAACTAAGGAAGTTTGATAATAAAGAGGGTAAAGCCAGGGAATGTAAAGTAAACCGATGATAATGAAATCAAGATAGCTTTTGATGATTTTTTTAATTGGCTGGCGCCAGACTTCAGCCAAGTGCCAAAGTGCCAAAAAAAAGATAATAAAAATGGAAAAATGATGGGAGTAAAGAGCCGCCGCACTAGCGAGAATAAAACCCAGGCGATTTTTCTTTAAGAAAAAATAAATAGAGAGAGTCGATGTTAGAGCAAGAATGGCATACATTCTTCCTTCAAAGGCATAATGGAAAAGAAAAGGGTTGGTGAAAGCCAAAAGAGCTGCTAAGATACCGGTCTTTTTGTCCCAAAGATGTTTACCGATAAAATAGACTGTTAAAACCGTGCCGAGAAAAAAAAGAAAAGAGAGGAGGCGAATCGATATTTCTGAGATGCCAAAAAACTTGATCCAGGTATGATAGATAAGATAGTAAAGAGGTGGAGAAGTATCGCGGGCGACAGTGGTGATAATTTGCCAGTAGGGCTTGATGGCAAGAGTAGCGGCCCAAGCTTCGTCGCCCCAAAGACTGGCAGAAAATTGGGTCATTAATTTAAGTATAGCAAACTAGAAGTGACGATGCAGAGCTATGATATAATGTTGATGTTTAAAGGAGGTGAGAAACATGGGGCGAACAATTGAGATTTATGAACCATGGGAGACAGGTGAACAGTCTTTAACTGAAGAAGCAATTGAAGAAAAAATGGAAGAAATTGAACAAGGAATTGAATTAGATCTTGCCGAGAGAGACAAATTATGCAGAAGACAGGTAACCATTAATAAGCTTCTTAGACCTTCTCGGTGACCCGATATTCCATTCTCTTTCCCATCATTAATTGGGTTTGAGAGTGAAGCCCAGGCAAAACAGACATAAAAAGAGCCGCTACAGGCATAAAAACCCATTGGAGGTATTCAAGAGCCGTTTTCCAGCGAGGAATGTCTTTAGGTTTTTTAGGGCGCAAAGAGAGGTCAAGGATAATGATAACCAAAAGAGATAATAAACAAGCCGTCAGGATAATTCGGGAGATTCTAGGGAGATTATAACCAAGGGCAGTTTGTTTAAAAACCGGATTGACTAAAGCCGGTACCCAAGCGCCGAGGGTTAAGATAAACCAGTTAGTAGACCAAATTAGGTGAGTTTCCACAATTTTGTAAATTCTAAAGAATCTTATCCGGACCGGAATTTCCGGGTGTTTGAAAGCTTGTTTGATCGCATAAGGAAAATCGGTACAGCCCCAAGCGTGACGTCGGCATTGCTCGTAGCGGTTTCTCAAAGAACTAAGATAGCTCGGTCCTTCAGGGGCGTCAATACTGGTAGGTAAGAAAATGGGTTCAACTTCAACTTTGCCTTGATTGTGGAAGAAACACTGAAGAAAGATGTGCCAGTCTTCAGGAATAATATCCGGGTGCCAATAACCAACGTCATCGAGCATTTTTAAGGAAGCGGAATAAGTAGAGTAGTTGAAATAAAGAGAATCCGGTTCTTGGAGATTGGCGATATGGACAACATTACCCATGATACCCACAATTCTCACAAAAGCCGGCACTCGCCAGTAATTATTGTGCCAAAAAATAGGTGATTGCCAAAAACGGACATAGCGATTTTCATTAATAGCAAACTCGTAATTAAGAGCGGAAAAATATTTAAGATGGAAGCGAGAGTCAGCGTCACAACTGGAGATAGTCATTTTTTTAATGTCGAAGCCTTTTTTATCGATAAGAATTTTTTTAGCTTCTTTGGCGGCCCAGGCCTCATTTGAAGCTTTGCCCCGAACCTCACCTTTGATTTTATCGGGGTGGAAGGAAGTGATTAGTTGTCCGAATTGGCCCTTGAATTTCTTAGCGAGCTCTTTAGCTCTTTGATGAGAGCCATCAGCTCTTTCTTCCATGGCTAAGACAACGATAAGTTGGTCTTTATTGATATTTTTTTGTTTGGTAATGCATTCTAAAGTTGTGGATAACTTTTCCACCGTTTCGTTATAATTGGGGATAATAATTAAGTGTTTAATTTCTTCCCATTTAAGGGAATTTTCATCCTTGTCTTTTTGATACTGTTGTTGCCAATTGGTTCTTTTGGCTTGTTTAATTTTTATATAACCAGCGATACCCAAAAAGGCTGCCTGAAAAGAGCGGTAAAACCAAAAAACTAAAAAGCCAATAGTGAAATAAGCGACAATTTTGGGAATGACAAAAGCACCCCAGAGAGGGAATAGAATAATTGACCAAGCCATGGTGCCGGGCAGAATTTCTAGAAATCTCTGGATTCGGGGATCATACTTCTCAATGAGTTCTTTCATCGAGGCTGATTATACTCTACTTCTGGTTTTTAGTCGAGCTAAGAAATTTCCATTAGAAATTTCCGCCAAGCATCTCCTTTTTTCTTGATTTCTCGGATAGTTCTTTCTGGATAAAGGCGGTAGACATCATGATAAGCAGTGAAATCAAAAATTCTTGGTTCCTCATCTTCCAACATTAAATTCCAAATACTCCAAACACTTTTGCCTATTGCCATTTTTTTGTAAAGATTCATATCCGGCATCCAGTCGTGTTTTTCGAGAATTTCTAGCAAACCTTGACCAAGACCCTTGAGTGATTTTCTTAGTTTGGACGAGAGTTTCTTGGGTTCAATGTATCGATATTGTTTTCCTGGAAGCTTTTTTTGAAAAAGCATGTTGATCAAGCCAAGCTTGGTTTTTCGCCTTTCGAAAGTGGTTTTTAAAATAAAGGGCTTAATAAATTGTCGGCAAACTTGATAGGCATATTTAGTGTTTTTTAAATATTCTAAATCGTTTACTTCAGGAAAAATACCTGCTGGAATTTTTACAACTTGATTTTTATTGGCAAGTTCATAAACCGCCCATTCCCAACCAGAATCAATTAATTTTGAATTAGGGAAAAAAATGCAAGATTGAGCCGGCGAAGGAGCATTTTTAACAAGGCTCTTGATTTGTAGCCAAAGTTTGAATTCTTCTTTTCTTAATTTTATTAAGCTAACCTCTTTATCGACAAACGACTGCATTCGCCATTGTCCTTTTTTGATACTTGCCATTTGGACTGGATAATTATATTTTGAAGAGTTTTTTGGCATTTTGGGTGGTGATTTTGGCTGTTTCTTCCAAACTAATCCCTTTTAGTTTAGCTAGACATTCAGCTATTATTTTAACATGGGCCGGTTCGTTGCGGTTACCTCGATGGGGTTCAGGAGAAAGAAAGGGGCAGTCAGTTTCTAAAAGGATTTTTTCTAAAGGGATTGATTGAAAAACATTTTGTAGTCCCTCGTCATAGGTGAGGTTGTCGTCAACGCCAAAGTAAAAGCCGATTTCTTTGACTTTATCAATTCTTTTTTTACCGGCAGAATAACAATGCCAAGCTCCTTTAAGGCCTTTTTTGGCATATTTTTCTAATATTTCAAGAGTGTCAAAAGAAGCCTCTCGGGAGTGAACGTTAATGGGTAGTTTTTCTTTTAGAGCCAGTTCGATTTGTTTTTTAAAAAGAAATAGTTGTTCTTTTTTGGAGCGGTCTTTTTCTTCAGGAGGCGCGGGAGAGTAATCAAAGCCACACTCGCCAATCGCCACGACTTCTTTATGTCTGGCTAGTTTATTCAGCTTTTTGATTTGTTCTTCCAAAGAAAGTTTAGTTTCCGGGTCGGTTTGCTGGGGATGGATGCCAATAGCGGCATAGACGATCCCACTATACTCCTGGGTAATTTTGATTGCTTTTTCTGATTCTTCAAGATTACTGCTGACGCAGATGATTTTTGTTACCCCGTTTTTAACTGCTCGCTTAACCACTTCGTCAAGGTCATCTTGATAATTTTTGAAATTAAGGTGAGCGTGGGTATCGACAAGCATTGATTAAAGCCGAGGAAATAATGGTTTTTCAGATTTAATTTTCGGACCTTTAAATTGTTTTTCGATTTTCTCCGCGGTTTCAGGAAGAAAAGGTTGAAGATTAAAGCTGATTTGACGAATTTCCTTGACTAATTTTTTTAAAACTGATTCTAATTTTTTCCCCGTGAGTTGCCAAGGTTTTTCTTGGTCAATTAATTTATCACAGGTAGCGATTTTTTCTTGCCAGATAAAACTTAGCGCTTCGTCAAATTGGAATTTATCTAATGACTCTTTAATTTGAGGATAAATTTGGCTTTTTGTGGCTTTGAAATCAGAGCCTGAATTTTCGCATAATTTAGCCACTCGAGCAACTAAATTACCCAAACCATTAGCTAAATCAGCATTATAGACTTCCTTGAGTTTATCAAGAGTCAAATCAACATCTCTGGCGGTTGGGCCATATTTAATGAAATAATATCTTACTCCATCAGTTCCAAATTTTTTCACTAGTTCTATGGGGCGAATAATGTTTCCTAGAGATTTACTGATTTTTTGTCCATTAAAAGTGAAAAAGTCATGGGCATAAACGGTTTTCGGCAGCTTAAATCCAGCAGACTTTAACATCGCTGGCCAAAACAGGGAGTGCCAGCGAAGATTGTCTTTACCTAAAAGGTGAAGGTCAGCCGGCCAAAAACCCTTGGGAGCACCGGTGATGTAGTTTATTAAAGCATCAAACCAAACATAAATGGTATGTTTTGAATCGTCAGGAACAGAAATTCCCCATTCGACTGATGGGCGGGAAATAGGGATATCCTCAAGCCCTCGATCTAGAAAGGCTAACATTTCATTTCTTTTTGATTCCGGTTGGACAAATTCAGGATTATTTTTTATATGGTTTCTTAAAAACTTTTCATATTTAGACCAACGGAAAAAATAATTTTTCTCGGTTAGTTTTTTTGGGGTTTCAGTGGGATGGAAAGGACATTTTCCTTCAACCAGGTCTTTTTCGGTAATAAATCCTTCACACCCCCGACAGTAGATGCCGATGTATTTTCCTAAATAAATATCACCTTTTTCATCGACTCGGCGCCAAAATTTGATGACTGTTTTTTTGTGATCTTTATCAGTGGTTCTGATAAAGCGGTCGTAAGAAATATTAAGTGATTGGAATTGTTCTTTATCGGCTTGACAAATTTTGTCTGCCCACTCTATAAATCCAACTTTTGCTTTTTTAGCTGCTTCTTCCGCTTTGCCACCATGTTCATCAACGCCTGTTAAAAAAAAGACCCTTTCTCCCAAAAGACGATGATAGCGAGCCAAAACATCAGCCACAATTTTTTGATAAGCATGGCCAATGTGCATCACATCGTCAATATAATCAATAGCCGTGGTAACATAGAATTTCTTAGCCATAGTGGGCTAATTGTACTAAATTTAGCCTTGGATTTAAAGGGGGATTTAAGAAGAAGTTTTAAGTTTCTTACTAATTTTTTTTGCCCATTCTTCAGCCCGGATTTTACTCAGGGCAATTTCAAATCCTTTGCCTTTTCTCATGTGCTCAGCGACACCTGAAATAGTGGCACTGGAGAGCTTAAGGTTGGCTTTGATATTGGAGTAACTTCTTCCTTTGTCAAGATAGTAAGCGGCGCCTAGGCGCTTGGCAAGAATTTCCAGTTCAGTTTTGGTTAAAGCTTCTTTGAGAAATATTTCGATTTCTTTTTTGGAGTGAATATCAGCTATGACTTGATAGAGAAGTTGATAAATTTGATTTTTTAAAGAGGGGTTAATCTGTTGTTTTGAAACCTGCATGGTAAAAATAAATTGCCTACTTCAAATAATTAAAGTAGGCAGGATGTAATAGTTCAGTTAATTGAAGTAATAACAAAACTTAGGCAAAATGTCAAATTAATTCTTTGAAAAATGACGTTTTCCACTGCAGTAAACGCAGTATTGTCCGTCTTTCCTTGCCCGCTTTCATTTGTTGAACATGGCCAATTCACATTAGCGGGCACGAAAATAGAGCTCCAAGGCTACAAAAATGGCCAAAAGAAGAATTAAATTAAGAGGATTGCCTATTTGATAGTAGCGAAAAACTAATACCAAAATTACGAATAAAGTTGTTACTAGCCCTCTTGTTGAATTGGCGAAAAAAAGGGCACTAGTTAGAAACAGGGCTGAAAAAAGCAGGAGAAAAAAAGCAAGTAGTAGCAAGGTTGATTCAGGCGGAATTTTGATTAAAACGAAAAACCAACCAAGCCATGACAAAATTGCCAAAAATAGTGTTGGAAAAAAGTTTTTTCTTCTTTTAATCACAATTCAATTATACTTCGTCTGACGACTCGTATATTTCTCCTTTTAGTCGAATTATAGCTTAAATTGTGCTAAAATTGAAGCCATGCCCAACGAATTTTATCTTCTTACTGCTTTAATTATCGGCACTCTTGCCTTGGCGGTTTATCTGATTAATAGAAAGCTTTCTCAGATTACTGAGAGAAGTAAGCCTGACGAGACCTTAGTTGAGTGGTTGCGAGCTAATCAAGACCTTCTTCAAAAAAGCAATAAAAATATTACTGACACTTTGCAAAAAAACACAGATGCTATTTCTACTCGGCTTGATCGAGCCGCCCGAGTGATTGGCGATTTGCAAAAAGAAGCTGGTCAATTTAGTGAAATTGGTCGGTCAATGCGCGATTTACAGGAGTTTTTAAAGAGTCCAAAGTTAAGAGGCAACATTGGCGAGGAAGTTTTGAAAGATTTGATTTCTCAAATGTTTCCTAAAAATGCCTTTCACCTTCAATATAGTTTCAAATCAGGTGACAAAGTTGATGCCGCCTTGAGAACGGACGCGGGTTTATTACCGATTGATTCCAAATTTCCGATGGAAAACTTTCAACGGATTGTTAAAGCTGAAAATGAAACAGAAAAGAAAAAAGCAAGAGCCGCTTTTGTCAGTGATGTTAAAAAACATGTTAAAGATATTTCTCGAAAATATATTTTACCTGAAGAAGGAACGATGGACTTTGCTTTAATGTATATTCCTTCGGAGGCAGTTTTTTATGAAGTGGCTAATATTCCTGACTTAACTGATTTTGCTCGGAACTACCGAGTTTATCCGGTTTCACCCACGACTCTTTATGCTCATCTCCAAACGATTCTCTTGTCTTTTGAAGGTAAAAAGATTGAGGCTCGCTCCCGGGAGGTGTTTCAGCTTTTAAGGGCGATTAAAAAGGATTATGAAAAAACCGAAAGCTCCCTTTCCGTTCTCGGTAAGCATATTCAAAATGCCTATAACCAGATGTCCAATGTTCTTTCGGGCTTTACTCTACTGGGACAGAAATTATCTTCAACTGAGGCAATTAGTGAAAGGACGAAAGAGGAAACTAAACAATTAGAGAATAAAGAAAAATCTTGACTTATAAGATAAGTTATAGTATTCTCGAAATATGTCCACTATTGAAACTGACAGAGCTGCTTTAGGAGAATTGCAAGTTGTAGCTAGAGAACACGAAAGGGGTAAAGCTTTAGTGAGGAAACTTCATGAAGGCTTCAAAGAAATTTTAAGAGAGAGAGGCGAGCGTCGTTTTAAATCTAAAAATCCATTAATTTGGCCACTTGAAATGGGATTAGGAGTTGATCCTAGGTTTGTTTTTTGTGAAGGAAAAGTTGGCAAGGAACTGCCAATGCCTTTTTATATTAAATCTACTGG
>CAZPFP010000003.1:19772-37467 GCA_964585895.1 uncultured Gammaproteobacteria bacterium
TGCAGGATATTTATGTTCTTGATTGGGTAGATAGAAATCTTGATAAAAATAGTATTGTTGTTAATGTAGGTCAAACTATGGAAGATAACGAACAGGTTAATTTGTGTTTTGAAAGCGATGGCGATGTTCATTATATTCATCCCGATAGATATGGATTTTATGATATGCTTCATAGGCAAAGGCCAACAATTGATGAGCTAAAACCCTACGAAGCCATGTTGGGATTTATAAGAGAAGAGTTGGGAATTGAAGACCAATAGTAAAAATATAAAAGGTTAATTAAATAAGCACCTCTTGGTGCTTTTTTTGTGCCTAAATATGAGCTATAATTCGACTGGAAGGAGAATTATCGAGGCAAACGAAGTGCCGAAGTATAATGACTTTGTGGCCGACTCAGGAGAAAAAAAATTAAATAAGAACCCGTCGCCTTCGGCGACAGAACCTTCTTTATCCGAATTTAAAATTCGTCTAAATAAAGAGCAAAAAGAGGCGGTTCAATATGGTAAGGGATCACTTTTGATTATTGCTGGCGCTGGAACCGGTAAAACCACGGTCATCACCGAGCGAATAAAGTGGCTCGTTTTCTCAGAAAAAGCTAAGCCTGCAGAAATTCTCGCTTTGACTTTTACGGACAAAGCCGCTCGAGAGATGGAAGAGCGGGTGGATATTGCCATGCCGTATGGTTACACTGATATGTGGATTTCTACTTTCCACTCTTTTTGTGACCGGGTTCTTCGCCAAGAAGCTCTCCAAATTGGACTTGATCCTGGCTATAAATTAATGGCTCAAGCGGAAACCACCCAATTTTTAATTGACCATCTTTTTCAATTCAAACTGAAATATTTTCGTCCTTTAGGCAACCCGACCAAATTTATTGATGGTTTGCTCCAACATTTTTCTCGATTAAAAGATGAGGATATCTTTCCTGAAGAATATCTTAAATATGCCAGAAAGATAAAAAAGAAAGCCAAGAGCAAAGAAGAAAAAGATGAAGCCGCCAAAACCTGGGAATTAGCCAGCGCTTATCGAACTTATGAAGAATTAAAGATTAAAGAAGGAGCGATGGATTTTGCTGATTTAATTGCCAAAGCCATTAAACTTTTCCGGACTCGGAAAAATATTCTCCGCCAATACCAAGACAAATTTAAATATTTTTTAGTTGACGAATTTCAAGATACCAATTATGCCCAGAATGAATTAACCAGGCTTTTAGCTGGTAAGAAAGCTAACCTGACTGTGACCGGCGATGATGACCAGAGTATTTATCGTTTCCGAGGCGCCGCGGTTTCCAATATTATCCAATTTCGAAAAAATTACCCTAAGGCTAAAATTATTGTTCTTTCCAAAAACTATCGCTCCAGTCAGCTAATTCTTGATCATGCTTATCAGTTAATCCAAAACAACAACCCTGACCGTTTGGAGGTTAAGGAAAAAATCAATAAAAAACTTAAAGCCGTTAGAGAAATCAAGGGTAAACCAATTGAGTTTATCCAGGCCGATCGGGTAGAAAATGAGGCAGAAGCCGTCGCCAAGACAATCAAAAGCTTAACCGACGGTTCAGTCGGTAACTATGATTACCAAGATATGGCTATTTTAGTTCGGGCCAATAACCATGCTGAGCCTTTTGTCCGAGCTCTGGCTCGCCAGGGTTTACCTTATCAATTCCTTGGTCCTGGTCAACTCTTTCGCCAAGCTGAAGTCAAGGATTTAATTGCTTATTTAAAAGTTCTTTATAACTTTGAGGATGATATTGCTTTGTATCGAGTTCTTTCTCTTGATTTGTTTGATATTAATGCCCGAGATTTAGCCGCTACTAATAACTTTGCCCGAAGGAAAAATCTATCTTTATTTGAAAGCTGTGAACAGGTGGAAAAAATCAGTGTTGCTAAAAAAACCAGAGGACAAATTGAGAAGTTTGTTAAAATGATTCATCGCCATTTGAAACTGCTTCCCAAAGAAACGGCTGGTCAGATTCTTTATTATTTTCTTGAAGACACGGGCTTGTTGAAACAACTTACTAATTATAAATCTCCAATTGAGGAAAGACGGTCTCAAAATATTTCCAAATTTTTTGACCGTTTGAAAACTTATGAAGTCGACCATGAAGACGCTACAGTGAGAGCGGTGGTTGATTGGATTAATCTTTCCATGTCTTTAGGCGAATCTCCCTTGGCGAGCAATCTGGATTGGACTGAAGAAAATCGGGTTAATCTTTTAACGGTTCACTCCGCCAAAGGTTTGGAATTTCCGGTGGTCTTTTTGGTGAATTTGGTCAGCGCCCGTTTTCCCACTCGAGAAAGACAAGAACAGATTCCTATTCCGGAAAAGTTGATTAAGGAAATTTTGCCAGTGGGCGATTTTCATCAACAAGAAGAGAGAAGATTGTTTTATGTAGGGATGACTCGGGCTGGTGACCGGTTGTTCTTGACTGCCGCCAATTATTATGGTGAAGCCAAGAGAGAGAAAAAAGTTTCTCCTTTTGTGATTGAGACATTGGGAGAAGGAGTGGTTGGAAAACCGACAAAAGCTAGCGACCAATTAACGATCTTTGATTTCCAACCAACTCCAGAAGTTGAACCTCCAATGACTCGTCCACCAATTACCTATTTGTCTTTTTCCCAGGTAGATGCTTTTGATAAGTGCCCGCTTTTATATCGCTACCGCTATATTCAGAGAATTCCTACACCTTCTTCACCAGCCGCCGTCTTTGGCAGCGTTGTTCACCAGACTCTAAAAGATTTTTATCAAACTGCTCTTGATGGTAAGAAGCCAACCAAAAGAGATTTGTTAGCCATTTTAGAAAAAAATTGGGTTGACGAAGGCTATACTTCTAAAGCCCACGAGAAGCGGATGAAGAAAGAAGCGGAAAGAATGTTGAAAAAGTTTTATGACCAAGGTTATGACCAAGACAGATTGCCCAAATATTTAGAACAACAATTCATTATTAAAGCCAAAGAAGGTTTGAGAATCGGGGGTAGAATCGACCGGATTGATGAAACTAAAACCGGGATGGAAATCATTGATTACAAAACCGGTAAAGAAATAGACCAAAAGGAACTAGATAAATCCTTGCAAATGAGTATTTACGCTTTGGCCGCCACCGACCCGGGCGTCCTCGCTCAAAACCCAGAAAATGTTGTTTTTTCTTTTTATTTCTTAGGCACGGGCAAGAAAAAAACTACCCAAAGAACCAAAGAACAACTTGTTCAAGCTAAAAAAGACTTGGTTCAAAAAGCCAAAGAAATGGAAAAAAGCCAATTTGAACCCAAGCCAGGAGTTTGGTGTGACTTCTGTGAATACAGACTTATCTGCGAAGCCTGGTCTTGAGTTTTATGGGTTGATTTCTTAAAAACTTTATATTATATCAATCTCAGCACCTTCAAAAAAGCAGAGTGTCGAACAGATAGAAAAAGATGGAGGAATGCTGTGGGCGAGAGAACACAGAAGGCCAACATCGCTCAACAGTTCGAGATGGGTAGGGTCCTGTTGTCGATCCTGCCTAAGTTTCACCTGACAACAGATGAAGCTCTTTGGTTAATAGAGAATCCTGGAAAGCTTGAAGAGATTTTGGATTCCGTCCTCCGAACATATCTTGGAATAGTGGATATTCCTCGACTTAAGGAGGCATTGAAATCTTCTCCTAGATGGAAGAAGATTTTGATGAGAGAAGAACAAACAGCTGAGTCTTGTGTGCAGTTCAGAGTGGCCAGTGTTTTGTTATCAATCATCCCGCATTTGAATTTGACTGCGGGAGAGGTTGAAGACCAAATAAGGCAAACAAAGATGCTTGGAGAGATATTGGGCTCTGTCTTTCAGGCATGCCCTGGAGATAAAGAGATCTCTCACCTCAAAAATGCCCTTGGCTTAGAGTTTTCGCTTAGAGTGCGGAAATATCTGGAGGGTGGAGGCTATAAGATTGTTGATTCACCTAGGATTCCAATATACGGATATAGACTAAGCGAAGAGTTGGAAAGAGAAGCAGGTGGAAGAATTCTCTTGGAAGAAGATGAAAGGTTTGAGCGAATTTTCCACTTAGCTAGGGAAGTAGCTTGGATGCCAAACGATCCCTTTATTCCCGGCACAATCAATGAGTGGGAACCTGAGCAGAAGCCAATTCTAGATAGATTTTCGGAGAGCATTCAGGAAGTAACTCAGGGTTGGGCTGAGGCCATTTTTCCGAACTTTGAGATGGTGGTCCACTTGCTTAAAACCCACTCTCTGGACACAGGAGAGTTTGTTCTCTCCACGCTCTTGACTAGGGTGTATAACCGGTGGGGTAGGCAATTCGACCCTGGCCTCGTTGTGGGCATGTATACTGATCAGAAGAAAGGTCCATTGGTTGACCTCCGAAACCTTTTCGTTCGAGAAGATAACCTCGGAGTTCTTCGCGTGATCGTGCCCTGCTGAAATCGAACAAAATGAAGGTGCTAAGAAGCCTTTGGTTTTACAAAAGCCAGAGGCTTTTCTTTTTTTATAGGTTGACTTCTTCAGTTCTCTTGTGTTATATCAACATCAGCACCTTCAAAAAGGAATAGCGGGTGATTAGAAAGGAGAGCTGTGTGATGACACAAGAAACCATAACACCCGGACAGATGCGCGAGTTAAGCTTTATCCTCGGACTGGGTATCTCAGACAAAATGACAAAAAAACATACCCAGGGGTGGATAAGGCGTAAATCGCAAGTTTCCAGAATTGTGGGGGCATTACTAAAAGCAAGCCCCAAACAGGATTTTGACAAACTGATACGTACAATGGAAGTCACTCTCGGCCTTAGGTTTTCGGATTCGGTTCGAAAACTTTTGGAAGAGACATACAAATGTAAGATTGTAGAGATCCCGGTTGGTCTTAGTTATGAGACCATAGAGAGACACGCCCCATCATTTCTTCCCTCAGATAGACGAGTTGGAGACGAGACCGTCTTTCACATATTGGAAGCCGCTTGGATACCAGACGAGAGGAAAATGATGATTCCCTCGTCTTGCAACCGAATCTTTGAGGACTCAACAAGGGCTTTTGAGGATTTCTCAAGGGGGTTTGGGGGTTTTGCCAAAGCTGTCGTTCCAAGTATTGCCCTGGCGGGCTATCTCCTTTTTAGTGAATTGGAAGACGGAATTTGGTCTAAACCCGATACTTATGTATGGACAGTAGACAAACCCAGTTTTCGAGGGTTTGATCACTATGCTGTTCGCATAGAAAGAGGTTGTTCTCAAGGGGTTCTGTCTACTGTTTGGTGTTCTGACAGCTTTGATCGCTTGGGACATCTGAAGGTGATCGTTCCTCAGTTAAACTGAATCAACAAAGAATGAAGGTGCCAAAGCCTTTGGTTTACAAAAGCCAGAGGCTTTTTCTTTTTTTAGAAGAATCTATTTTTTACAAGACATCCTGGATATTCAATTTCTTTCCCCCCAAAACTTTTCTTGAAGTGAGAAAATCCTTGCCAATCTTTAATAGGAAATCTTTCGTCATAAATGCCCTCAAAATCAAAAATCTTACACCCTCTTTTTTTGGCTAGTTTAATTGCCTCCCAAACTAAAAGATATTGGCCAAATTTCTTTCTTCCTTCTTTAGAAGTAAAGGCATAATAATAGTATGCTCTGTTGTTCGTAGTTAAAATTATTGTTCCGGCTATTATTTTGTTTTGATGTTGGGAAGTAAGAAAAAACGCTTTTTTACCAAAAGCCTTTTTTAGACGTTTCAGGGTTTTGAATGACGGCACGTATCTTCGCCAACCAACAGACTTTCTCCAGACTTGATGAAATTTTTCCAAATTAGTCAGTTTAATTATTTGAACTGTTCCTTTCTCTGCTCTTTTGATGCCATACCTAGCATCTTTTTTCATTTGAGAAAAGAATTTTTTCTTAGACTGAGTTAAATCGATTCGCAAGGTTTTAGTTACATGCCCACCACCCCCGCTTAATTTATAACCATATTTTTTAAAACCCGGCTCTATTTTTAGAGGCTGGATTTGGATTTGGAGGGGTTTGTATTTTTTAGCTAATTTTTTAATTCCTTCAAAAGGAATCGGGGGATTGGGATATTGGATTTTCATAATAAGGGGTGGTAAAAGAGGCAGTTTACGGATGTAAACATAATGATTATCTGTCTTTTCCACAATCCACCCAGACAGCTTCATGTATTGAGCAAATTCTTTTGATTGGCGTAAATCCATTTCAAAAGGGCAGTTTGGTTTTTAGACGGAGCAGTTTCCAGCGTAGAGCATTGGCCTGATTATAGAAGGGATAAAGTTTATAATTTATGACCAGATCATATGTGCCGACAAATTCCACTACCTTCGCCCCAAAGCCGACTTTAAAACGATGGAAACCAAACCAAGGATCATCGGGACTGGGATCAGGACCGGGAGTCCCCCATAAATCAAATGACTTGCATTCTTGTTTTTTGCCAAACTGAATTGCTTCCCACATCATTGCGTATGAAGCCATTACGTTCTGATGTTCTCGGGTTGACCAACCATAAGGGTAATAGAGGATTTTATTAAAACTGAAGACGATCCAAGTAACCAGAGGTTGATTTTTGTATTTGGCTACTAAAAGGTGAGCCAGGCCGGTTGGTTTCAGGGTTGCCCACATTTTCCGGTGATAATCCGGCGTATGAGCATAAAAACCTTGTCTTTTGGTGGTTTCTGCCATTAATTTCAGATAAGCCTCAAAAGCCTTGTCAGAATTATCTTCGACTACCTTAACCCCATGCTTTTGAGAAAGACGCAGATTATAACGGGTTTTAGATTTCATTGCTGACAATAATTCGTCATCGCTTTTGGTTAAATCTAAATGAAAAGTATGCTTGGTGAAAATAGGCTTTCCTGGTTGAAGACCTAAATTTTTCCAGACTTCGGGTTGGGAATTTTTTTCATTGGCAATCACATTGGGTTCAAGTTTAACTAAAACCGCCTTTTCTTTTCGTCCCAATTTGGCGAGGGCGTTAATCAAAGTTTCATCAGGCATTGGTCCTTTGGGAAAATAGATGATGTTGTAGCGGAGTTTAGGTAGAGGATGAACCGTCAGTTGATAACCGGCTTTGATTTCTTTCTTGTCAAAAAGACCGAGCCGAAAAACATTGCGACCGGTTTTCTGGCGAAATTCTCCCCACTCCCAGGACTGGAGGGGATAGTTGACAACAGAGTTAAATTGGTTTTTTTCTTCTGGAAGAACCTCGCGGATAATCATGGCTTTATGGTATCACAAAATGAGGTGGGGGTTTCTAAACCTTTTTGATCATCTCCAGTTGGTATTTTTTCACTTCCTCGAAAATTTCTTTCTTTGCTTTTTCCCAGGAAAATTTTTTGTCGAAAATTTTAATTCTGCCTTTTTCTTTTTCAATATCGTCGAAAAAGGTCAAAGCTCGCCTGACGATGTAGGGATTAAATGGAGGATATTTTTTCTTGGCGATGGCGAACATTTTGGCAAGACCCAAAGTTTTTATTAGATACGAAATGTCTACGTAATCTCTTTTACTTGCTCGTCCTGTCAGAGCAATTAATTTCATTGCCGCAATGTCTTCCAATGAGGCAAGGAGAGGGCCCTCGGTTTTAATTAAAGGAGAAACTAGGGAATATTGATACCAAAAGAATGAGCTGGAAACCGCGTCAATTCTGACAAACAGAGTGTCTTTTGCCCTGCTGACTTCTTCGATTTTTTCTGGAAACTCTTTTTTAAGTTTGGAAAGAAGCTTGTTTGAATGAAAGCGGCTTCTGGTGTAAAAGTCAAAGTCTAGCGAGGTTCTGTGAGCAAGCTGTAGAGCCAAAGCTGTTCCCCCGGCTAAATAAAATTTTTCTTTTTTTAAGAATTTAAGTTTTAGGAAGATTTTTTTTTGATCTTTGTTTAATACTTGATAAAAGATTTTGCCCATTTCAGAAACGCGGGTTGATATCTAAAATAGCTTTTTTGAAATCTTTTTTGGCAATTTTGAGATTAAAAATCTTTTTCCAATATAAAAGGACATCTTTTAACCAAACACCTTTGTTAGGCTTGGAGACAGCTTGTTTTAGGTCTTTTTTGGGGTAGTTTTTGCTTAACCACTCTAAATCTTTTTCGGTGCCGAAATTGAAAATTTGTGTAATGATTAATTTTTTATCTCGTTTTTTATCTAAGCTTTTTAAATGGTAGGAAGGAAAGCACGGCTGTAAAAACTTTGGTAATGTCATAGTAAGTCCATTTTATCTTAAAATTTGCTTTTTTTCAAATAGAAATGATAATCTTGAAGAGATTAAGCAAGCCTAAAGAAGTGACGAAACATAATTTTACTAATGGCAGAAGAAGTAGAAACTAAACCAGGGGAAAAGCAAGACACCCCAGAGGTGGCGCCAGAGCCGAGCTATTTCGCAACACCTCCGAGGTGGAGAGAAAAGTTAAAGACTCACAAATTCAAGATTCTAGGTGGAGTTTTGGGAGTCTTGGTTGTTGCTGGAACAGCCTTTGCTGCCTATAAACTTGGCCAAAGGCAAGTTCCGCCCCAACCTAACCCTACTCCTGAAGCAGTTGTTTCCCCAAGTTTAGACTCAACGGCAGATTGGCAGACTTATACTAATACAAAGTATGGGTATTTAATAAAACATCCAAACAATTGGACTGTTTTTAGTGAATATAAAGAAATAATTAAGGAAAAGAATATTATCTGGCGTTTGGCAGCAGTAAAAGAGCCAAAATCTTGGGATGATACTCATATTCTTTGCGAAAAGAAGCAAGGGGATGACTTCTTTCATCAAGAAACCAGTATTGGTTATGTTCCATTTCGCACTTCCTCAGAAGAAACGCAAAATTTAGATGAGATTGTTGAGTTGTTAAGTAAAATAGAGATATTAGATTAAACATCACTTTCCACTAAATCCCTGGGAATATCAGCTAAGAATCTCGATGGAGGATTCATGGACTTTTGACCAAAGTAAAGGCGCTTGCGGGTGTAAATCAGATAGAGCTTGTTTTTAGCCCTTGTCATCCCCACATAACAAAGCCTTCTTTCTTCTTCCAGTTCTTCTTTATCCATCATGCTTCGCGAATGGGGAAACAGACTTTCTTCCATACCGACCATAAAGACGACTGGAAATTCAGTTCCTTTAGCGGCATGGGTGGTCATTAAAGTAACGGCATTCTTTTTCTTGTTTTTTACTGGTTGTTGGGGCAGATATTCTTGTTGAACCAAAGCCACGTTTTCCAAAAAACTGTCTAATTTGGGAAACTCAGTTGCCACGGAGCGCAACTCTTTAATGTTCTCCAATCTTACCAAATCTTTTTCGTCTTTTTTATCATAAAGGTCTAAATAATTAGTGGCTTCAAGAACTTTATCAAGGATTTCCAGAGTGGTTAATTTTTCTTGATACTTCTCTTGATCAGATTTTTCTGCGAATTTCATAAATTTTTTCATCCGTCTTTTGCCTAGTTTTTGAATTCTTTTGTAAGAAGCCATGTCTTTGGGATTGGCGAGAAGTCTTAAGTAAGCCAGACAATCTTTAATTTCTTTTCTTTCATAAAAGCGGGTGCCGCCAACAAGACTGTAGGGCAAGCTGGCGTGAAGAAAAGCCTCTTCAATCACTCGTGACTGGGCATTGGTGCGGTAAAGAACAACATAGTCGCTGTAGTCACCACCCTGGCTAACAATAGTATTGACAATGAACTGAGCTTCTTCGAGTTCATTGCCGGCTTCATAAATAATCAACTTTTCTCCAACTTTATTTTTTGTCCAAAGTTTAAGAATCGGGTGTCTGGTGTTTTTTTTGATGACTTCATTGGCGGCTTGAAGAATGTTTTGGGTGGAGCGGTAGTTTTGTTCGAGATTAATTATCGTTAAATCGGGAAAATCATTTTTAAGGCTCATTAAATTGCGGTAGTTGGCGCCTCTGAATGCGTAAATTGCTTGAGCAGCATCACCAACAGCACAAAGGTTGCGCCATTTATTGGCTAGAAGTTTGGTTAAAGCATACTGGGCTTGATTGGTGTCCTGATACTCGTCGATAAGAATATATTGAAAGCGGTTTTGATATTTTTGGAGAACAGGTTTTTCTTTTTGAAAGAGCTTAACCGTTTCGAAAAGCAAATCGTCAAAGTCCAGGGCCTGATATTCTTTTAGCATTTTTTGATAAGCCAAATAAGCTCGGGCAACGGTTTCCTGGAAATGACCCCGAGCGTATTGGGGATATTCGGTGGCTGAAATGAGTTCGTTTTTGGCTTGAGAGATGGTGGTTAAGATTGAGGCTGGTTTGAATTCTTGGGCGGAAACGTCAGCCTTAATCATCGCCAGTTTAATTGTTTCCAGTTGGTCGGCTTTATCATAAATGCTGTAGTTAAGGGGAATACCAAGAACTTGACCTTCTTTTCTTAAGAGTCGGGCGCAAAAAGAATGAAAGGTACCGGCAAAAGGCAGGATATTCCCGGAATGTCCGAGAAGTTTTTTGAGGCGCTCTTTCATTTCATCCGCCGCGCGGTTAGTAAAAGTAAGCAAGAGAATGTTTTCTGGAGCGATTTTCTTTTCCTGAATTAAATAGGCGGTTCGAAAAGTTAGGGCCCGGGTTTTGCCACTACCGGCCCCAGCTAAAATCAATAAAGGTCCTTCACCAAAAGCAACCGCTTCTTGCTGGGCGGGGTTAAGTTGAGTTAAAATAGGCTTTAACTTAGGCACTAGGGGCATTTTAGCATGATAACCAAGAAACAGGTAAAAACACATTTTTCTAAGTTAAGAAGGTTGGCAACTCGTTATTTTCCTCAAATCCGGATTGGCTTAATCGTGGCTGGGTTTATTTTCTTGGTTTTGGTTTTTAGGACTCTTTTACCCTATTTAATTGCTGGCGGGCGAGTAATTGGCGGGATGGTTTCTGGGGGAGTTTCTTTAATCAGCCAATCTGCTGATGACCTTCAAGGAGAAAATGGACGGATTAATCTTTTAATCTTAGGTGTTAGTGGCGAAGAAAAAGCCGGGTCTGATTTAACCGATACAATTATTTTTGTTTCTACTAACCCCAAAAATGGCAATACTTTGATACTATCTTTGCCTCGGGATATTTGGCTGGCTTCGATGAGAGCTAAATTAAATACCGCTTATCATTATGGCAATGAGAAAAAACCAGGCGGGGGTTTAGTTTTGGCTAAAGCGGCGGTGGCCGAGATTTTAGACCAGCCGGTAGATTATGGCGTGGTGATTAATTTTAATGGCTTTGAGCAAGTAATTGATATTTTAGGGGGAGTGACCATCAAAGTAGAAAATAGTTTCGATGATTATCTTTACCCCATCCCTGGAAAAGAAAATGATGATTGCAGCGGCGACCCAGAATATCGTTGTCGTTATGAACATCTTCATTTTGATGCTGGCGAACAAGAAATGGATGGTGAAAGAGCGTTAAAATATGTTAGAAGTCGTTACGCTGAGGGTGATGAGGGAACGGACTATGCTCGCAGCCGCCGCCAGCAGCGATTGTTGGCGGCCATTAAAAGTAAACTTTTTTCTTTTAGGTTTTTGGTTGATCCTTTTAAAGCCCTTCAACTAATTGAAGTAATCCAGGGGAGTTTTGAAAGCGATATTTCTCAAAAAGATTGGGGCGGGATAACTAAACTTTTATTAAAAATGCGTTCTGGTGATTTGAGAGCCGAGGTGCTTAATGGCGGCGCTGAAGGCAAGGAAGGTTATTTAATCAATCCTCCGCCTAATCCAGAGAAATATGACAACCATTGGGTTCTGATTCCGCAGACAGGTGATTGGCAGGCAGTCCAAACATATGTCCAAGATTTGCTCAAAAGTAATTAGACTTTTCTTCAAGAAAAGACTTTTAATCCTTTTTCTTCTTGCCTTTGTTTTTAGATTGGTTTTACTGCCTTATGGCACTCATGTTTCTGACATGGGACTTTGGCATTATTGGGCTAAGAAAATGGTGGAATTGGGACCGGGGCGATTTTATCAAGAAGTCGGTTTTTGTGATTATTTGCCTTTTTATCTTTATTTTCTTGGCGGACTGGAACTAATCTGGCGAGGAATTAGTCCATATCTGAATGTCTCTCAAGAAATTCTTTTTAAACTGCCAGCCACTTTTGCTGATTTTGCCACCGCTTATTTAATCTATTTGATTCTTAAGAAAAAATCTAAAAATATTGCCCTTTGGCTAACGACTTTTTATCTTTTTAATCCGGCTGTTTTTTTTAACAGCGGTCTTTGGGGACAGGTTGATGCTATTGGTGGTTTACTTCTTTTATCATCAATTTACTTACTTTTAAAAAATCGCCATGTTTCCTCTGGTTTTCTAATTGGTCTTTCCTTAACAATGAAGCCGATCTATTTCCTGGCTTTGCCGATTTTAGGGGTGATTCTTTGGCAGAAAAGAAAAAGAAAGGGGACTTGGTGGCAAAAACACAGACCAATCAGGAATTATGTTGCCGCCACCGCGGCAGGGGTTTTGTTAGTCAGTTTGCCTTTCTCATTAACTAACCCTTTTGGTCTATTATTTGAAAGATACCAAGTTGCCATTGGTGTTTATCCTTATACCTCAGTCAATGCCTTTAATTTTTGGGCAGTTGGTAATCGCTGGTGGCAGTCGGACTTAACTAGATTTTTAGGATTGACTTATCAACATTGGGGACTCTTAGTGGTTGGACTTGCGGTGGGGTTGGGTTTTATCCTTATCTGGCAATCTAAGAAGAAGTTAAATATCTGGTTGGTAATGACAACAATATTTTTAGTCTTGTTTAGTTTTTCGACTCGAACTCATGAAAGACATATTTTTACTGTTTTTTCTTTCCTGACTATTTTGGCGGGACTGAGTAGCTTTTACTGGTTGCCTCTTGTGGTTGTTTCTGTGATTTCTGTTGCCAATCTTTATTTTGCCCTGATTTGGCTTTTGGAGGGAGGAAAGTTTATTTTTAATTGGCATTTAATTAATCTTTTTTCGCTAACCACCACCCTGACCAGTTTAGCCTTTATGGTTTTAGTTTTTAAAAGAATCAGAATTAATTGGCGGAAAATGAAACGGTTGGTTTTAAAGAATAAGATTATTATTTTATTGCTGGTTTTTTCTTTATTAGTCAGGTTTTGGCAATTAAGCTGGCCTGAGAGATTTTATTTTGACGAGGTTTATCATGCTTTCACCGCCACGGAAATGGCTAAAGGTAACGTGATGGCTTGGGAATGGTGGAATACGCCGCCAGAGGGAGTGGCTTATGAATGGACTCATCCGCCTTTAGCAAAACTTTTTATGACCGTTGGTATTTTTATCTTTGGCGAAACCGCTTTTGGCTGGCGTTTCTTTGGTGTTCTATTTGGGGTTGGCTGTGTTTTGCTGGTCTATTTGATTGGCAGGAAACTGTTTAATCAGAAAGCGGCTCTTTTGGCTGCTTTCCTTTTTGCCTTTGACGGCTTGCCGCTGGTAATGAGTCGGATAGGGATGAACGATATCTATTTTCTCTTTTTTACTCTCTTAACTCTTTGGCTGTTTTTAGAAGAAAAATATCTCTTTAGCGGTTTAGCTTTCGGTCTTTCTTTATCTTCAAAATGGACGGCAATTTACTTGTTACCGGTTTTAGGATTGTGTCGATTAATCAATTTTCTAAAGCAAAAAAAGAGAAAATGGTTTGTTTTCTTAAAGCACGATATTCTCTTATTTGTCCTTTATTTTATGCTTTTACCGCTTGGTATTTATTTTTTTTCTTATCTTCCTTTTTTCCTGAGCAATCATTCGTTAAGCCAATGGTGGGAACTCCAACATCAAATGTGGTGGTATCATACCCGATTGTCAGCCACCCATACTTATCAATCCTCTGCTTTATCTTGGCCTTTTCTGATGCGACCAGTTTGGTTTTTTGTTGATTATCTGCCAGGCTCAATTGCCAATATCTATGCAATGGGTAATCCTTTTATCTGGTGGGGAGGGCTAATTAGTTTACCGTTTGCTATCTGGCAGACACTTAAAAAGCGGCGATGGCAATTGGGGCTAGTCATTCTTGCTTATTTTGCTTTCTTTTTACCCTGGGTTTTTTCACCAAGAATTATGTTCGTCTATCATTATTTGCCCTCGGTTGCTTTTTTATGTCTGGTTTTAGGTTGGACGTTAAATTGGGCCCAGGAAAAAAAGGAGTTGTCTTTGTTTATTACGGGTTACTTGTTACTGATTGTTTTATCTTTTTTCTTTTTCTATCCTCACTGGATTGGACTACACCTTCCTAAGTGGCTGGATAGTCTTTATTACTGGTTGCCTTCTTGGAAATAGCCTTAAAGAAGCAAGCCAATCAAGATGAGAATTATCCCCCCGAGAGTGGCCAGAATAGTAGGTGAGATAATGCCTGCCTCTGGCAATTCAACTTCAGGTGTTGGACTACCAGCTGCTGCCGGCGTTGGGCTAACCCCAGGAGTTGGAGTAGGAGATGGTGTTGGCGTTTCCGCTGGGCAGGTGCAATCATCCTCCTCCGGACACTCTTCATTCACACAAAGATCGGTGCCATCAACATCTTGACAAACTAGATCTCCAGGACAGTCAGCATCAGAGGTGCATTCTTCATAACAATCAGGTGGAAGAGAGCAAACACAATCATCTTCTTCTGGGCAATCTTCATTAACACAGAGATCAGTGCCGTCAACATCTTGACAAACCAAATCTCCGGGGCAGTCAGTATCATTTTCACATTCATCGTAGCAATCAGGCGGAACCGGGCAAGCACAGTCAGTTTTTTCTGGGCATTCTGTATTTACACAAAGATCAGTGCCATTGACGTCTTGGCAGACCAGATCGTCAGGGCAATCAGCGGTAGTTTCGCACTCGTCGTAGCACTCAATCGGTGAGGGACAAACGCAATCCTCTTCGTCAGGACATTCTTGGTTGACGCAAAGATATGTTCCTCCTACATTTTGACAAACCAAATCGCCGGGACAGCCTTCTTCAATAGTGCATTCTTCATAACAATCAGGTGGAATGGCGGAAACATTAAAAGTTAAAGTACATTGACCCGTTGGTTCTCCCTCGAAAAATGCTTCAGGTCTTGAAGTTGGCGCAGTTGGTGCCACTGATTCTCGACCAATTTGATTAAGTTTAATTGCTGTTACAACGGCAATTACTCCCAGGATAATTGTCACCAACGCAATTAAGACTACATGCCAATTTTTCTTTAATTTTTCCATTTTTCTAATACCAACCTAGATCAGGATTAAAGATCATTGATTGAACGGTATAAGTATTCGCCTCAAGAATGATGTATTGGATGTAAAATCTATTTCCATGTTTGCTGGTAGTTTCTATCCAATCACCACCATTGATTCTAAATCGAGCCTTAGTAATTCCCTTAGGATTGCCAGTTGCCCCGCGAGTGGCCAAATAGATGGTTTGGTTAACTGTAATGGTTGAGAAGTCGGTAATTTCATTCCAGTCTTCATCAAAAACCTTACAGTATTCACAGAGAGCTGTTTCAGGAGGAACAGAGGGTGGTGGCGATTCTTCTGGGGGCTCCGATGGTGGTGGACCGCCGCCGCAGCCAGTTTCCTTACAGACTCCACAATAACCATCAGCTTCTAATTGACCACATTTTCCGTCAGGAATACATCTGGTAATGCTGCCACTTGGGGGAACGGTGACATTAGAACAATCAAGGCTGCCAGTACTGTAAGGACAAGAAACATTACTATTAGAATAGAATTTACAGAATTTAACGGTGTCGCCTGGCATAAGGCCGGATAAGGAAATGCAATCCCCACTTTCATCGCAATTAACTCCCGGGCCAGGCCCTCGAGCACAAATGTCACAGGTATTGTCATGATCCTCATCCCAACAACAATAGTTCCAGTCGCCGTCATTACACCTTTCTCCATTGCAATCTGAAGGCCCAGGAGCGTTTATCCATCCAGAGCTTTTATCACCTGCACAACTGCCACAAAAGTCAGAAACTTGGCAAGCAGGGTCATTAGCACATTCAGAATCCGCACAGTCAATTTTTCCATCACCATCTTCATCGATGCCACCAGTACAGATTTCTGCGGTAGTTTCTCGAACACAAACACCATTTATATAAACGTAACCACTAGCACAGGTACACGTTCCATTACTACATACCTCATTTGCTCCCGAACAGTCAGTCTTTGTAGTACATATTTCACCAGAATAGGCTTCTTTTCTAATTTCCTGTCTTTGTTTAACTAAATAAACGGCGGCTGGAAGAGTAGCCACCAAAAAGAAAACCCCTAAAGCCGCTAATATAACTCTAGTTTTCTTAGAGCCCCCCTGGGGGGAAATACCTAGTTCAGAAAGCTCTTTTTTAATTTCTTCCTGTTCAGGGCTGTCTATTTTTTCCTCGTCTTTTATCGGTGGAGTCGAGATATAATCCGGAGGTTTATTTGGTGCTCCTGGTGTTGGGATTACGGCAGGTTCATCCGGTTGAGTCACAGGAGGCTTATCGCTTGCTGGCGCATTTGAAGTCGGTTCTTGTTTCTGGGTTTGATTTTGGGACAGGTCAACCATCTAAAAAAATCTTTTTCTTTAACAGACTAGTGCTAAATAATCCAAAGGTAATCAGGACTAGTCCTATTATGAAGACTAAAAAAGTCGGTGTCAAGTAACCGGAACTAGGGACACCGCCCTCGGTAGAAGGCATTGATGTTCGACCACTGGGACTGGCACTGGGAGAGGGACTGGCTGAAGGTGAAGGTGTTGGTGAAGGAGTGGCTGTTCCTGACGGAGTGGCGGTTAAAGAAGGTAGCTCGCTGTCTCCAGCGGCAAGGATAACAAAGGTGTGGGAAACAGTTTTTTCTTGACCATCATCGTCTTCATAAGTAATGGTAATGGTGTGTTCACCTGGTTCTAGGTTAGCTGGCGGTGTCCATTGCCAGTTGCCGTTTTCATCAACAATAATGGTGTCGGTGTAAGTTTGGGGCGACTCGATGGTTATCTTAAGAGTTTTGCCGGCCGGACCGGTTCCTCTGGATTCCGGTTTTTGGGTGTTAACGTTTTCTTCATCTATGGGAGAAATAATTGTAACTTCAGCAGCGGCGGTGGCTGGTGAGACATCCATTTCTTCCAAGGTAAATCTAGAGGAACTAGTCGCTTCAGTAGTTTCTGTTTCTTCGGTTGTCGCGGGAATGGTTCTAAAGTCATGGCTTTCTCCTAAAGTAATGGTGGGGACCGGACTATCATTTTTAGTGGTAACCACCGCCGTAGCTGTTCCTTGATTGTCTCCTTGAATTAATAATTGTTCAGTGGTGGCTTGCTTATCATATTGGGCATAGCTACTTAAGTCCTCTGAACGAGCAAGGTTAAGAGGAATAACCCAGTTACCTGAAGCCTTAACCAGGGTTGACTGAGTGGTTGCTCCCGATAAAGAAAGATAAACAATAGCGTTCTCAGCTGGAGAACCAGCCTGATTGTTAGCCGTACCATAAGCAACATCACTTGGCGGTGAAGGAATGGTTAAGGTGGGGGCAGTGGTGATTTGATAGTTTTGCCCATTATCACCATACAAACTGTTACCAGAGCCGATTTGAAATTGGTAAGTCGTTATTTGGTTTAAATTATCAAGAGTGACGTGGTGGGTGGCAAAGTTATCAGTTTGGCCTGAAAGTTTATCACGGTCATCACGGGCAATTTGATCAAGCTTGGTGGGGGTGCCATATTTAATAAAGCCGGAAGTAGCTTCGTCAGTTATCCAAGACACAGAAAAACTATTGTCAGTGATATTAGTGAATTGGACTTGTTTAGGGGTTGTTTCCGGAGCGGCGCGGGAAA
>CAZPFP010000004.1:0-29640 GCA_964585895.1 uncultured Gammaproteobacteria bacterium
TAACGTCGCCTTTCTCCTCGCGCCGAGCCAAGCATACAGCCGGTTAAAATAATTCTTTGCTTTCTGGTTTTCTTCTTAGCGAGATTATTGACTAAGCCAAAAACCCGATTTTCAGCGGATTCACGGACGGAACAGGTATTAATAACAATGACATCGGCCTCATCAATTTTTTTTGCCAATTGATAACCTTTTTTCTCAAAAACGGCTGCCATTCTTTCCGAATCTGCCTCATTCATCTGGCAACCAAAGGTTTTGATAAAGTATTTCATGGCAACTAATTTTACCACTTCTAAATTGTTCTTCATACTCGAGTGAAACTAAATAGAACAGTGTTTATGTTTATGATAAAATCTGTTTATGCACAAATTTAAGATTGCCAAGCTGGTAAGGGACAAAATAGCAGAGAGAATGATCGCCAATGAAAATGCTGCCTATCGAAAGTTAAATGATAAAGAATTTATTAACAAACTTAAGAAAAAGATTCTAGAAGAGGCAAATGAATTATTACCAGTGGAGGATAAAGGTAAAATTGTCAAAGAGTTAGCTGACATTCAAGAAATTATCGATACCCTAGTTAAAGCCCTAAAATCCTCCAAGCAAAAACTAAAGTCGATGCAAAAAAAAGAAAATAAAAAATCAGGTTCTTTTAAAAAAAGGTTTTACATCAAGACGACTGAACTAGCCGATGACCATCCATGGATTGATTATTATCTTGCTAATCCTGATAAATATCCTAAAATTAAGAAGACTAAATAATCTTATCCTCAATTAAATCTTTTTTAAACATCTCGCATTTCTTAATTTCCTTTTCCTTTTTCGCCTTAGGACCTATCGCCGCTCCCCAAAAATCACCCATCAATCTCTCGGCTAAAATTGGTTTTAAATCAACCCAAAAAGTAAGTTTATCTTTTTTTGGCAACAAGCTCATAAAATTTAGTAAAAACTTTTTTGCCAATTCTTTTTCACCTAAACTTTGTCTTACTCTAATATAAAAATAAGCGACATCATAATACTGAAGACCACAACCACCATGTTCAGCATCCACCAAGCCAAACTTACCCTTTTTTAATTCATACATATGCCAAGGAACAAAATCTCCATGAGCCCAGCGCCTTTCTATTTTTTGTTTAGAGTTTTTAATAATATCTAATAGCGGCTGGACATTAACATCCACTTGAGACGCCCATTCCGAAGCGGAGTTTATTAAATACTCACCTATTGTCTTTACTTTCTTCTCTTTTTTCGGCTGGCATTCAATTTGACTGATAAAATAGGCTGATTGGGCAATCTTTGGAATCCATTTGTTTAGTTGTTTAGTTCTTGGTGGATACTTATCTGCCAGCGTTTGGTCGCCGAAATAATCACTGATGAAAAAGAAAAGTTTTTTTTGAAAAAGGCCGTGTTCATAGTTCTTGGGAACGATAAAAGGCGCTTTTGGATTCAGTTGTGAACTAACTTGTTCATTCCAGTTAAACTCATTCTCGGTCATCTTACCGGTCTTAATGGTAGTCGCCATCTTAAAAAACAACACTTTGTTATTTTTCTTCACCACCGCCACCACATGTCTCCATGGTCTCTCAATTTTAATTACCTTATAGCTTTTCTTTTTAAGAAAATCGGAGACTGAATCAAGAGAGATTTTTCGTGCTTTTGGTCTGGGAAATTTCCTTCTTTTTGTTCTAGCCATACAACATATTTAAATCATAAAGCCTATCTCTATTACTCAATCTCTAGCCGAACTTACAACCACATCCATCGCCCTCTCTGTAAAGAACTAATTAAAACCAAGACAAAGTAATTTTACCATTCCTTGCTTTTTGGAGCTAACTTCTCAAATCAAAGTAAGACCTACTTCCAAAAACATAGCCAACTCGATAAAATAGAAAAGAGTATGAAAAAGACAAGTTCACAAGCAGTTAATCTCGACCAAGCCTTTAAAGCTGGCGCTGACATGTCAGCCAGAGAAAAAGAAATTCTTGCTGATATTATTTCGCGGACTGGCTTTAAGCCTAAGAAAGTTATTTGGCGCAGTTCTTATTGGGGCACTAATCAAATAGGGGCGGTTCATTACCAAGGTGTTCTTGAAAGTAAACCGGCTGTTTTCAAAATTCAGGGAATCAAACCCGAAGTAAGCGAGATTTTTATGATTGAGCAATTTGCCGTTCAGAACCGAAGCGAGATTATTAGACCCCCTAGGCTTCTTGCCACTGTTCCCTGGGAAAAAACAGGAAAATACGAAGCTCTTATTATGGAATATGTTACCGGGAAAAAAGTGCTTCAGAGTGGAAAATTGCAATCAAGAAAAAATATTAGAAACTTTCTCAATTATTATCAGGAATATCGAAAAAATTGTTTGCCAAAAAAGCCCTGGTTACCCAAACCAAACAAAGTTGACTGGAATCAAAATCTTCAAAATCTTATCTCGGCATCAAAAAAAGCTTATCCAAGTCATCCCTTTCGCGAACCAACGGATGAGAAGTTCGCTACCGAAGCTACCGGTTTATTAAGAAAAATCTATCAAAATGCTCCTCTTGAGTTTGTTCACGGCCACTTTTCTGTTGAAGACTTGGTTTATCAAAACAAAGAGATGGTATTGTTTTCCAATCTCTTTTGGAAGTGGAGATATCCTTTTTACGATGCTGTTTTTGGTTATCACTGGTTCATGTATGAATTAGCCCATGTCAAAGGCATTAAACCTGCTCAAGTAGAAAAACAACGAGAACTTTGGTTATCCGAAATACTAAATTTACCCTGGGTAAGAAGATCGCCTAAAAACAAGAAGTTAGTAAAAGCGGCTTTATTGGAAAGGGCAATTGCCGGATTAATTATTGATAGTTTTCTTGTTGATCCAAAGAAGCCAATAGCTGAATATCTCTCTCAATCTACCAGGAATCAAGTCAAAAATCTTCTTGAAAAGTTGACTTAAATCTACCTGACCGCCTTTTTCAGTGGTTTCCCCGGAGAAAATCTGGGTGCCCGATGGCTTTTGACCATTTTCTTTTCGTTGGTCCCGGGAATAATCACTGGCTTCTCTTTGACTTTGGTCACCCGAAAGGTACCGAAACCAGAAAGAACAACTTTATCACCTTTTTTTAAGGCATTAGCCACTTCTGAGAGAAAAGTATCAATCGCTTCCCGAGAGGCTTTCTTAGTCAAATGGGCTTTAGCGGCCACTAAAGTAACAATTTGCTTCTTGGTCATTAATTCACCTCCTTCTACCACTTTCTACGTGGTGAGCAGGAAAATCAAGGTGATGATAACTTAAAAAGGAGAATTTGTCAAGCTAATTCCGTCTTTTTTTAAAGAAGAGATTACTTGGCTTTAGTGGTTTCGCTCGCTGTTGTTTCCCGAATACAAGTGACTTTAATCTGCCCAGCATAAGTAATTTTTTCTTCCAGTTCTTTGGCAATCTTGTTAGCTAAAACTACTAACTCTTCATCAGTCACTTCCTCGGGTTTAACCATGACTCGGACATCTCGACCGGCTTGATAAGCAAAAGCCTCTTTAACCCCTTTAGACTTATTGGCAATCTCTTCAATCTCTTCCATTCGCTTAACGTATTCCTCATGGGCTTCATACCGAGCACCAGGTCGGGAACCAGAAATAGCATCAGCAATCCAAACAATTCTCGACTCGGCCGAGGAAAACGGTTTGTCTTCATGATGTTCAGCGATACAAGCAATCACCTCTTTAGGCAAACGATATTTCTTGGCCAAGTTAACACCCAACTGAACATGAGTGCCTTCTTCCTCAATAACGATTTTACCAATGTCATGAAGCAAACAACCCAGACGAACGACATTGACATCCGCTCCCACATCATAGGCAATTTGAACGCCAATTTTTGTTTCTTCAAGAGTATGGGCAATCATATTCTGCCCATAAGAAAATCTAAACTTGAAACGCCCCAAAAGTTTAATTAAATCAGGATGAAGCCGATAGACTTTAAGAGAATGGCAAAGTTTTTTTCCTTCCTCAACTATTATCTTTTCCACTGATTTTTTAGTTTGCTCCACCACTTCCTTAATCCTAGCGGGTTGAATTCTTCGATCTCGTACCAAACTTTGCAAAGCTCTTTTGGCAATTTCTCGACGAACCGGGTCAAAAGAAGAAATAATAATGTCATTGGCATCACCCAGTTCAATCTCCACTCCCGTGGCCTGTTCAAAAGCCCGAATATTTCTGCCTTCACGACCGATGATTCGACCTTTCAACTCCTCACTGGGAAGTTGAACCGAAGAAACTGTGTATTCCGCCACATAGTCTGTTGCTCCATGCTGCATCGCTTCAACTAAAAGTTCTTTTGCCTTATCTTCAACTGTTTCCTCAACTTCCTCTTCGGCTTCTTTAATCTTCCGAGCAATATCTTCAGCCAAATGTTTCTCTGTTGCTTCAAGAAGGAGGTTTTTTGCCTCTTCACGAGTCAACTTGGCAATCTTCTCTAGTTTAGCAATCTCTCTTTTTTTAACTCCTTCGATTTCAGCCAATTCTCTATCCAATTTTTCTTGACGCTGGTCCAACTGATTCTTTTTCTCCTCTAAAGCTCCTTCTCTTCTTTCGATTTCTGCAATCTTGGCTGCCAATTCGTGAGCAATTTTCTTACTGGTGGTTGTTCTTTTAGCTAATGTCTTACTTTTAGCTCCCTTTTGAGCTGCCTTTTCCTCTGTCAAGGCTTTGGTAAGTAAACTATCTAAAAGTCCCATAAAATCTCCTTGTTAGTTTTTTTGGCGTCTGGTGTGTAATTTATGGCAAGTAGAAATCAACCATCAGGGGGACGATGATTTAATCAAATGCAGTTTTTAATCTACATTGAGCTTTGGAAGCCATAATTAGTAATACCAACTTCGCCAAAAATAAATATTAAATAATTTTCAACTTCTATAGTTTATCACTTCTCTAATAATTTAGCAACTACCTTTTTGATGGTTTCCCAAGAAAAACCGCGACGGGCTAAATAGGCAGACATTTTTTGATAAAATTCCTCTCTGGGCAGGTTCTTATAAGTTCTCCTTTTCTTCTGCGCCACTTCCTCAGCCAATGGTAGTTCATCCACTCCCTCAATTACCTCTTTAATAATCTTCTCATCAATTCCTTTTTGTCTTAGTTCCATGGTTAAACCAAATTTGCCACGGGGACGAAAAGTAGACCGTTGTTCTATCCACCAATTGGCGAATTCTTGATCATTTATTTGTTTAAGCTGTTTTAGTTTTCTAATCACTGCTTCTATAATTTTCGGCGGTGATTTCTTTTTTTTGAGATAATCACGAATTTCTTTTTCTGAACGAGGACGGTGGGAAATTAAACGAAGGGTTCTATCGAGTGATTTCTGAAATTCATTTTTAAAAACTAAGTCGTCTGTTTGTTTTTGGGTTAACTCTTGCCCTACTTTCAATCCCGCTTTCAAAAAGTTATCGGCATCCAAACCAAAAGCAAATTTGCCATCAAGGTAAATATTAACTCTTTTTTTATTTTTCTGGGCTTTAATCCTGGTTACTTGGGACACGAGGCAATATACCTCACTTCGTTCGGATAATCTCTTAAATATTATAACACTATCGAAGCTACTCTTTTTTCTTCTCCCCAATCTCTTTATTTAAATCAACTTTTCCAGATTTAACTCTTTCCCAAGCTTCAATTTCAATTTTTTTGGCTATCTGAGGATGCTCTTCTAAATAGGCTTTGGTCGCCTCTCTTCCTTGACCAAGCATCGTCTTGCCATATTTGAAAAAGGCACCGGATTTTTCAATAATTCCAAATTCCACTCCAACATCAACCAAGTTTCCTGTCTGAGAAATACCACCTATATTCATAATGTCAAATTCGGCCACTCGGAAAGGCGGGGCAACCTTGTTTTTCAACACCCGGGCACGGTGACGAGAGCCAATGACGATCTCGCCGTCTTTAATCATGCCGATTTTCCTCAAATCAATCCGGATTGACGAATAAAACTTAAGAGCGAGACCACCGGGAGTTGTTTCCGGATTACCAAACATGACGCCAATTTTGTGACGGATTTGGTTGGTAAAAATAACAATAGTTTTTGACTTAGAAATAACCGCCGCTAATTTCCTTAAGGCTTGCGACATCAATCTGGCTTGGACGCCAATCATCGCATCACCCATTTCGCCCTCAATTTCGGCTCTCGGTGTCAAAGCCGCCACTGAGTCAATGGCGATAACATCAACTGCCCCGGAGCGAACCAGGGTTTCTACAATCTCTAAAGCTTGCTCACCGGTATCTGGCTGGGATATTAATAATTCATCTAAATTAACTCCGATTGATTCCGCCCGTGCCGGATCCATGGCGTGTTCGGCATCAACAAAAGCAACCGCTCCACCTTTTCTTTGGGCTTCAGCAATGACATGAAGAGCCAAAGTCGTTTTACCTGAAGCTTCTGGTCCATAAATTTCTACGATTCGACCTCGAGGCAAACCACCCACACCAAGAGCAATATCAAGAGCGATTGAACCAGTAGGAACAATGTTCACTTTTTTGACCTCGGCTTTACCTCCCAATTTCATGATGGCGCCTTTACCATATTGCTTTTCAATTTGCTCCATGGCCATTTTCACCGCTTGGGCTTTTTTACTGGAAGTTTCTTTTTTAACCACTGGTTCCTTAGGAGTTTTATTTTTTCTTGCCATACCTTGGTTCGATTTTTACACAAAATATGATAAAATTCAAGTAATAAATTTCGGGGAGTAGTTTAGTGGTAGAATACGCGGCTGGGGGCCGTGTGGCCCGAGTTCAATTCTCGGCTCCCCGACAAACGATGTCAACAATATATGATTCAGAAAATAATGAGGAAATTATCATTTCTTTTCCCAAGGAAAAGTTCCAAGTATATCTCAAAAAATTAAAAGTCTCCGATAAGAAAAAATTAACCTTTTCTCAAATAAAAAAGATTTTTATTACTTCAATTACTGATTTTAAAAAGGGCAAATTATCTCTTGATGAAACGTCTGCCATTGCCCTTTATTTATGGGATTATTTAAGTGGGAAAGAGAAAGCTACTACTGACTTGGGTGATGTTCTCTATAAATGTTCCGAATTAAACTATTATATTCGCCGTCTTAATAAAAAGAAATCTGATACTTTTGTTTGGTTTATGTCTGATGTAATGGATTATTATAAGAAGAAAAAAATTACTCCTTAAAAGCCACTCTACTAGCCAAGATTGTGGTAATGGGAACGGCTAAGATAAGACCAATACTACCCACTAAAGTCCTCACTACTTCCTCGGCAATCATTTGGTAATTAATTATTTCAGAAAACGGACGGGAGTTATCAATAAAAAGAAGCATTAAGGGCAAGGCAGCGCCAGTATAAACCAAAACCAGAGTATTAATCATCGAAGCAATATGATCTTGACCGACATTCATTGCCCTTGAAAACAATTGCTTCCATTTTAATTTCGGATTGGCTTCTTTGAGTTGTTGAACAACCGCTGCTTGAGCAATAGTAATATCATCCAAAACTCCTAAAGCGCCAATAATAATTCCCGCTAATAAAATACCTCTCATATTAATCGCTCCGTGTTTGGCCAAATGAAGAAAGGCGGCTTCTTCAGAAGCATAACCAGTTAATTTAGTCAACCCAATGAAAATCTCAGATAAAACACCAACAATTAATAAAGCCACTAATGTTCCGGCCATGGCAGTCAAAGTTTTTCGATTAAACCCATGAGAAAGGATAAAATTAACCGGAATAATTACCAACGAGCCAAGAACGGTGACAATAATAGGATCATTACCTCGATAAATTTGGGGCAGGATAAAGGCAAAAATAATTAGAAAAGAAATAACTAATCCAACTAAAGAAGTTGCCCCCCGCCATTGACCAACAATAACCGCTAAAATAACAAAAATAAGGAAGAGCCAAAGCAATGGTTGGCGACGGACAAAATCAGTAATATAGAAAGCATCATTGCCTTCAAAATCTTTGGAGTAGCTAATCACCACTTCATCGCCAACTTGGTACTTTGGCTGACCAACCACTGGGATATCCCCCATCTCAATTTCAATTTCATTACCTGTTAAAGAACCTTTGGTTACGTTAACTCCCAATTTCTGATAAAGAAGTTTCTCACCGGCTTCGATTGTCGTTTTTTCGTCAAGAATACCAATTACTTTTCCCTCCAATATTTCTTCTTGAGAAGCAAAGTCTATCTCTTGGGATTCTTGCGCCCAAACACGGCTTAAGGGCAGGCAGAAAAAGAACAATAAAAAAACAATCAAGAGTTTCTTAATCATATTTGCTTAATCAGCTTATCATAAATAGTTTTAATCTGACTTTTAGCCGGCAAGTCAGTTTTTAAAATCGGTTTCAATTGGGCAATGGCTTGGAAAACTCTTTTATCATAGTCTATCTCTCCTAAAAATTTATCTTTACTCCATTCTCTTATTTCTTTACTAACATCTTTATTAATATCCCATTTATTAATCACCACTCCATAGGGAATCTTGAAATGATTAACCACCGTCAAGACTCTTTTTAAATCGGAAAAACCGGAAGGAGTCGGTTCGGTGATTAAAACCGCAAAATCAATTCCATTTAGAGCGGCAATTACCGGGCAACCTGTTCCAGCAGGCGAATCAACCATCATTATATCGTAATTATGCTTTTCTGCTCTTTTCTTAATTTCATCAACAATTTTCCCTGATCCGGTTTGCCCCGGATAAAGCTGGGCGGAAATTAAAGGAAAGCCATGGACGTTTTTCTTGGTTTTAATCTCAGCATTTTCAATTCTTTCTAAAGTAATTGCCTTAACTGGACAAACTGCTTCACAGGCTCCACAACCTTCACAAAAAAAGGGATCAACCTGAGGTTTACCATTAATCATCTTAATAGCCTTAAAGGCACAAATTTCAACACATTTGCCACAGCCATTACATTTTTTCAAATCAATAATAGCTCTTTCATTAGTGGACACCTTCTCTGTCCTATCCCATATCTCACTCTGTCCTAGCCACAGATGAAGATTAGGAGCATCAACATCACCGTCAACAGCAACCACCTTTTTGTCCTGAGAAAACAGCATTGCCAAAGAAGAAGCAAGCAAGCTTTTACCTACACCCCCTTTACCACTGGCAACGGCAATTTTAAATTTTTTTTTCATTAGACCCAGCCCAAAACCATGGCAATGCCTAAACCTAAAATAATCAAGCCGGCAATCAAATGAAGATATTTAATATTCTTTTCTTTCCAGCCAGAGACATTTTCCACAGTGGTAAAGCCAATGTAGCAGGCAACCGTAATTGCCAACATCGGTAGAATAAAGATTAAATTATAAAGGAGCAACCAGGGAACAGTCTCTAATAAATCAAGGGAACACAAAATACCGCCGCAAATAATGTAAGGACCAACGGTACAGGGTAATAAAAAGACGGTTACAAAAGCGCCGACAACAAAGGCTCCCTTGGGACTGGTGACTTTAAACATCAGATTCTGTAATTTAGGTCGCAAAAATATCGGCATCTCGGTTAAGAACCCACCAGACTTATAACGGAAAAAATCCCTAAGATTCAAAATCCCTAAAATAATCGCTGCTAGGCCCAAAATTTTATAAAGCCAGAGCCGAATACTAGTTAAAGCCTGAATTAACTGAAAAAATCTGATAATCACCAAGCCATAAAAAAGATACATTACAAAAACAGAAGAAGTAAAAGCTAGACCCGCCAACAAAATATTGCGTCGTTTTTCGGGAGCAAAAGCCAAAATAGCAAAAAGCATCATTATTAAAACTGCCAAAGCACAAGGATTAACCGCATCAACGGCGGCTAAGGAAAGAATTTTGGGTAAGGTCAGCTCGGTGGCGGTTGCTTCTCCCGATTGGCCGGGATTTTCTCCAATCGATTTTGGCCAGATTATCGGCTTTCCTGGTAAATTAGAAACATCCAAGTCCTCAAAATCAACCGAAGAACCATCAATCAAAGAACAAGGATTACCTCCTTCTTCAATTACCCCCCTGATGTTTTTTAGAATAGGAATATCACCGGCAAAAAAATTATCTTCACCAAAAATAGCTAAAGGAATACCTAAACCAGAACCATAGACTTCATTGTATTGATAAAGCAAGGACGCATTTTCTCGTTCTTGATAAATCTCATATTCAACCACCACTAAATTAGGATACTCTTTGGGCAACTGTTCAAGAACAACCGGATCAACTTTGGCGCAATGAGGACAGCCAATACCGGTAAAATAAACGACACAAGTAGATTGGCTATCTGCAGCTAATGTAGGAAGCGAAAAAAAACTAAAGAGCCAAATAAAAATAATAAAAAATAAAGTTAGTTTTTTCATAAAAGATTAATCCCCATCAATTTTCCTTCTGAGTAAGCTTTAACCAGTTCTTTAGAATAAGGAATTTTATGTTTTATTTCAATCCCTGTTTTCTGAGCAATCTTATCAATCGGCTTCCTGCTGCCCAAATCGGCTTGGTTTAAAACAATTTTCGTGGGAACTTTAAGAGTTTTTAGTAACTTTAGAATCAATGCCAAATCATGAGCCCCTAAGGGAGTTGGTTCGGTTACGGCGTAAGCTAAATCAGCCCCAATCAAGGCTCTGATGACACCACAATGCATACCAACTGAAGTATCTAATAAAAGATAATCGGCTTTTATCTTTTTAGCCAGTTTTAAAACGTAATCCCTTAGTTCAGTGACAATTGGTCCGGTTTCATCAACCACTCCCACTGAGCGACCGGTCACTAAATAAAAATTCTCGTTAATCCTGTTTTTAAAAATCTCGCCAGTCACTTTTTTCTCAATTTTTATTGCTTGATGAGGACAAAGATGCCAACACAAACCACAGCCTGAGCAAAGTTCATGAAGAAAGATGGGATATTGTCCTGGCGCCTGAAAAATGGCATTCGCCCGGCAATCCTGAATACATAAACCACATTTTTGACATTTCTTCTTATCAAGTTTGGGAAATTGAGCAAAAATTTTTTTTTCTGCCCTTTTTAGCTCCTGCCCTAAAAGTAAATAATCATTAGGACATTCAACATCACAATCAGCGAGAAGAACTTTCTTACCCTCTCTCCTTAATTTATTCGCCAAAAGAATAGAAACGGTTGATTTGCCCGTTCCTCCTTTTCCTCCTGTGACTGCAATAGTCTTCATGTTTCCTTCTTGGTTGGTTTAGACAAAGGCTCTAGTTCTCTTTTAATATACCTATCAACTATTTCTCGGACTGTCTTTCCTTTTGCTTGATAAACATCAAACAAATTTTCTCTAAGAGCATAAAAGGAAATCTCGCCAATTTCCTTAGTAATTAAAGTCTCACTTTTTTGGTCAACCAAAAGTTTGGCCACCGCCAATCCTGCCCTGACTTTTTTCTCTAAGTGGGGATTCTTTAAAACATAGTAACCCTTGATTTTCTTACTCTCAAGATTGACAAAAAGAAAATAAGCCGCCCGGCCAAATTTTTCAGCGACTAAAGAATTTAAACCCTTTTTTTCTTTAACAGGAATGACTAAATGACGAAAATCACTCTTAAGAGGCTCAATATGAATAGTAAAAGAATCTACTTGGGGCACTTTTTTCTTAACCTCTTCTTCAACACGATTAGCCATTTCGTGGGCTCGTTTAACGTCAATAAATTTTCTCACCCCCACTTTAGTTTCGCCAAAGATAAAAGGTCCTGATTCTCTTAGTCGCAAATCAAAAAATTCTTCAATTCCCGGAACTGATTCTATTGCTTCAGCCACTTTATCTCTAACCTCTTTACTGGGACTAACATCCATTAAAGCAAAAACTGAATTCTTAGCCGTCGTTAAACCAATCTTAAGAATGAGGAAAGAAATAAGAATGGTAATTATTCCTTCAAGGTAGGGAATTCGATAATAAGCCGCCAAAATACCTAGAAAAACCGCCATTGAGGAAAAAAGATGAGTTCTATTTTCTTTCCCCATGGCAATTAGGCTTTGAGCATTAATTTCCTTACCTACCTTAATTTCGTAATTTCCGAAAAAGAATAAAACTAAAGCATCCAATAAAGAGATAGCCAAGGCTAATAAAGGAATCTTAATCAGAGAAAAAGAAAAAAGTCGACCATAACCCTTGGTCAACATTTCCCAAGCAGCTAAAAGAATCAAAATAGAAATAATTGCTGTTCCCAGATTTTCAGCCTTGTAGTAACCATAAGGAAAGCGCTCATCCGCCTTTTTTTGGGCAATCTTCAGACCAAACCAAGAAGTGAGAATTGATAAAATATCCGAACCACTATGGATTGCATCCGAAATAAGAACAACACTGCCAGAGAGAACACCAATGACTGCTTTAGCCGTTGCCAAAAATCCTTCCAGAAAAATAGCAATGGCTGCTAATCTCTCTCCTTTTTTTAAATTTTCTTTTTTGGCCATAGATTAATTACCTTTTTTGAGCCAATTAAAACTAGTATAGCCCATTAAAAAAACAAAGACTATTCTTCATTATCGTCTTCCTCGTCCCCAAACTCCTCCTCGACCCATACCAGCGGGAGTAGTTGCGGCGGTGGTTTCCTTTAACTCACCTTTTTTATATTGCTCTAGTGCTTCTTTAATCGTAATTCCGGTAACCCCCCCAAAAATCTTAATTCCACTGGAGCTAAGAACATTAACGGCATTAGGGCCAAAGTTGCCGGCAACGACACCACCAACTTTTTTATTAACAATCACTTGGGCTGCAGAAATACCAGCCCCTCTGGTTGCTTGCCCAGCCGTATTTTCCAACACCTCAAATTCTTCAGTTTCACTGTCAACAATTAAAAAACGGGGACAGCGACCAAATCTGGGATCAACTGGACTACTTAAATCTTTGCCTGATGCGGCAATGGCAATTTTCATTTACTCACCCCCTTTCAATCTAATTAAATAGGTTTTCATCACTTTCTAACCATAGGCGAGCCACATTTAGGACATTTCATTTGGTAACAGGGCACACCGACTTGATGGGTGGCTTCATTCTTACACTCAGGGTTGGTACAAACACAAATTCCACCGGGACCTGCGGCAAATGGCCCACCCATTCTGCCTCGACCGGCACCTTGTCCAACCCCTCGCCCTATACCTCGACCAATACCTCTTCCAGCTCTTGGCATAATTATTTCACCTCCTTCCATTTTAATTGCTCTACCTAAAACTAAAGCTTCGGCAATTTTCTTATGAGCGGCTTCTAAAATCCGTTGAAAAGTAGATTGGGAAATCTTCATTTTCTTGGCCGCTTTAATCTGTTCAATTCCATCTAAATCAGCTAATCTGATGGCTTCGACTTCATCAAAAGTCAAACCAACTTCCTTTAAGGAAGCCAACGTGACCCCCCGGGGCTTGAAATAAGTCACCCCAGGCTGAAAGTCTATCCATCTTGGTTTTCTTCTTCTCCCCATTATGAATATATACCCATTATAACAGGGGGAAATTTTTTGTCAAGTTTTTTAATTTAAAGAATGTTTACTTTTTCACCAGAAGCCAGCTCTTTTTATCAAAAGTAGGTGGATGAAAGATACCAAATTTCCCTTTTAGCTTCTTACCCTGAAGAATGAATTTAATTGAGTTAGTTGTTTTTTCTGTTATTTCTAGTTTACCTTTATCCCAAATCTCCACCTTGCCGGCTCCATACTGACCTTCGGGAATGATTCCATGGAAAGATTTATATGCTAAAGGATGATCTTCAACCTGAATCGCCAATCTTTTCTCACCGGCTTTTTTGGGTGGACTCTTGGGCACCGCCCAGCTTTTTAAAACCCCCTCTATCTCCAATCTGAGGTCATAGTGATGATGACTTGCCCAGTGCTCGTGAATAACAAAAATAGGCTCTTTTCCGCCTTTAGCAATCTTGCCTTTTGGCTCCAAGGTTTTAGTGAATTTTCTTTTTTTCTGATAAGTGGTTAAACTCACTCTTTTATTTTACCAGAAATTTATCTCTTCGGAGATTGCTTTTTTGCCCTAGCTGATTGGGCCAAGCCGGGTTTGCGGCGTTCTTTCATCCTGGGGTCACGGGTTAATAAACCAGCTTTTTTTAAGAGAGGATGATAAAGTTCGGAATTCTCTTTGTCTAAGGCCCTGGCCAAACTATGAGAGACTGCTCCTAGCTGACCATTCCTACCTGAACCTACTACTTTAATGGTGGCACTATATTTACCTTCTGTTTTCGTCACCCGAAAAGGCTTTAAATAAATAATTTTATTGACTTCACCAGAAAAATATTTCTCGATTGACTGCTCATTAACCAGTATTTCTCCTTTACCTTTAAATAACCTCACTCGGGCAATAGCAGTTTTTCGCCGACCGACTGCATAGACGTAGGCTTTTTTCCTGCCTCGTTTAGTCCTCCTGCTTGTTTTTTTTGATTTTTTTACTTTTTTGGTTGTCATAGAGAAATATTTAGTTTTTAAGATTCACAAATTTCTTTTCTTGATAAGGATGTTGGTCATCAACAAAAATTTTTAATCTCGTTAATCTTTTATCTCTTAATTTATTTTTGGGCAACATCCCGCTCACGGCATAATGAATTACCTTTTTCGGGTCACGCTTCATTAACTGGGCAAAATTTAACTCCCGAAAACCACCGGGATAACCAGAATGGCGGCGATAAAGTTTTTGTTTCCTCTTGCGCCCACTAACTTCTATTTTCCCCGCATTAATCACCACTACATAATCACCACAATCCAAATTAGGAACGTAATAAGGTTTGTCTTTACCCATTAGATTTTTAGCGATCTGGGTAGCTAATCGTCCTAGAATTTCCCCCTGGGCATCAACTAAAAACCACTTTCTTTTAATTTCACTTGCCTTGGTTATCTTTGTTTTTTTCATCTTTTCCTCTCTTTCCAATCTTTGGCAGAGATTTTTTTATTCCTTTTTTTTCAGGTTTCTCTTTTGGCTTTGGCTTTTCTACTAATTCCAATTTGACCACCATCGCGTCATCTCCTTTTCTTTTGCCTAAACGAATTATTCGGGTAAAACCACCGGGGCGGTCTTTAAACCGAGGAGAAATCTCATCAACCAGTTTATTAACCGCTTGTTTATTATTAAGAAAAGCGGCCACGATTCGTCGGGCATGGAGGGTGCCTGATTTACCGTTAGTCACTAACCGATCAAAAAGCCGCTGTACCGCTTTAGCTTTACTCTCGGTTGTTTTAATTTCTCCATGCAAAATTAAAGCGCTGACTAAGTTTCTAAACAGCGCTTTGCGGTTACTCCGACTCCGAGATAACTTTCTGCCAGTAACGTGGTGCTTCATTTTAAGTGTTAACGAGAAACAAGGTTCTGCGCGCAGCGCAGGTTTTTACTACTTTTTCTTTTTCAGTCCCACTTCTTTTTGAGACAGAGCCGCTTCAACTATCTTAATTGACTTCTCACCCAAATTTTTCACCTTAGCGAGATCAGCTCCGTTAACAACAACTAACTCAGCCACAGTGCCATAACCTCCTTTACGCAAGGCATTAGCAATTCTCGTGGGCAAGTCAAGCTCTTCAACAGTTAAATTTAAAGCTAAGTCAGGCACTTCAATCTTAGCTGTCTTTTTCTTGGGCATCTTTTTTGGCTTAACGATTTGGTAAAAATAGCCAACCAAGATTTCTGCTGTTTTTTTCAGGGCTTTACTTGGTTTTAAACTACCATCGGTCGTAATTTCCAAAACCAACCTATCCAAATCAGTCCGCCGACCAACCCGAGTGGCTTCAACCCGGTAATTAACCTGGCGCACTGGACTAAAAATGGCATCAATCGGAATTTCGCCCAATTTTTCTGTTTTTCTTTCTTCCGCTGGTGAATAACCATAACCTGATTCAACTAACATCTCGGCTTTAAGACGATTTTTCTTGGTCGCCAGATTACCAATCACCAAATCCGGATTAGCAATCTCCACCTTAGCCGGAGTTTTAATATCGCCAGCCTTAACCTCACCCGGACCAGTTTTTTCTAAAGTTAACTTAGCTGGCTTTTCACCATCATAGCTTACTTTAACTTGCTTAAGATTGAGAATAAGCTCAATAACATCTTCCTTCAACCCCTCAAGGGTAGAAAATTTGTGTTTGACACCGGTTATCTTTACCTGAGTAATCGCTGCCCCAGGCAAAGCAGAAAGCAGCACCCGGCGCAGGGCATTACCCAAAGTATTGCCAAACCCCGATTCTAAAGGCTCAATCACAAAATGACCAAAATCTTTGGTTTCTTTTTCTTTTTTAACTTGAAAAAATGGCTCAATCATAAACCTCCTTATTAGTTTAAAGTTTAAAAGTAAAATTTCATCGTTCTAACGTGAATAATATTCAACGATTAACTTATCATCAATAGCTGATTCCATTTCATCTTTTTTCGGCAGACGCACCATTTTACCAACTGGACCCTTTCTTTGCAACCATTTAGGGGTATTTTTAGCTCTATCAGCCCAATTTTTCTCTACCGCTACTATCTTCATACCCTTATCGCCCAGGCGAATCGTGTCTTCAGGTTTAACCTGATAAGAAGCAATATTCACTCGCTTCGCATTCACATAAACATGACCATGACAAACAAGTTGTCTGGCAACTGACCGTGAAGGCGTTAAACCTAACCGATAAACAATATTATCTAATCTCGATTCTAAAAACTGAAAAAGAACTTCACCTGTTGCCTGGGGGTTCTTAGCGGCTTTATCAAGATAACGACGAAATTGTCTTTCCAAAACCCCATACAACCGCTTCGCTTTTTGCTTTTCTCTTAACTGTTGACCATATTCACTCACTCTTCGCCTTCTTCTCGGACCATGCTGTCCTGGTGGGACAGCCCCTTTTCTCTCAATTGGACATTTGGGTGAATAACAACGCTCACCCTTTAAAAAAAGTTTTACTCCTTCCCGCCGGCAAAGTCGACATTTAGCATCAGTATATCTCGCCATTTAAACTCTCCTTTTCTTTCTTGGTCTAGGTCCGTTATGGGGCATAGGGGTCACATCGGCAATTAAACTCATTTTAATTCCCGCTGCCCTTAAAGCCCTTAAAGCTGAATCCCTGCCTGGTCCGGGGCCCTTAATATAAACTTCGACTTCCTTAATTCCCTTCGCCAAAGCTTTCTTTGCCGCCGCTTCCACGGTGCCAATAGCCGCAAAAGGGGTCGATTTTCTCGCTCCCTTAAAACCAACTTCGCCTGAACTTCCCCAACAAATTGCATTCCCTTCCAAATCAGTAAAAGTAATAATCGTATTATTAAAAGTGGCTTGGATATAAGCTCTAGCCTTAGCCACTTCTTTAGGTTCTTTTTTTGTTTTCTTGGTTTTGGTCTTTTTAGTTTTTGCCTTTACCATGATTACTTCTCACTCTTTACTGGCTTCTTTTCTTCTTCTTTAGACTCGCGAACAGTAACGCCAAGCTTTGACAAATCTTTCTTTCGCATTGCCCCCACGGTTCTCCGCTTACCTCTTTTAGTCCGGGCATTGGAACGAGTTCTTTGACCACGCGCTGGCAAGCCTTGGGCATGCCTAATTCCTCGATAACTACCAGTTGTCTTTAATTGTTTAATGTTTTCACTTACTATGCTTTTTAGCTCTCCTTCGGTCGGCAGTTTATCAATCGCCTTTTGTAAACGGGTCACTTCTTCAGTCGTCAAATCTCTTATCCTTTTACTAGGGTCAATTTTCGTTTCATCTAAAATAGCTTGAATATTTTTTCGCCCAATACCATAAATAGCGGTTAAACCAATATCCACTTTTTTTTCTACTGGTAAATCAACTCCGGCAATTCGTACTGCCATAATTACCCCTGCCTCTGTTTGTGACGGGGATTTGAACAAATAACATAAACTCGCCCCCGTCGACGAATAATTTTACAATTCTTACACCGTTTTTTCACTGACGCTTTTACTTGCATTTAAACTCCTTTAAAAAATAGAGCTACTTCTCTCGATAAACAATCCTGCCTTTAGTTTCATCGTAGGGTGTTAGCTCAACTCTGACCTTATCTCCAGGCATCACCCTAATATGGTAAATTCTCATTTTGCCTGAGAGATGACATAAAAGCTTTCGACCATCTTCAAGTTCCACCCTGAAAGTAGCGCTCGGTAATGCTTCAGTCACCGTCCCCATCGCTTCTTCTTTCTTCTGTTTAGGCATTCCAGATGATTCTACCAAAATTTAACCTTTTTCTCAAGCGTAATTAGGTATAGATTAGGTTTTAGTTAAAACTAATGGCCCTTGTTTAGTCACTGCTATCGTATTTTCAAAAAGCCCAGCCAGTTGTCCATCAACTGTTTCTATTGTCCAATCATCATCTTTAACCACAACCTCAGACTTGCCTTGGGTGTAAATCACCTCGATGGCTAAAGTCATTCCTGGCTTCAGCTTTTCCGTATTGGCAATTCTCCCTCTTAAATAACCAGGAATGGCTGGTGCTTCATGAAGCTTTTTACCAACACCATGACCGGTAAGAACGAGAACTGGTTTAAAACCAGCTTTCTTAATTTCCTTTTCAATTACCCGAGAAATATGACCTACTCGATTACCTGGCCGCACTACCCTAGTGGCTTTAGCTAAAGCTTTTCTGCCTGCTTCTAGAAATTTTTTGTCTCGACTCTCTTTTCCTATCCTTATTGTTCTTGCCATATCAGTGTGAAATCCCTGATAAAACAAGCCTAAATCTATGCTTAATAAATCACCTTTTTTTAATCGATAATCCCGGGGAACACCGTGAACCACTCCTTGATTAACATTCAAACAAGTTGCCCAGTGATAACCCCTAACCATTTTAAAAGAAGGTTTGCCCCCAGACTTAGCCATCAATTCATCAGCTAAACAGTCAATCTCTTTTAGACTCACCCCTGGTTTAGCCTTGGCTAAGAGAATTTCCATGAATCCAGCCAATTTCCTGCCCCCTTTTTGCATAATCTTTATTTCTTTGGTTAATTTCTGGGGAATCATGGCTTCAACCGTTCCATGACGTCCTGATGAATTTCTTCAATCGGTCGCTCGCCGTCAACTTCCATAAGAATTTTTTGCTGACGAATATGGTCAACTAAGGGCTGGGTAATTTGCTGGTAAACCTCCAGTCTTTTTTTCACTACTTCTGGCTTATCATCTTCGCGTTGAACCAAGCCTACTTGGCATTGATCGCAAAGTTCATCTTTTTTGGGCTTTTCCGTAACCAAATTATATTCCCCATCACACTTCGGGCAGACTCTTCGAGAAGAGATTCTTCTGATTGAGGTCTCTTGAGACACTTTTAAAAAAATCACTTTATCCACCTTAGTGTTTTTCTCAGTGAGCATTCTTCGCAAAGCCTGGTACTGACTTAATTTTCGCGGATAACCATCAAAAACAATTCCTCTTCTCGCCTCTGTTTTGGCTAACCATTGACTGACTACCTGGTTGACTATTTCGTCAGGAAGGAGTTCTCCTTCTTGGTTCATAATCCGATCAACTTCCTGTCCAAGAGAAGTTTTTTCTTTAGCAATTTCTCGAAGAATATCACCTGCCTCAAAATATTGGAGATTTAGTTTTTTAGCAACCAATTCTGCTTGTGTTCCTTTACCTGAAGCTGGCGATCCTAAAAAAACAAGATTCATCTTAAAAAGCCCTCGTAACTCCTCATCGTCATCATTGCTTCCAGTTGACGGGTGGTTTCCAAGATAACCGAGACGACAATCAAAATACTGGTCCCGCCAATGGTTAAAGTCGCAATCCCGGTTAATCCTTGAGCAATTGAGGGTAGAATAGCCACTGCACCCAAAAAAATTGCTCCTGCCAAAGTAATCCGATTTAAAATCCGGTTAAGATAGTCAGCTGTTGGTTGGCCAGGGCGAATCCCGGGAATGAAACCACCATATTTCCTAATTTCCTCGGCAATCTTATCAGGATTAAAAACTACTGCCGTATAAAAATAGGTAAAACCAACTACCAAAAAGAAATAAGCCAAATTGTAAACCACCCCTCCAGGCTGGAAAAGACTGGCTAAACTAGAAGCAACTTTAGCAATTATTGGTTGAGGCACGCCCTGCAAAAAATTACCCAACATTGAGGGCAAAAGAATCAAAGAAACCGCAAAAATAATGGGTATCACCCCTGCCTGATTAATTTTAAGAGGCAGATAGGTTGACTGGCCGCCATAAACTTTTCTTCCCCGCACCCGACGAGCATACTGAATTCTAATTTTTCGACTGGACTCATCAATAACGACAATAGCGGTAATCACTGATAAAGCCATCACTAGAAAAACAATCAGATTAAACAAACCAGTGGGATCAAAAATAGCCACCGTTTGACCTATTTGGACAGGGTAACGGGCGACGATACCAGCGAAAATTAACATTGAGATGCCATTACCAATTCCATACTCGCTAATCAACTCACCGAGCCACATTAGGAAAATTGTCCCGGCCACCATCGTCACCACCATACTCACTAACTCCAAAAGAGATAAAGTACCAATAATCTGTTGATTTTTTAATAAAGCATACATTCCAAAAGACTGAACAGCTGCCAAAGGAACGGTTAAAATCCGGGTGTACTGATTGATCTTCTGACGCCCATATTCGCCTTCTTTAGACAATTCCTCCAATTGAGGAATAACCATAGTGAGCAATTGAAAAATAATTGAGGCGTTAATATAGGGGTTTAAACCCAAAGCCATAATCGAAAAATTGGCTAAAGTGCCGCCGGAAAAAATATCTAATAAACCCAAGAGTTGATTTCGCTCGAATAATTGGCGTAAAGCCATCGTATTAATGCCAGCTACCGGAATGTGAGCCGCAAACCGAAAGATAATAAAAATGCCCGCCGTGAACAAAAGTTTCTTTCTTAAATCAGCAATTTTCCAAGCATTAATAATGGTGTTGAGGATTCTGTTCATCTTTATTTAACTTTCTTTTTAGCTTTTTTCTCCTCCGCCTGAGATAGACCAGTTTTCGACTGAGGTTTTTTAGCTTTCCCCTTGGCGAGTGACGGCTTTTCTTTTTTCTTTACAGGGGTTTTCTTTTTCACTTCAACCACTTTTCCCCCTGCTTTGACTATCTTTTTCGCCGCCCCTTTAGAAGTAGGTAATTCAACGATCAAAGCCACTTGTAAATCACCATCCCCCAAAATTTTAGCGCCTTGTTTTTTGGCTTCATCAGCAGCAATAATTTTCTTCTTAATCAAGGCAGTTAAATCGACCTTCTCATCTTTCTTAAAAAGATTAAGATATTTGACGTTAACCACCAAAGGCTTAAGTTTTAATGACTTAAATTTTCCTTTGCCTCGCTGAAAGGGGAGTCTCTTAAGAAAAGATTTTTTAGTTTTCGTTCCTTCAAAAGTCAAACCCACTTTATTGCGAGCTTTCAATCCTTTAGCCCCCCGACCAACCGTATGACCACCCTTACCAGAGCCATAGCCCCGACCAAGGCGTTTCTTTTTTCTTTTAGTGGTTTTGGGTAATTTGTTTAATTCAGACATTCTTCAACTCCCTTCGGTCTCTCAGGACAAGTTTTTCCTTTCCTTTTGGACTCTTGAGTTGCTGCAAGGCCTCAAGAGTGGCATAAACATTATTAATCTTATTATTACTCCCCAGAATCTTAGAAACAATATCTTTAATTCCAGCAGCTTCAACTACCACTCTAACAGAACCGCCTGCTTTAACCCCAGTTCCCGGTGGCGCCGGCTTTAACAGAATTTTGACTGCCCCGCGTTTAATTCGAACTTCATGAGGAATAGTAGTTCCTCTCATCGGCACCTCAATCATTTTTCCTTTAGCCTGCTTCATTCCTTTCTTAATTCCGGAAACAACATCTGGTGCCTTACCCAAACCAACTCCCACTCTGCCTTTTTTGTCGCCAACCACAGTCAGCACCGAAAAACTAATCCGGTTGCCCCCTTTTGTTTTTTTGGAAACCCGATTAACCTGAACCACCTTTTCCTCAAACTCTTTTTCTTCTTGGTTATTTCCTGGAAACTTTCTGTCTCTAAACATATTAATATTAGGGGCTAAAATTTTAGCCCTCCTTTCCTGGCTCCTTCAGCCAGCGCTTTGACTCGACCATGATAGCGGTAAGAACCGCGATCAAAAACAATTTGCCTAATTTTTTTTCTTAAAGCTCTTTTAGCTAAAAGCTCTCCTATTAATTCTGCTTGTTTAGTTTTAGTCTTCTTATCTTTTGATTTAATTTCCTTTTCGTTAGCGGAAACTAAAGTTTTCCCTTGTTCATCATCAATTATCTGAACATAAATGCCTTGATGAGAACGGAAAACCGACAATCTCGGTCTTTTTGTTGTTCCTTTGATTGTAGCTCTGATTCTAGTTTTTCTTTTTTCCTTTAATGTTTTTTTAAACATCTTTATTCTCCAGAACCAAAACCAGCGGCACCGACTTTTCCGGCTTTACCTGGTTTACGTCTTACCTCCTCATCCTGATAACGAATCCCCTTACCCTTGTAAGGTTCGGGCGGTCTAATCTGACGAATTTTCGCTGCCACCTGGCCAACCAGCCCTTTATCAATTCCCGATATCTTAATCACATCATTGCCCTTCACTTCAAATTCAATCCCTTTAATTGGTTCAATTATAACCGGATGGGAAAAACCTAAAGATAAGACCAATTTTTCTCCCTCTTTCTTAACCCGGTAGCCAGTCCCCACCAACTTCAAGGTTTTACTATAGCCCTTTGTCACTCCGTCAACCATATTGGCAATTAAACTCCTCGTTAAACCATGTAAAGAACGACTGAATTTATCATTTTTTTTTCGGTTGACTCTAATTTCACCCTGACTAATTTCTACTCTTAAGGCTGGTCTAACCTTTTGTTTTAGCTCGCCTTTGGGGCCTTTAACTACCAAAACAGCCTGACGATAGTCGACTTCAACGTTTTCAGGTATTTTTATTGGTTGTTGACCGATTCTAGACACGTTCGACTCCTTTTTAGTTTACCCCGAGGACTTCGGCTGAGCTCAGTCGAAGCCCTTGTCGAGGGACTCAGTATAAACATCCTTACCAAAGTTGACAAATAACTTCCCCGCCAAGATTTTTCTTTTTAGCTTCTTTGTCAGTCATCAATCCCTGCGAAGTAGAAAGAATTCTCATCCCAAAACCTCCCCGCAAAGACTTCAGTTCTTTAGTCTGGAGATAAACTCTTAAACTGGGTTTGGAAACCCGTTCTATATGACTAATAGCTGGTTCTTGCTTCGAATATTTCAATTCTAAAACTAACTCTTTCTCTTGAGGCTTTTTACCCTCAACCGCCACCTTTTTGAGATAGTTTTCTTTAACTAAAATTTTGACTAAATTCTCTTTAATCAATGAATAGGGAACTCTTACCCGCTTCTGGCGGACAAGGTAGCTATTTCTAATTCTGGTAATTAAATCACCAATTGGGTCTGTCATTTTACCAACTTGCTTTAGTAACTCCGGGCAATTCTCCTTTATGGGCTAATTCTCGAAAACAAAGCCGACAAAGGCCAAAAAAACGAAGATAAGCTCTTGGTCGTCCGCAAAGTCGACAACGATTATGTTGGCGACTGGAATATTTTGGCTTTTTCTGGTCTTTAACAAATTTTGATTTTTTTGCCATCAGTCTTATTCTTTCTCAAAAGGCATCCCTAATAATGCTAACAATTTCTTGGCTTTCTCATCAGTTTGGGCATTGGTAACAATCGTTATTTCTAATCCTCTCACTTTATCAACCTTAGCATAATCAATTTCCGGAAAAACAATCTGCTCAGAAATCCCTAAACTATAATTACCTTGACCATCAAAACTTTTTAAAGAAACCCCTTGAAAATCTCTTAATCGGGGCAGGACCACTCTCACTAATTTTTCAAAAAAATCATACATCCGCTGACCTCTTAAAGTAACCATTAAACCAATGGACTGACCTTTGCGTAGCTTAAAACCAGCAATTGACTGACGGGCTTTGTTTACTTTTGACTTCTGCCCGGTAATCACCGCTAAATCATGACTGGCGGCTTCAAGAAGTTTTTTATTATCCATTGCTTCGCTTAAACCAATATTGACAATAATTTTTTCCATTTTCGGTGCTGCCAGAACATTAGTTAATCCCAGCTCTTTGGCTAGTTTGGGAGCAATTTTTTTCTGATATTTTCCCTTTAAATTGGTGCCTGACATTTTCGACAAATTCTACTTTTGTTACCTGACTTATCAATTTGATAACCCACCCTAGTTGGTTTTTTACACTTAGGGCAAAATAAAGCCACATTGGCAACGGCTAAAGGCTTAACAATTTCTATAATTCCCCCTGGTTTCTTTTCACTCTGCTTCCGAGCATGCTTTTTATAAACATTAATGCCCGGAATAAGCACCTTGCCGGTTTTGGGAAAAACTTTTTCAATTTTTCCTTTCCGACCTTTATCTTTACCCCTAAGAATAATAACCGAATCATCTTTTTTTAATTTCATTTTTGCAGCCCCGAAACTTCGGGGCAAGAAAACAAGGTACTCCTTATTTCGAGCTTGCGAGAAACAAGCTCTGCTTATACGACTTCCTGAGCTAAAGAAGCAATTTTCGCATAACCTAAATCTTTAATCTCTCTGGCAACGGGACCCAAAATCCTAGTTCCTCTTGGATTTCCCTGTTTGTCAATAATCACGGCGGCATTATCATCAAAACGAACATAAGAACCGTCGGAGCGGCGGTTTTCTTTTTTAGTCCGAACGATCACCGCTTTGACAATCTCCGAATCTTTAACCATCCCCTCTGGATCAGCCTGGTCTACCACGGCCACAACCAAGTCACCAATATGACCAAAGCGCCGCTTAGAACCACCCAAAACCTGAATGACTTTAAGTTTTTTGGCACCACTGTTATCCGCTGGTTTAAGCACACTCCTTAATTGAATCATTCTTTCATCACCTCAATTATCTTCCATTTCTTCGTCTTACTTATGGGTCTCGTTTCCGCAATCACCACCCGATCACCCACTTTAACTCCCAATTCATCATGAGCATGAAACTTTCTCTTTGTCTTCATTCTTTTCTTATAAATCGGATGGATTTTAAACCTGACTACTTCTATTGTGGCCGTTTTATTCATTTTGGTACGGACAACCTGACCACTGAACTTTTTCATTGGGCTAACTCCTTTTCTTTTAAAATTGTTTTTAAAGCCGCTAAATGATAACGTTGGTTCATTAGGCTCCGGACATTTTTAACCTTACCAGCTTTGAGTTCCAGTCTTAATTTAGCCAATTCGTTTTCAATTTTGGCTATTTCTTTCCGTAATTGAGCAACTGTTTTTTGGTGTAATTCTTGTTTTTCTTTTTTTTTCATCAATTATTCCTTCTTGATAAACTTAGTTTTAAAAGATAGCTTAGCCCCAGCTCGCTTAATCGCTTCACTAGCAGTTTCTTCATCAACTCCAGCCAACTCAAAAAGAATTCTTCCGGGCGTTACCACCGCTACATGATGATCAACCGCTCCTTTACCTGAACCCATCCTTACTCCGGCTGGCTTTTTGGTTACCGGTTTATCTGGAAAGACCCGAATCCAGACTTTACCTTGCCTCTTGGTCTGATGGGTAATCGCTTTTCGAGCGGCTTCAATCTGCCGGGCTGTTAACCAACCTCGACCCAAACATTTTAAACCATAGTCACCAAAAGCCAAAGTTGAACCGCGAACCGACTTACCTTTCATTCTGCCGCGAAATTGTTTACGAAATTTTGCCTTTTTTGGTTCTAACATCATTACTCCTCTCTCTCACCTTTGTGAATCCAAACTTTCACCCCTACATAGCCAAAACGAGTTAAAGCCGGTACTTGAGCATAATCAATATTGGCTCGCAAAGTCTGCAAGGGAATAGCTCCGTCTTTAAAAGTTTCCGTCCGACCAACTTCTGTACCACCGACTCGACCAGCTAAAGCAATTTTCACTCCCTTGGCGCCGGCGCTCATTACTCTCTCAACTGCTTTATTGGCTACTCGCCGGTAAGGCATTCTTTTTTCCAATTGCTGAGCTACCCGAGTAGCGACTATCTGAGCCGACAGTTCTGGGTCTTTTACCTCTTCAACATCAATTTCCAAGTTTTTCTCTGGTTCGGACAAACTAACCATAGTTATTAATTCTTTCTTAAGTAATTCCAAGCCCGAGCCACCCCGCCCAATTACCACTCCCGGACGAGAAACAATTAAAGTAATCTTCATTTTATTAATTGAGCGGTCAATGCGGGCTTCAACAATACCGGCTAAAGCCAATTTATCCATCAGGTAACGACGGATTTTATGGTCTTCAAAAATATTTTTTCGGTATTGCTTGGGATCCCGAGCAAACCAACGCGATTTCCACCGCTTAGAATCCTGTAATCTAAAGCCGAATGGATTAACTTTTTGTCCCATGTTTTTTACCTGTCGCCGCTTTGTCAGGGGCGGACATTCTTTCTTTCTTAGGCTTTTTAACCAACTCTTTCTTTTTCTTTTCCTCTCCCTCAAGAACTATTTTGATATGAGCCATCCTCTTTAAAATCTGATAAACTCTGCCCTTAGCCACAAACCGATAGCGTTTTATTCGCGACCCTTCACCAATTTCCAGTCTCTTAATTTTTAAATCTTCCTTGCTAAGACTAAAATTATTTTCTGCATTGGCTATCCCTTGTCTAAGGGTTTTTAACAACAACCGGGCCCCTTTTTTATTAAGGCTTTTTAAAATTATTTCCGCTTCCAGGGCACTCAGGCCTCGAATTTCAGCCGCCACCAAGCGTAATTTCCTGGGCGTTTGACGAACAAATTTAGTTTGAGCAATAACTTCCATTATTTTTAAGTTTTAGTGACAATTCGCTTCACCATTCGGCCATGACCATGAAAAGTCCGAGTCGGGGCAAATTCACCTAGTCGCTGACCAACCATCAGTTCCGAAACAAAAACGTCAATAAATTTTCGACCATTATGAACCTGAAAAGTATGACCAACAAATTCCGGTGGAATTTGACTGGCGCGCGCCCAGGTTTTAATTGGCTCCCTTTTACCTGTTGCTTTTTGAGCCATAACCTTTTTCAGTAATTTCTGGTCTATATATGGTCCTTTTTTAGACGATCTACTCACTTTTTCTTCCTCTTGATAATTAATTTATCACTATATTTCTTTGGCTTCCGGGTTTTTTTACCCAGAGTTTTCTTGCCCCAAGGTGACTTGGGACTGGGCATCCCGATCCCTGAACGTCCTTCACCCCCGCCATGAGGATGTGAACTAGGATGTTGAGCCACTCCCCGAACGGAGGGCCGAATACCCATGTGTCTTTTTACGCCTGCCTTGCCTAATTTTCTTGTTTTTAATTCTGGCTTACTTACCTGACCAATAGTGGCATAACACCCTTCTTTAATCAGCCTCTGTTCACCTGATGGCAATTTCACCACGACATAGCCTTTTTCTTTACTGGCGATAGTTACTCCTGTTCCCGCACCTCGAGCAATTTGCCCACCCTTGCCTGGTGTTAGCTCAATATTATGAATAACTGTGCCAAACGGAATCCTTTTTAAGGGTAGGGCATTGCCAATCTTATAATTAACCTTTTCACCGGTAATTACTTTGTCACCCACTTTTAACCCTACCGGAGCGAGAATATATCTTTTCTCGCCGTCAGGATAATATAAAAGAGCAATGTCCGCTCCTCGATTAGGCTCATATTCAATCGAAACCACTTGGGCTTCCATTTCCCTTTTATCCCTTTTAAAATCAATCTTTCTTAAAAACCGTTTCTGCCTCCCGCCCTGATGACGGGTAGTTACCTTACCAATGGCATTTCGACCTGAGTGTTTTTTAAGAATTTTCTTTAGTTTCTTTGCCATTTTCTTATTACTCTCCACTCTCTAAGAGATCAATTTTCTCTCCCTCAACTAATTCCACGATTGCCTTTTTCCAATTAGCCTGCTTTATCTGGCGGCGATAACGACCGCTTCTTTTTGTTTTGCCATGGACCATTATTGTTCTCACTCTCTTTACTTTCACCCCAAAAGTTTCCTCAACCGCCCTGGCAATATCAAGTTTATTCGCTTGACGATCAACTTCAAAAACATAGCGACCCCAAGCTGTATCTTGACTTGCTTTCTCGGTTACCACTGGTTTTTTTAAAATATCTTTTGCCTTCACGCCTTTTTACCTAAAAAAGTTTCTTTTAATTTATCAATGCTTTCTTCCATAAAAATTAATTGGTAATGGTTCAAAACCTGATAGGTGTTAAGCTGATTCGCCTGAGCTAAATCGATGCCTGTTAAATTACTGCCGGCTCGAATAACATTTTCCAGGATTTCCGGCAAAACAAGTAAGCTTTTCTTCTTTCCCAAAGGTAAACTTGCCATCATCTCAGCCATTGCCTTAGTTTTAGGCTCAATTTTAGTCAAACCTTTAATGGCAATTATTTCTTTTGCTTTTAACTTACTGGTTAGGGCTGAAAAAAGAGCCTTTTTCTTCATCGGTTTGCTTATTTTCAGTTTATAATTCTCTTCTCCAGTCGGCCCATGCGCCCGACCGCCACCAACAAAAATAGGCGCATATTTATCACCGTGGCGGGCTCGACCGGTGCCTTTTTGGCGCCAAATCTTTTTTCTTGAACCCTTAACTTCACCCCGCGTCTTAGTTTTAGCTCGAGCTTTCCTCTGGTTAGATAAATAAACCCGGACTGCCTGAGCCATCAACTGTTTATTAATCGGCGCTCCAAAAATCTCTTTGGGTAAATTTAATTGGCCTGATTTTTTGCCGGTCATCAGATATAAATCAGCTTTAGGCATTTTACTCAGCCTCCTTAGTTGGCTCCTCAACTGGCTTTTCCTCAAATCTCTCTTCCTTTTTCTCTCCAGGTTTCTCAGTAGATTCTTTCTCTTCTTCTGCTTCCTTCAAAGATTCTTTTGCCTCCTTCTCCCGCTGTAAACGTTCGGCTCGTTGTTCCTCAGTTTCTTCAATCGTCTTTTCACCTTTTTTCATTAGAGAGACAAATTTTTTCTTTTTGCCTGTCTTGGCAACTATTAAAAACCCATTAACGGCTCCAGGTATCAACCCTTTTACCAATATTTCATCATTTTTATCATCAACCGCCATCACCATTAAGCCTTGAATCACAACCCTATTTCCACCTGCCCTCCCCGGCATTTTCTTGCCTTTATGAACCCGTCCAGGCGTGGTCCCTTGACCAATTGAGCCTGGGGCGCGCTCCCGGTCAGATTGACCATGAGTTCGAGGACCACCTTTAAACCCCCAGCGCTTCATCACCCCGGTAAAACCTTTACCTTTTGACCAACCGGTGACTTTGATCTCATCTCCGGGCTGAAAAACATCAGCGACCTTAATTTGGTCGCCAACCTTGATTTTTTCACCAACTGGTTCTTCCAGCCTGATTTCTTGCAAAAAACGAGGCGCTTTTTTTAGACTAGCTCCTCGAAAATGTCCTTGTAATGATTTACTTACCTTAGTCATTTTTTTCTCTCCGAATCCCAGTTGAATGGCATCATAACCATTTTTCTCTTGCCTGATAATATGAACCACGTAACAAGGTCCGGTTTTGATTTTGGTAACCGGAACTCGCCCACCATCTTGGGTAAACTTTTGGACAGTTTCACCTTTGGTACCTAAAATAGCCTTTAACATCTTAAACCACCAAAAAGAGTGCCGGAGGCACTCTTAGTAGTTACTCCCTAAACTAGCTTAATTTTTTCAATAGGTGTCTAGTCTCACCTCCATTGGGAGTGATTATAGAGAAAAACGGAAGAAAAAGCAAATCGGCTC
>CAZPFP010000005.1:0-23841 GCA_964585895.1 uncultured Gammaproteobacteria bacterium
TCACCCTAGCGCCGCCAAGATACAATGAAGCCAGTTTAATCAAAGCCTTGGAAGAACGAGGCATTGGTCGTCCTTCAACTTACGCTCCGACCATTTCTACCATCCAAACTCGCCAATACGTTGAGAAGATAGAAGGTCGGTTTCACCCCACCCCTCTAGGAACCACCGTTAATGACTTTTTGGTGGAATATTTTGCTGAGATTATTGATTACGAGTTTACCGCCAAGATGGAGAACGATTTGGATGAAATTGCTGAGGGTAAAAAGAAATGGGTGCCGGTGATTAAAGAATTTTATCAACCCTTTGATAAACAGTTAGAAGGGGTTACCAAAGTAGCGGAGCGAGTTCAAATACCAACCGAAGTAACCGATGAAAAATGTCCTAAATGCAAGCAAGGAAAAGTGGTCATTAGAATTGGCAGGTTTGGCAAGTTTTTGTCTTGCTCCCGCTTTCCTGACTGTAAATACACTGCCCCCTATGTAGTAAAACTTAAAGGGGTGAAGTGTCCGAAATGTGGCGCCGAGATTGTGATTAAAAAAACCAGAAAAGGTAAACAATTTTATGGTTGTGCCAATTACCCTGATTGTGACTGGGCATCATGGCGAAAACCGAAATAGTTGACAGGTTGATAGTTGTTTGTTAAATTTGTTCAACCCTGCCTCTTATTAATGAGAAAAAAAAACTCTCAGTTAGACCATTTTCCTTCTCTGCTTTCTGATCGGGCCATTTTGAGTCACAAAAGAAGAGGTAATATCATCATTGATCCTTTTGATCGAAAAAGTTTAGGTACAGCCAGCTATGATGTCCGGTTAGGAGAATGGTATTTTTCCGAAACTGATGTCGTCGGAGGGATTGGGATTTACAGTCCTTATTCAGAAAAAGATGTCAGAAGAATTTGGGGGAAACCTAAAAGAGCTGAATTTGCGCGTAAATACTGTAAAAGATACGGTCTTGATTTGCCTGGAGGGGTAAAAGCAAACGATCGGGTCATTTGGATTCCCCCTGGGGAAACTTTCCTTTGCCATACTTTAGAATTTATTGGCGGTCGGGAAATTGTCACAACTTTGATGAAGGCCAGGTCTTCAATCGGTCGAAATTTTATTGAAGTCTGTAAATGTGCCGGCTGGGGAGATGTTGGTTACATTAATCGATGGACAATGGAGGTGACTAATAATTCTAAGCACTATACCATTCCTTTGGTGGCAGGAAGAAGAATAGCTCAAGTAGCTTTTTTCGAAGTGGCTTCGATTTTAGATAAAGATTATACAACTAAAGGAAAATATCAGGTGGGATTTGATTTGAAAAAAATTAAAAAAAGCTGGCGACCGGATGATATGTTGCCTAAGATGTGGCAAGACAGAGAAGTAAAAGGCAGATAGTTTGACCTAGTTTTTACTGGTTGACAAAAGTTTTCACAATTGCTATCAAGATAGATATGGCAGGCAAAAAGAAAAATAGCCGTCCCTCTTGGGATGATTACTTTCTCCAGATTGCTGACTTAGTTTCTTCCCGAGCCACTTGTCAACGACTTCATGTTGGCGCTATTTTAGTTAAAGATAGAAAAATTATTTCAACTGGTTACTGTGGGGCGCCTAAGGGGATTGCCGATTGTTATCAAGTCGGTTGTTTAATAAGAGATGGTCATTGTGTTAGGACAGTTCATGCCGAAGTCAACGCCGTTATCCAAGCCGCTTATCACGGCATTTCTACTAAAGGAGCGACTCTTTATGCTAACTGGTTGCCCTGTTACAATTGCTCTAAGATTTTAATTAACGCTGGTATAGAGCGAATTGTTTATCGAGAGATCTACCGGCCAGATCCTGAAACAAAAAAACTTTTTCGACAAGCCAAAGTTAAATTAATCAAACTGCCTGCAAAGAAAAAATAGTTCTTCTGCCCAGAAAGGTTTAATTAGGTTAGGTTAATATGGGAGTAGAAAAAGGTTCACGGCCTGCTGTTGAGAATTATTTTGCAGAATGTCTTCGTTTAGAAGAAGAGTTTGTTCACCCGCCAAAAGCAAAGCTTTTACTTGTTTCCCAATCTCCTATGGGCGAAGAGATTGGTGCCAGAGATATTGCCATTTCTTCGGCATTACAATGCTATGCTCCAGGGACGGCGGCCATGACCATGAGACCAGAGAAGAAATATCAGGAAATCGCAGATAGCACTCTTTATGCCGGCCATCACACTACCAGAATGCATCTTTCTTACACTTTTCTTATTGAAGGTGCTTCGAGAGATGTCACTCATGATGTTCTTCATTTTCATCCTTTTTACAATACTTCTCAGCAAAGCCAGCGTTATGTTGAAGCAAAAGAAGGTAGTTATTTGGAACCGGCAAAACTAACTGAACAGCAAAGAGAAATTTATTTAGAGTCAGCCAAAGAGGCTAACCGAAATTATTTTGAATTATTAGTCCTTCTGGAACCCGAAGTAGAAAGTCGTCTGCGATCGATTTACCCAAGGGGAGGCTGGCAGAATTCTAGAGTTGCCGAAAGATTGGAAACTAGATCTCAGAAATTATGTCAGGAGATAGCGAGATATGTTTTACCGATTGCCCAAATAACCAATCTTTATTACACCGTTAATGAACTTCAACTTCTCCGGATGTTTCGCGCCAGTCAGTTGCCAAATTATTCAAAAGAAGCCCGATTAATTACGGCCAAAATGGTTCAAAAAGTAGCTGAGTTTGACGAGCAAATAATGGCTGACCTAGAAGAACCTTTTCCAGAAATAGAAAGAGATGATTTTAACGAAGTTTATATTCGTCAACAAAAAAAAGAATTTGATTTTCAATTAGGAGAAAGGCAATCTCAATTAATTTTGTCTCCTTACAATGCTCGCGAAAAACTTGCCTTGGCAGTCAGGAATGTTCTGGGAGTGTCGGAAAGAAATTTGAGTGATCCGGAAGCCCTTCTTTTTTTAATGGATCCTAAAAATAATCAGCTTTTGGCTGATGTTTACGAGGTTGGCATGATGGATCCTCTAACAAGTTGTTTACGAGAAGTCAGTTTCACTAATGCGACCAAACTCTCTCATACAGCCGATTCGCAAAGACAACGTCAGCGTCGGACACCGGGAGCCACTCCGCCGATTGCGGCGATGTATGATGGAAATGCCGACTATGTTACCCCTTTTATTGTTCGGAAAAGTGACGAACTAAGAACAAAATATGAATTAATGATGGCGAGTAGTTATCGCAACATAGAAAGATGTCTCAAAGCAGGAATTCCTAAAGATTGGGCTTTACTTCTTTTACCTAACGCTCATGCCATAAGAGTGGTTGAATCAGGGGATTTATTTGATTGGTTTCATCGTTTTAAACAACGGCTCTGTTTTTTAGCTCAAGAAGAAATATTTTTTATCACTGCGGAACAAGCAGAACAGATGATTGAGAGAATACCTGAATCAGAAATGATGATTTTGGCCCCTTGCGGTTTAAGAAAATCTTCAAGTTTGAGTCCAAAATGTCCCGAAGGAGAGAGATGGTGTGGTCAAGCTGTTTTTAATATGGGAATTGAAGATTACAAAGAAAGGAGATTGATTTAATGAAAAAGGAGCTTTTACTAGAACAAGGACAGGAAAACCTTGCTTCACCTGAAAAAGAAAAACATCAGCTCTTTATTGGTATTCATGGCACTGTTGCTGCCGGCAAAACTGAGTTGGCCAAATTATTAGAAGGAGAATTTGGGGTAACCTTGATTGAAGAAAAGTTTCAGGAAAATCCCTATCTCGAAGATTTTTATCATGAACCCGAGAGGTGGAGCTACTTATCTCAATTATTCTTTTTTGAAAGGAAATTAAAAGATCTGGCGACGATGCCCAGAGACAAAGCTGTGGTACTTGCTCCTGATCAATGGCAGGACAGAGATATTTATGCTCATGTTCACCGACTCATGGGCTGGATGAACAATGGAGAATATCAAGAATATCTTCGAAAATGTGACCAATTGTTGCAAATGGCTGATGTTCCCACTCCTGATTTGGTTATTTCTGTTCATGCTCCCTTTGAAGTGATTCTGAGGAGAATTGAAAGAAGAGCAGTAACCGAAAATCGAGAGTTTGAATTATGGATGTTAGAAAATCACCCTGAATATTTTTTTGAACTTTCTCAGCGGGTTGAAGAATGGTCCAGAGAAAATCCCCACGATGTTCCCGTTATGAGGGTTGATTCGGGAAGATTTAATTACATTGAGGAGGAAGATGATGCTTTTTTGATTGCCAATCAAATTCGAAGAGAAGTTTTAATTCAATTAAAAGAGAGAGAAGAAATTATTTTGCCAGAAAGTTTTAGACCAGGGCTAGTTATTGATACTAGGGCAGGAAGAATTTCTAAAATGGATAATCGTTTTAGGTGGAGAATATGAAAGAAAGAGAAGGAAAATTGATTGTAATTGAAGGGTCGGATGGGAGTGGTAAAAAAACCCAATTGGATTTGTTGAAAGACCGTTTGAAAAAAGAGGGGCATTTGGTTGAAAGTTTGGATTTTCCCCAGTATGAAAAAACTTTTTTTGGGAAAATGGTGGGGAGGTTTTTAGCGGGTGAATTTGGGGGTATTGGTGAAGTCAATCCTTATTTAGCTGGTTTGCCTTATTCTGGCGACCGCTGGCAAGCGAGTCCCAGAATGAAAGAGTTGCTTGGAAAGGGATTTATTTTACTTTGTAATCGTTACGCACCTTCAAATGATGCTCACCAAGCTGCCAAACTTCCACCTGAAAAAAGAGAAGAATACTTTTTGTTTTCTGAAGAATTAGAATATGAAGTTTATGGGATTCCTCGAGAGGATGCCGTTGTTTTTCTTCGAGTTCCGGCAGAAATTGGTCAAACAAAAGTTGATGAAAAAAGTGAGCGAGGTTATCTTGGGGGGAGAAAAAGGGATATTCATGAAGCTGATATCGCTCACCTTGAAGAAGCTGAAAAAGTATATCTTCTGTTAGCTCAAAGAAACAAGCACTGGGTGCAAATTGATTGTTGTGATGAAGAGGGAAATTTGTTACCTCGTGAAGAAATTCACGAATTGGTTTATTTAGCTCTTCAAGAGAGGGGAATTATTTGATATGACTAATGAAAGAGAAAATTTGCATCAGGAGTGGAAGAGTTTGTTGCCCCTTTTTCAAAAAAGATTAAGAGGGAAGATGCTGATTGCTCTGGATTTCGATGGGACTTTATCTCCCGCAAACAATCCTCAGTTTGATGAGGCCATTCAAACTGCTTTAGCGGTCAGAGGTTCTGAATTTTTAAGAGAACAAGGGGAAATTGTCGAAGTGGAGGGTTTAAAAAGGGAAATTAGAGAGACATATTTGAGGGGTGAAAGTGTGACGATATTTTTCCAAGAGAAATTGAGGATTCCGCGTAGTTTTATTGAAGGGGCTTACAACAGTGTCGAAAAATGGCGTTTTTTAAAAAGAGATTCTGAGTTAATGCCCATACTGGCGGAATTAGTAGAAAGAGGGTATCAGTTGGCTCTTGCCAGCAATTCACCGGAAGAAGAAAATCTTTTGGCTTTGGGGCAATTGGGAGTAAATCCAGAAATTTTTAGTTTTAAGGTTAATATGAAAGACGTTAAGCGTTCAAAACCTTATCCAGATATGTTTGAAAAAATTCTGGAGTTATCGGGCTTGCCAGTGGAAGAATGTGTTTTTGTGGGTGATAGTTTGACTAAGGATATCCAGGGGGCTAAAGGAATTGGCATGGATGGGGTTTTGGTGGGAGAAGTTTCTGATGAAGCGGTTGCTTGGGTGCCCCAGATTTATGATTTGCCTCAGCTTTTTGTTCAAAAGAGGTTTCAGGTTGTTTTTGTCGAAGGAGAGTCTGGCGTTAGTTATCCTCATGTTAAAGATACCCAAGCGAGAGAAATAATTGGTTTAGGGAACGGTAATGAACTTTTTCTTGATTTAAGAGAAGCAGAAAAGGTAGCGACTTTATTAAATTCGGGTGTGTTTCCTAACGGAATCAGTCTAGAATAAAACTTCTTTTTTCTTTATAATACCCGAAGAGGTTATCCAAACAGAGTGAGGTATAATTTTTTCCATGGATAAATTAATTGAATGCGTCCCTAATTTTTCTGAAGGCAGAGACCAAAAGAAAATTCAGGCCATTGCCGAAGCGGCTCGAGGGAGGCCGAAGGTCAAAGTCCTGGACATGGAATGGGATAAAGACCACCACCGGTCTTTGGTCACTTTGGTGGGTGAACCGGAGGCTGTTTTTGAAGCAATTTGGGCGATGATTTTGAAAGCGGTGGAATTGATTGACATGGAAAAACACCAGGGAGAACATCCCCGGATTGGGGCCACTGATGTGGTTCCTTTTATTCCTGTGGCCAATGTTTCGATGAAAGAATGTATTGACTTGGCCAAACGCTTGGGGAAAAAAGTCGGTGAAGAATTGGTTCTTCCGGTTTATTTATATGAAGCGGCAGCTACCAGACCAGAAAGAGTTAATTTGGCCAATGTTCGTCAAGGTGATTACGAAGGATTGAAAAAAGAGATTGAAACCAACCCGGAAAGAAAGCCAGATTTTGGCCCGAGTCGAATGCACCCGACGGCCGGGGCGATGGTGGTTGGCGCCCGGAAGTTTTTAATTGCCTACAATGTTAATCTTGATACTCAAGAGGTGGAGATTGCCAAAGGGATTGCTAAGTTAATTCGGGAAAAAGACGGTGGTTTTCCGGCGGTCAAGGCTTTGGGATTTGCCATCAAAGATCAAGGTTTTGTTCAGGTGTCAATCAATCTTTGTGATTTTGAAAAGAGTAATATGGATGTTGTTTTTCGGAAAATTAAAGATGAGGCAGAGAAAAAAGGAGTGAAAGTTTTGGGGTCAGAGATTTATGGCATGGTGCCGAGGGCAGCTTTGGAAGGAATAAATCTGGATGAGTTGCAACTGATTGATTTCAAAAAAGACCAGATTTTAGAAGAGAAGTTGAAAGGGTAAATTATTAGTAAGTTGAGTTTCTTCTGGTTCTTAATGCTTCAACAAACGTAGCCGGCAGTTTAAGTTCTTCACCAGGTTTAAGGACACCTTGCTGTTTAAGTCTTTTTTTTGCCTGAGCTTCTCTTATTTGAGATTCAGCAAGATTTTTTTCAATTATTTTTGAGACTGGGCCAAGACGAATTTCGTTTTGTGACATTTTTTCACCTCCTTGGCGGGATTCTAAAAGATTTTTGGTTTAAAGTCAAGCTAAAGAGTGATTAAAGAACAAAGAAAATCCTCTAATACTTGACAAACTTTCTTAAGTTAGGTTAAGATATGATCCTTACGAGCTTTTGCTCGGGCTCTTTGTCAGTTTCTAGGTTAAACTTAGAGAAAGGAGGTGAAGCTTTCAGTCCGCCCGTTCTTTTCGCCTAGGAAAGAAAGGAGAGGGAATTGGAAGTGTATACTTCCGGCTTCACCTAACAGTCTTTTTTCGTCTCGAGGAAAGGCCTAATCGTTTGACCCTCCTTCCCCCAGGCTTGTCGCACAAATAGTGCTTGGGGATGACGCGGGCAGCGAGCTGGCCTGTGTGCTTGAGCGAGAAGAGACTTGCTAACCCATCGGAGGGTGAACAATCAGGAGCTCATCGAACGATGGGTGATCAAAGAGGCGGAGACTGCTGGGCACAAGTCTGAGAATGATTAGAAAGTTCTCAATTGTGACTCAGAGAGACACGAACATTTGTCTCCACAGCCTAAGGGTAACCTACGGCCTGTCTCCGCACTGAAATTGCGCGCCTGGGAAAGCAGTGGAGATTGACTTATTGTCAATACTAGATGTTTGGATGGATGGATCTTCCTCCTCCTTTCAAGATCTCCACTTGCCGTACCAGGCGCTTCTTTTTTTTCTCCAAAAATAGTACAATTCTTTTTAATGAATCAATTGTTGGCTGATTTGAGTTCCAAAAAACCGGCTCCTGGCGGAGGGAGTGCTTCGGCCATGGCCGGAGCGATGGCCGCGGGTTTGGTGATAAAAGTCTGCCTTTTAACCATCGGGAAAAAGAAATATGCTCGGGTGGAAAAGCACTTTAGTCAATTGAATCGCCAGGCAGGAGAATTACAAAAAGAACTGCTTCAATTGGTTAAAGAGGATGAAAAGGCTTTTCTTGAAGTGATGAAGACCAAAGGGAGTGAGAAGGCGGTAAAAAGAGCGGCGGAGGTGCCTTTGGAAACAGCGGAAAAGTCTTTGACGGTTCTTAAGATGGCGGCTTATGCATCAGAGTATGGTAATCAAAACTTGCGTTCCGATGCCTTTTGTGCGATTGAGTTGGCTACTGCTTCTGTTTATGGGGCCCTTGAAAATGTCCGGGCTAATTTGCCCTTTATTGAAGATGAGAAATATATTGGGGAATTAAAGAATAAAGTGGACCAGATTTTGGATGGTGCCGAGGAACTGGTGAAACCATAGAGAGTTAAGAAGATAAAGTAGCGAAGATGATAGCTCTGGGGTGTTAAAACAACATACCACTCCACCTGATTTGATTTTTCTTGATTATGTGCTAAAATCTATCCATTACACATATCCGGAGCGAAGTTTCCTGACTACTCCTTCCGGATAGAGGCTTAAGGAAACAATATTTATGGCCACCAAAGTATCGCTTAAAGATTTATTGGAAGCCGGAGCTCACTTCGGTCATCAGTCGCGTCGTTGGAATCCAAAGATGAAAGGCTATCTTTTTGAGGTGCGGGACGGCATTCATATTTTTGATTTAGCTAAAACTAAAGAGGGTTTGGAAAAAGCAATTGACTTTGTTAAAGAAACAACCGCCAAAGGAGAAAAAATAATCTTTGTGGGCACTAAGCGCCAAGCTCAAGCAATTATTAAAGAAGAAGCCAAAAAAGCAAGTATGCCTTTTGTTGATTTACGTTGGCTGGGGGGAACAATTACTAACTGGGGGCAAATAAAAAAGAGAATTGATAGATTATTAAAAATGAGAGAGGAAAGAGAAAAGGGCGAGTACAAGAAATACACCAAGAAAGAACAACTCTTACTTGATCGGGAAATTGACCGTTTAGAAAGAAAAGTGGGTGGTTTGGTGGATTTAGAGGGTTTGCCGGAGGCCATTTTTGTGGTGGACACCAAGACAGAAGAGACGGCTATTAGAGAAGCCAATCAAAAAGGAATTAAAATAGTGGCCATTGTTGATTCTAATTCTGACCCTGATTTGATAGACTATGTAATACCGGCAAATGACGATGCAGTGGGGACAATTAAGTTGATTGTTTCCCTGATTGGGGAGGCGGCTAAAAAAGGTAGAGAAGCTTTTGAGAAAAAAGCGAAGAAGGAGAAAAAAAATGACTAAAATTACGACAGACCAAGTTAAAAAACTTCGGGCGAAAACTAAAGCCGGAGTAATGGATTGTCGTCGGGCTCTGAAAGAGTCAGGTGGTGATATGAAGAAAGCCGAAGGATGGCTAAGAAAAAAGGGGATTGAGTCAGCTTCTAAAAGAGAAGGTAGAGAAACTAACTACGGTTATATTGGAGAATATCGTCATCATGATGGTACTAAAGGCTCACTTGTTATTTTAACTTGTGAGACTGATTTTGTGGCTCGGACCAAGGAATTCAAGGATTTGGCCAATGAGATTGCTATGCAGGTGACGGCGATGGAGCCTGAAGATGTTAAGGCATTGTTAAGACAATCTTGGATTCGGGATGAAAGTCGGACGATTGGTAATTTGGTTAAGGAAATGACAGCCAAGACCGGTGAAAATATTGTTCTTAAAAATTTCAAAAGACTGGACTTAAAATAATTATGGATGAAGTCAAGGACAAAATGATTAAGGCGCTGGGGATTTTGCGCCAAGATTTAGTTAATTTAAAAGTGGGACGAGCAACACCGGCATTAGTGGAGCAAATTCAAGTTGAGGCCTATGAAACGAGGATGCCTTTGGTGGAATTGGCGACAATTACCTCTCCGGAATCCAAACAATTGCTAATTACTCCTTTTGACCAAACAATTATCAGAAATATTGAGAAAGCTTTGGCTTTAGACCGTAATTTGGGTTTATCGCCAGTGGTTGACGGTCAGGTTATTCGTTTGACCATTCCTCCTCTTAGTGAGGAAAGGCGAAAGGAATTGGCTAAGCTTTTAGGACAGAAACTAGAGGCAGCGAGGATTACCATTCGCCAAATCCGTCAAAGCAAGATGCAGGAGATTCGCGGCGCTTTTGAAAATAAAGAAATTTCTGAAGATGAGAAATTTCGGAGAGAGAAGGAGTTACAAGATATCACCGATGAATTTAATCAAAAAATCTCCGAGCTTGGTCATCAGAAAGAAAAGCAATTATTGACTATTTGATAAGCGATTTATGTTTTTAACGATTATTGTTTTCCTTTTGATTTTGTCTCTGCTTGTTCTTGTCCATGAATTGGGCCATTTTTTAGTGGCTAAAAGAGCGGGGATTGGGGTAGAAGAATTTGGTTTTGGTTACCCCCCGAGAATAGTGGCTAAAAAAATCGGGGGGACTACCTATTCAATTAATTGGGTCTTGTTTGGCGGCTTTGTCAAGCTTTATGGAGAGGAACTTGAGGAAACTAGCTCAAGACCTCGTTTTTCGTTGGGAGATGCTTTTTGGTCTAAATCCAAAAAAGTCAGGACGAGTGTTATTGTGGCTGGAGTACTAGCCAATTTTCTTTTAGCCATTGTTTGTTTTTCCATTGTTTATTCTTTTGCCGGTATTCCCACGAAAACAAATCAAATAAAAGTAGTTGGCTTGGTTGAGGATGCACCTGGGGCTCAAGCCGGACTTTTAGAGGGGGATATTATTTTAAGTGTTAATAATATTGGACTTGATAAGATGAGTACCTTTATTGAATTAGTGGAACAGGAAAAGGGTAATCAGATAGCCGTTAAAGTTGATAGAAAAGAAAATAATCCCTGTTTGGAAAAAGCTTTAGGAGAGTTAGATTTTAATTGTGAGGGTGATAAGTTAATCCTTCTTACCACCCCCCGAGAAAGTCCGCCGGAAGGAGAAGGTGCTTTGGGAATAATTATCAGTGATATGGAGATGAAAAAATATCCGCTTTGGCAGATGCCTTTTTACGGGACAATCGAGGGTTTTAAAGAAGCTTTGACTTGGATAAGCCTAATCTTTGGCGGTTTGGGAATGATGTTGGGTAATTTGATTACCAAAGGTCAAGTGCCTCGAGAGATTGCCGGGCCAGTGGGGATATTACAGATTACCTCTACCGTGGCTCGGAGCGGAATTTTGACCATTCTTCAATTCATTGGTGTTTTGTCAGTTAATTTGGCGGTGATTAATATTTTGCCCTTTCCGGCTTTAGATGGAGGGAGACTGGTTTTTATTGGCTATGAAATAGTCACCGGGAAGAAACCTAAACCAAAAATAGAACATTGGGTGAATTTTATTGGCATGGCGGTTTTGCTTTTTTTGATTGTCTTGGTGACGATTAATGATTTACAAAGGATTATCGAAACGACTTTTTGGGGAGCGAAGATACGTTCCCTTTTTGCCTTTTAACTTTATAGGTTGATTATTGATTTCTTTCTGTTATAATTGTTTTGGATAAAACACCTAAGTGTTTCTTGTACCTGAGAAGTGAAAAATGAGTAGGAGGGAAAAGTGAGCAAGAGGAAAGAACAGAAGATCCAGACGTTGAAAGACCTTGGGACGATTGTTCTTTTAGCCTTTAGTTTTGTGCTCCTGGCGATAGTAGGAACAATAATAGAAGCGATTGGCTTATTTATTGACCGAGTTTTTCTGGGGCTTGATTCCACTGATGGCTGTGGATGATCTGGAGAACCCAATTCACAACGCTATTAACGAGTGGAAAAGGGGGAAGAAATGTCTCCGGTCTCTACGCTTACGAGGAGGGACAGGGTCGTTCTACGAGTAGAAGAGGCTTTTTTGGTTATTGTCGGCACTCTATTTCTCCTTGTCGGGATGGTCGTGTACAAGATCAAAGAAAGATTTCGGTTCAAGGAACAGTAGAGATTATGATCAGCCCCCGTGGGTTTTTTCAATGAAGAACACGGGGGCTTTCTATTACTCAAAAATTCCTTTATAATTTGACTGAAAGAAAAATTATCGAATGTTTTGTTTAACAAAACAACGTTTAATTTAGACAATGAAATATTCTCAACTTTTTGGTAAATCATTAAGAAAAGTGCCCAAAGGAACCGAGGCGGTTTCTCACAAGCTCCTGGTTAAAGGTGGTTTTATTGATCAATTGGCGGCCGGGATTTATTCCTTTTTGCCCCTGGGTTGGCGGGTGCATTCCAAGATTGAAAAAATTATTCGGGAGGAAATGGATGCCATTGGTGGTCAGGAAGTTTTTTTACCCGCTCTTCAACCCAAAGAACTTTGGGAAAAAAGTGACCGTTGGGCGCATATGGATCCGCCTTTGTGGCAAACTCAAGATCGTCATGGGAAAGAATATGCTTTGGGGCCGACTCATGAGGAAGTGATGACTGATTTAGCCGCTCGTTTTATCAAGTCTTACAAAGATTTACCTCTTTATCTTTATCAGATTCAAAACAAGTTTCGCAACGAGATGCGTTCGACCGGTGGATTGTTAAGAACCCGGGAATTCATGATGAAGGATTTGTACTCTTTTGATAGGACGGAAAAAGAAATGGATAAATATTACGAGAAGGTTTTTCAGACTTACCTAAAAATTTTTCAACGCTGTGGATTTAAGGCAATGCCGGTGGAAGCGGAGAGTGGAGCAATTGGGGGAGAAATTTGTCATGAGTTTATGATGGCTTGCCCCACTGGCGAAGATAAAATTCTTGTTTGTGAGAAGTGTGGTTGGGCGAGCAGTGTTAATTTGGATAAAATGAAAAAAACTTGTCCGCAGTGTCAGGGGAAGTTGAAAGAAGTCAGGGGAATTGAGAACGGTCACATTTTTAAACTCGGCACTCTTTATTCTGAAAAGATGGGCGCTCTTTATACGGACAAAAACGGCAGGAAAAAACCAATTTGGATGGGTTGTTATGGCATTGGTTTAGGGAGACTGATGGCGACCATCGTCGAAGCTAGTCATGACCAAAAGGGGATTATTTGGCCAGAGAGCGTTGCCCCTTTTCAAATTCATTTGGTTTCGGTTGACCCTTCAAGCCAGGAACTGACGGATAAGGTTTATAGTGAACTCCAAAAAACAGGTGTTGAAGTTCTTTATGATGACCGGGAAGAGGTGACTGCAGGAGTAAAATTCGCTGATGCGGATTTGATTGGTATTCCGGTTCGTTTGGTGGTTTCAGAGAAAACCAAGGATAAAATTGAGTGGAAAAAGAGAAAAGAGGAAAAAACGCAACTTCTGACTCTTGAACAAGTAATAAAAAAATTTCAATAATCTCAGGATGTGGGATTATAACATCTCCGAGGTGTTGGATTTCGCTTCTTGCTTTAATCTCATAATGTCTGTTAAAATATAGGCTATTCAAGGTTTCATTTGGCGGATGGCTCTTTTTGCGGGCTATTTGGCCAAATTTCGCTCTTTGAGTTTGGGAATGTTCTTCAAGAAATCAAGAAGGAGGGAGAGATGAGAAAGAATTTTGGGTCACTATCTTTGGTTGTCTTTTCAATCGCCGCCTTTCTTTTCGTAATCCTCGTTGCTTCCATGACTCTCTTCTCAATAAACCAAGAAGTGACGATTCAAAAGATTGCAAACATCGCAATTGTCATTGCTGCAATCTTAGGCTTGGTTGCGTTCTTGGTAGAGATATGGGTAATAGGAAAGCAAAGAGGTCGTCCTCTGAATCTCCAAAAAAAAGGAGCATACATTGTTCTGAAAAGTATTCCTCCTGAATCTCGAAAAACGGGAAATGAGCTTTGGAGACTACTGGTGGTTGAGGGAGAGAAGAAGAATATACTTCTTCTTGGCTATCCTCACTCGTGGCTAGATGTAAGGGGGAATACTGGTAGAGATAGATTGGAGATCAGCAAGGTTGAAGGTCGCCATTTGTTCCATCTATATCTGACTTCTGTCCCAAGCCTACCAGGTATACCAACTCCAACTCCAGATTTGGAGGGGTTCGAAGCAGAAACAGGAAAAGAGCCTTAATCTTGAAAAATCCCGAGGGGGCAGTGCCATTTCAAACGGCAGTTTTGCCCCCTTTTGCTTTTTCCAATAAAAATTTGACTGAAAGGAAAGTTATAACAACCTTACCTTCGGCGAGAACCTTGTTTCTCACAAGCTCGAAATACAAGTTTGAAGAACGTAGTATAATACTTCCTAATGTCAAAACTCCCCAAAATAGTCTGCCTCGGTGGGGGAACCGGCACTTACCAAGCTCTTCTTGGCTTGCGTCAATATCCGGTTGATTTAGCGGCGGTGGTGACGATGTCTGATTCGGGTGGTTCCAGCGGACGCTTGCGAAAGGAATTAGGCGTTTTGCCTCCAGGCGATGCTCGACGGGCTCTTCTCGCCCTTTCTGGACTTCATTTAAAAAAGAAAACTTTGGATAAGCTCTTTGACTTTCGTTTTAATGATGGTGAGTTGGCTGGTCATTCTTTGGGAAATTTGCTCTTGGCGGCTTTGATGCAGATTACCGGCCGGACTGACATTGCTATTTCCGAGGCGGCGCGGATTCTTGAAGTTTCCGGGCAGGTTTTGCCGGTGACTATCGAAAAGACTGAATTAGTCGCCCGTTTGAAAGACGGCACAGTCATTAGAGGGGAAACTAATATTGACGTTCGTGATATTAGACCCAAGGTTCCCATTGAAGAAGTTTATCTTTCTCCTAAGGGCAAGATTTTTTCTGGTACCAAAAAAGCAATTTTAAACGCTGATTTGATTGTTCTTGGTCCTGGCGATCTTTACACTTCGATTATTCCCAATCTTTTGGTTTCCGGTGTCAACCAGACGATTAAAAAATCAAAAGCCAAAGTAGGCTTGATTATTAATTTGATGACTAAACATGGAGAAACTGATGGCTTTCAAGCTAGCGATTTTGTTCGGGAAATCAAAAAATATCTTGGACCAGCCGCGGAAAAATTGGACTTTGTTTTGGTCTGCAAAGAAGTCAAGGCGACACCCAAAGTGATGCGTTGGTATAAAAAATACAAAGCGGAGCCAGTGAAGAATGATTTAGGCAAAGGCAAGAAATTTGGCACAGAAGTAATAGTCAGAGATTTTTCTCAAAAAGGTAATCTTCTTCGCCACGACCCCAAAAAACTCGCTCGGGCAATAATGAAGCTGGTATGATAAAATATTTTTAATGAAAAAGCTTATTGCCCACATTAACCCTGATTTGGATGCGGTGGCTTCAGTTTGGTTGATAAAGCGGTTTTTGCCTGGTTGGGAAAAGGCGGTAATTGCTTTTTGTCCCGCTGGCGAGACTTTAGATGGACAACCAGTTGATAGCAATCCTGATGTTTTACATGTTGACACGGGCAGAGGAAAACTTGATCATCACCAATTAGAAGAAATTACTTCCGCGGCCCAGCTTTGTTTTGATTACCTCAAGCAGCAAAGAAAAGGACAACCCCTAAAAGAATTAGACGAGAAAGCTCTGGTTCAAATAATTAAAGTGGTGACTGAAGTTGACAATGCCCGGGATTTAAGTTGGCTCGAAACAAAAACCAGTCGTTATGATTTTTATCTTCACAGTCTTATTGCCGGCATTAGGGGTATGGCAGGCAGTGATGAAGAGGCAATGACTTTTGGTTTGAAGGGGATGGATGCGGTTTTCCATCAGATTAAGAAAAGTATCGATGCCCGAGAAGAATTGGAAGAGGGGATTGATTTTAAGACTCAATGGGGAAAGGCCATTGCGGTTGAGACGGGCAATGATAATGTTTTGTGGGAAGGGGAAAAGAGTGGTTATTGCTTGGTGGTTAGGAAAGATCCGGAATCAGGTGGGGTGAGAATTTATAGTCGATACGATACTGGAGTTGATTTAACCAAGGCCTATCATCAGTTTAAAAAAATGGACCCCAAATCAGAATGGTTTTTACATGCTTCTAAGAAGTTGTTACTGAATATGGCAACCGGTAAGAAAATGATACCAACGAAATTGAGCTTAAAAGAAATAATAAAGGTTTTAGAACGATGAAAGATTGCATTTTTTGTCAAATTGCTGATAAGAAAGTACCAGCTGATTTTGTTTATGAGGACAAAGATATTGTTGCCTTTCGTGATATTAATCCTGTTGCCCCGGTTCATATTTTAATAGTTCCCAAAAAACATATTGAAGGAGTCCAAACGGTTGAGAAAAAAGACCAGGTTCTTTTGGGCCAAATGTTTTTAGTGGCTCGGAGAATGGCCGAGAAAGAAAAACTTAAGGGCTATAAATTGTTTATTAATTGTGGTAAACTGGGAGGGCAAGCAGTTTTTCATTTACATCTTCATTTAATCGGCGGTTGGCAGTCGCTTGACGAATACCACGGCTTGATTAAGAGAAGAATAAGGGAGGGGGGTGTTTTATGAAGTGGCAACCATTGTCCGTAAAAAACCAGGCGAGTCTGATGATAGGCTTATTGCCAAGTTTCGGAAAAAAGTTCAAGCGGAGCAACTCTTAACAGAAATTAAAGAGAGAGAATATTACGAGAAGCCATCAGAAAAAAAGAAAAAGAAAAAAGCGGAATTGAAAAGAAGAAGGTAAGACTAGTGAAAAAGAAGATTCAATCAGACCTAAATCAAGCTCTAAAAAATAAAAGGGAAATAGAAGTTTCTACTTTGCGTTTGCTTTTATCAGAAATTCATAATCAAGAAATAGCTAACAAAGCTGAATTAACAGAAGAAGAGATTGTGAGGATTATTCAAAAAGAAGTCAAGAAAAGAAAAGAAGCGATTGAGGCTTATCAAAAAGGTAAGCGAGATGACTTAGTTGCTAAAGAGAGGCAGGAATTAGCGATTCTGAGCAAATATCTCCCTCAACAATTACCTCCCCAAGAATTGGAAGCAATTGTTCAATCAACTATTGAGGAGATTAAGGCCATGGGTATGTCCGATTTCGGCAAGGTGATGGGAGCGGTAATGGCGAAAGCTAAAGGCAAGGCTGATGGTAAAGCAGTAAGTGAGGCGGTGAAAAAGGCTTTAGGCTCTTGATATAGTTTGATATTATTATTAATAGTTGACAGCTTCAGATGATTTCCGTTTTAATTAAGCCAGCGAATTACTCTCCTACTCAGAATAATAAAGCTTCTCAGATAATTGAGTTGTTTCTCAATCAACAAAAGATAGATAATGTTGAAATTAGTTTAAGCTTTATTAGTAGTCAGGAGATGAGAAGGTTAAATAAGCAGTATCGCGGTCTTGATAAACCAACAACGGTTTTAACTTTCTCTCAACAGGAGATAAAAGAGGGGCAGGCTTTCCCAAAGCCACTAAGAGATTTAAGAAGTTTAGGCGACTTGGTTATTTGTCTGGAACAAGCAAATAACCAAAGCCAGTCCCTTGAAGAATTATTGATTCATGGCTTAAAAAATCTAATCAAAACCAATGAACGACAACCGAATTTACTATCTAAAATATCGTCCCCAAAGAATCTCCGAACTTGATTTAACTGCTGTCCGGGAAAGTTTAGAAAAAGTTTTTAAGTCTAAGAAAATTCCTCACGCCCTTCTTTTTTCCGGACCAAGGGGAATAGGGAAAACTTCCGCTGCCAGGATTTTTGCTAAGGCAATTAATTGTCAGACCAAGAGAAAAAGTTATGAACCTTGTAATCGTTGTAATCTCTGCCAAGCGATTACCGATGGCAGCGCCTTGGATTTGATTGAGATTGACGCCGCTTCCAATCGAGGGATTGATGATGTTCGGGAGTTGCGGGACAAGATAAAGCTGGCCCCGGCTGAATGCCAATACAAGGTTTATATTATTGATGAAGTTCACATGCTTACCAAAGAAGCCTTTAATGCTTTGTTGAAAACTCTTGAAGAGCCGCCGGAACACGCCATTTTTATTCTTTGCACGACTGCTCCAGAAAAATTGCCGGAAACAATTATTTCGCGTTGTTTAAGATTTAATTTTAAAAAAGCCAATACAGTTGAGGTTTTAAGATCATTAAAAAGGGTCGTTAAAGGAGAGAATTTGAAACTGGAGAAAGGTGTTTTGGAAGAAATTGCTAAAGCTAGTGATGGCAGTTTTCGCGATGCTCAGAAAATCCTTGACCAGTTGGCAATGGGGAATAAGAAAATTGGCCTGGAAGAGACAAAAGAGCTTTTAGGAAGAATTGAAGCCACGGCGCCGGGGAAATTATTACAATTATTAGTTGATAGAAGTCTGAAGGGAGCGCTTTTGGAGATTGACCGGATTATTTCTTTGGGGGCAGATTTATCTCAATATTGTCAGGATATTTTGGACAAGTTGCGTTTAGGCTTGTTGTCCCAAGCTGGTCTAACCGAAATCAGTTCTCCTGAAGAAGTGGCAGGATTTAATATCTCGGAGTTAACAAGTTTAATCCGCCTTTTTTCGCAGGCGGCTAATGATTTAAAAACCAATCCCATCCCTCAATTACCCTTAGAATTGGTAGTAGTCGAATGATTGGGACGTGAGAGAGTGAGGAAGCCTGAGGAAAAAGAGAAAGAGGAAGTAAAAGAGAATCGTCCCCTTCCTACGGGACAAGCAAGTCGTCAAGATGGTGAATTATTTAAGGAAATTAAAGAACATTGGCAGGAAGTTTTGGCAGGCGTTAGACCGCTTAACCATTCGGTTGAGGCTTTGTTAAGAGCCACCCGACCAAGTAAGGTTCAAGGGGGAATTTTAATTTTGGAAGTCTTTTATGAGTTTCACAAAGAAAGGCTGGAAACGGATAAATGCCGGTCAGTGGTTGAAGAAGTTGCCAGTGAAGTGATTAATAAACCACTTAAAATGCGCTGTGTTTTGGGAAAAAGAGAAGAAACTGTGGTTGAAAAAGAGCCTGAAGCCGATTCCGTCCAGATGGCGGAAGAAATCTTCGGCACTCGAGCTAATTGACAAAAGCTTAATAATTAGTTATCCTTTTCTCAATGGGAGTTGGTGATAAATTTCAACAATTAAAAGATTTAAAAAAGATGCGTGACCAAGCCATGGCCATTCAACGGGAATTGGCGGCGGAAAAAGTGGAGGTTGAGGAAAACGGCATTAAAGTGGTCATTACCGGTGACCAGAAGATTCAGAAGATTGAGATCGAAGGAGAAGAAAAAGATAAACTAAAAGACGTTTTGAACAAGGCGATTAAGAAATCGCAGGAGATTGCCGCTCAGAAACTGCAACAGATGGGTGGAGGATTAGGCGGTTTATTAGGGGGATAGAGGAAAGGTTTTTTAAAGGATAGATATTCGCTTCGGCGAATTTTTTTTGTGGAAAAAAGAAGCGGTGGTAAACAGGAGGAGCCTGCACTAGGATTGGTGCAGAGAACCTGGTTGTACCACCGCCTTAACTAACTGACGTCGCTCTCTTGTTCGAGAAGGAAGACGAATTGGATGGGAGTGAGGGGGCCTTTCAAGCCCTTATCGGACAGGATTTTAAGGAATGCCCTGGCGATCGCTTCCATCGTTTCCCTGTCAGCTCGGGGTTCAGTTTCGATTATGACTGAACAAGCAAGGGCTTCTCTTTCGGTGACTTCTTCATCGAGGAAGAAAACAGGGACGCATTTGACCCACTTCCGGCTAGCCCATTGTTTAGTGATTACCGTTTCCAGGGCGATGCCGCTGTAAAGAAGATTCAATCGGCCTTTTTCTGTGAGGAAATCCTCAGAGTAATGAATGGTCACGGCTACTTTTTCCAACACCGGCTTTCTCCTTTCTTTTATCCAATGAATCCGTCTAAACAAAGTTTATTTCGAAAACCTTGGGGAATCCGAATGATTTGACCTTTTCGATGATTGCCTTAGCCACGGCCTCTTTTGATTCAGGATCAACTCCCTTAAGAAAGAAGGAAAGACTATTGACCAATTCTATTTTTGGTCCGCCTGAATTTGGAATTGCCCGGAGCGTTTCACAATAAATCTCGTGAACAACAACTTCCTTTCCGGTAATTTCGGCTATCTTCAACGGAATTGTTCTTGAAAGAGAAAGGTGCTGGCTATTTCTTAACACGTAGACGGTAATCATTTCCTCTTCCTTTCTCCCTTTTATTTTTTTTCAATTCCGAAGCTATTTTCGGAATTAGAATCTACGTTAAGGTGCTGGAGGGAATTATAACTAACCCCAATACGAAAATCAACTTTATGGGATTATATAATCCTATAATATTTGACAAAAGAAAACTTTTTTGCTAGAATAAACTGGTCTAGAGAAATCTAGGCTTTTTTGTTACTCAGAACATTGAAAAAACAGTGGTTCTTTAGGCTTGTGTGGGCAGGCCTCTCAATATTTCTGTGAGGAGGGTAAAGTGGCAATGGCAAGCGAAAATGGTGATAAGGAAGTAATATATCGTTGTTATGTAGGCGGGATTCATATTTCTCCGGACCTTGTAAACGGAGAAAATGGGATTTTTTACCACCAGCCTATAGACGTGGTGACGATCCGTCTCGCCGATACGGCCGTTTATGACCATCGTGACCCGTCGAAGGAAGCCGTTCTCTGTTGGGAGTATGATGAGATCAGTGATGAGGAGCTGATTAAGGCCCTTAATCGTCCTGCCTTTGTAAGGGTGGGGCGGAAGAACGGAGGAAAACCATATCTCAATTTCTTCTCCATTAGCGAAGAAGATTTGAGGAGATACCCGATTTCCAGGGATCCTCACTACTTCCTTTTCCTCCTCAGGTTTCCCAATGGAGGACCATTGGCAATAAGGTACAATGGTGCTTTCTGGAGCACCGAGGGTCTTGATAAAGACCGTTGGGATGCGGATCTTATTGCCATTACCACTGGACGCGGCTTTGGAAGTCACCTTCCTAGTAAATTGATGATTTTCAGAGTCAATGGTGAAGGTTCCTGGACGGTTCTGGGTTCCAAAGTCAATAGGCTTCAAAAACTGGGGGAGCTCGAAACGCTGAGCTGAGGAACCAGTAGAAGACTAAACCCGCTTCGGGTTGGCCGACATTGTCGGACCATAACGAAGCGGGTTTTCATATGTCAAAATTTGTTATAATACTCAAAGAGAATTATCCGAGTAAAACGAGTTATAATTATTTTTAATGAATCTTCCCCGACCGATTAGAAAATTAATTGAATCTTTTGAAAAGTTACCCGGGATTGGACCGAAGACGGCTCAGCGATTGACTTTTTATCTACTTCATGTGCCTCAAGCTCAGTTGGAAAGTTTTGCTGAAGCTTTGGAGACTTTGAAAAAAAACACGGTTCTTTGTTCAATTTGTTTAAATGTCTCTGATCGAGACCCCTGTCCGATTTGTTCTAATCAGAATCGGGATAAATCAATCATTTGTGTTGCCGAACAACCTTTAGATGTTTTGGCTTTGGAGAAGACCGGCGATTACAAAGGAGTTTATCATGTTCTTCACGGGGCAATTTCGCCTTTGAATAATATTGGTCCGGATGAACTTCACATCCGGGAGTTATTGCCAAGATTGAAAAATGGAGAGGTCAAAGAAGTAATTTTGGCCACCAATCCCAATATGGAAGGTGAAGCAACGGCAATGTATATTGCTAAACTGATTAAACCCTTGGAGATTAAAGTGACCCGCCTGGCTCATGGTCTGCCGGTCGGTGCCGATTTAGAATATGCTGATGAAATCACTCTTTCTCGGGCGATTGAGGGAAGAAGGAAATATTAAAGTCCCTCTGCCCAAGTAGCGGGCATCCTACTAAAAATTTCAGAGGAAGCTGCTCCATACCTAATTTCTGCCCCTGGGTGTTTCAATCTATCTCCAAGTTTTTCAGCTGCTTCTTTTGCTGCTTCTTTTGCTTCCCTTTTTTCTTTTTCAAATGAAGTTTCTTCTGCCATTTTTCCTCCTTTGTGAAAAAATTAACTGTCTTTAGCCTAACTCAAGTTTTTCACTCTTGTCAAGGGGCATTTGGGAAAAATTTGTGCTAGAATAAATTCATGCCCAAAAAGATTCCCCAGCAAGTGGCCAGAGACCTGGCTAGGCTTGGGGAAGAGGTGATTAAAGAAACGGTACGTCAGCCGGCAGAATTGGTTAGAACTGTTGGTGAACAGCTTGGTTTTATGCCGAGAAATTGGGGTGAAAGGGAGCAAAAGAAAGGAATCACACCTCAAATAGTGAAGGATAAAGAAGAAGAACGAAGAAAAGAGTTAACCATGGCAAGAAGAAGAATAAAAGAGTTGATGCCAAAGCCTTACCACCCCAAGCCGGAAGTTACTGAGGAACAAATTGAGGAACAAAAAAGATTAACAAAAGAAGCGGAAGAGAAAAAAGAAGTTCCTGAAGTGCCTGGTAAAAAACAACGGGGTTCAGCCTTATTATCTTTGAGAAGGAAAAAGCATCGTGGCACTAGTGAGATTAGGGGAGGACTTTAAGATGAAAATTAGACTCTACAACACTTTAACCAGAAAAAAAGAAGAGTTTAAACCTCTCAAACCAGATTTTGTTCGTCAGTATGATTGTGGGCCAACGGTTTATTGGTATGCCCATATTGGTAATATGTGGCGCTATCTTGTTTCTGATTTTCTGCGGCGGACTTTGGAATACAATGACTACAAAGTCAAGCAGGTGATGAATATTACTGATGTTGGTCATCTAACTGAAGATGATTTGGCGGCGGATACTGGTGAAGATAAGATGGCGGTAGCGGCTAAAAAAGAGAAAAAGACGCCCAAACAAATTGCCGATTTTTATACTAAGGCTTTTTTTAAGGATACCCAAAGATTGAACATTCTTCGTCCCCATCTTATTCCCAAAGCGACTGAGCATATCGGACCAATGATTGAGATTGTTAAAGCTTTAGAAAAGAAAGGTTATGCCTATTGGGCGGGAGATAAGTATTTTGTCTATGATATTTCTAAATTCAAAAGCTATGGTAAGTTGTCTGGTAAGAAGTTGGCAGAACTTCAATCAGGGGCAAGATTGGAGTCGGTTCCCGGAAAAAAGAATCCTTTTGATTTTGCTCTTTGGATTAAAGACTCCAAACATCTGATGCGCTGGGATTCTCCTTGGGGGGTGGGTTATCCGGGGTGGCACCTTGAGTGTTCGGCTATGAGCATGGAGTATTTGGGACCGACCCTGGATATTCATACCGGCGGCGAAGATAATATCTTTCCCCACCACGAAAATGAAATTGCCCAGTCAGAAGCCGCGACCGGTAAGAAATTTGTTCATTACTGGCTTCATGTTCGCCATAATCTGGTTGACGGTGCCAAAATGAGTAAGTCAAAAGGTAACTTTTTTATTCTGCAGGACTTGATTGATAAAGGTTATGACCCTTTGGCTTTTCGTTATTTATGTTTAACGGTCCACTATCGGAAGAATCTTAATTTTACTTGGGAATCATTAGAAGGCGCTCAGAAAGCCCTGAATAAACTACGTCAACAAACAGCGGCATGGCAAGCAGGCAAAAAAGGCGTGCCTGAACTTGAAAAGAGGTTTTTAAAAGCAATCAATAATGACCTTGATCTGCCCAAGGCTTTGGCAATTACGTGGGATTTATTAAAATCAAATTATCAGCAATCAGCCAAGAAGGCGACCTTATTGAAGTTTGACAAAATATTGGGATTGGGGCTTGGGGAATACCAGATTGCGGAAGCGCCCCAAAAGGTTAATTTATTGGTGAAGAAAAGAGAGAAATTAAGAAAACAGGCTAAATGGCAGGAAGCAGATGGAATTCGGAAGCAAGTAGTTAAGTTAGGTTGGCAAATTGAGGATACAGCTAAGGAACCAAAATTAAAGCCAGTTTAGTCATTGCAGATTTTTTATTAATTCTGCTAAAATGAAACAAAGACTAGGGTGAAGAATAACTTAAAGAAAAAAAGAATCTTAATTCTCCTCAGTGTTTTGTTTATCCTGGTTATTCCGGCAATTTTAATTGTTCTTAGCGCTACTTGGCTGGGAAAAAGTTGGACCCA
>CAZPFP010000006.1:0-21915 GCA_964585895.1 uncultured Gammaproteobacteria bacterium
GAGGGTTTGATGTTGACGCTACTATCGCTATTCTTGATCTAGTAAACAACATCAAGGAAGCATTTTCCAATGCCAACTTTGAAGCTAAAAGACATTACTTGTCTATATTCTTTGAAAGGATAGAAGTGAGGGATAAAAAGATAGCAAAAGTAATCTATACGCCCTTATTCCAAAACCTTATAGATGCTCATAAAGTTAGAATAAGGACTAACTTGCTCCGCCAGTAGGACTCGAACAAATACTAAAAACTACATCTTTATCTCAATATCCACACCCGCGGGAAGATCAAGATGCATCAAAGAGTCAATCGTTTTACCGGTTGGTTCAAGAATATCAATTAAACGTTTGTGGGTTAGAATTTGGAATTGTTCACGAGCATCTTTGTCGGTATGAGGACTGGTGGTAACGGTAATTAATTTACGGTGAGTGGGAAGAGGCACGGGACCAACTACCTTGGCACCAGTGGCTAAGGCTGTTTCTAGGATTTTTTCGCAACTCTCATCAATGACTCGATGATCGTATGCTTTTAAACGTACCCTTATTCTGCCTTTTGGCATTATCTCTTAAGCAACAATTTTACTAATCACTCCCGCGCCGACGGTGTGTCCACCTTCACGGATAGCAAAGTGAAAACCGTCTTCCATTGCGACTGGTTGAATGAGCTTGATTTTCATCTTGGCATTATCACCAGGCATCACCATCTCCACGCCTTTTGGGAGAGTTACTTCACCGGTTACATCCGTAGTTCGAACATAAAATTGAGGCTTATAGCCACTAAAGAATGGGGTGTGACGACCACCCTCTTCTTTGGTCAAAATATAGACCTCGGCCTCAAATTCCTGATGAGGCTTAATTGAACCGGGCTTGGATAAGACTTGACCACGTTCAACATCTTTTTTCTCAATTCCCCGAAGAAGAATACCAATATTGTCACCGGCCACGCCTTCATCAAGAATCTTGCGGAACATCTCCACTCCGGTAACCACTGTCTTCTGGGTATCACGCAAGCCGACAATTTCCAATTCCTCGCCAACTTTAATCTTACCTCTTTCGACTCGACCAGTGACCACCGTTCCCCGCCCTTTAATCGAGAAAACATCCTCGATAGGCATTAAAAAGGGTTTATCCAAGGGACGCTTGGGTGTGGGAATGTTTTCATCAACTGCTTTCATTAGTTCAAGAATGGCTTTCTTAGACTCTTCATCACCCTCAAGAGCCTTAGTAGCAGAACCTCGAATAATCGGAACTTTATCTCCGGGGAATTTATACTTGGTCAAAAGCTCTCGGATTTCCATCTCGACTAAGTCAATCATTTCTTTATCTTGAACCAGGTCGGTTTTATTAAGGAAAACAACAATGGCAGGCACGTCAACCTGGCGAGCCAGAAGAATGTGTTCCCGTGTTTGAGGCATAGGTCCATCATCAGCCGCCACCACCAGAATGGCACCATCCATCTGAGCCGCTCCCGTAATCATATTCTTAATATAGTCCTTGTGTCCGGGACAATCGATATGAGCGTAGTGGCGTTTTTCCGTTTCATACTCAATATGAGAAATAGAAATTGTCAAACCCCGTTCTTTCTCTTCCGGAGCATTATCAATTTCATCAAATTTAATAAACTTGGTGCCGGTTTTGGCTTCATCTAATACCAAAGTAATCGCTGAAGTTAAAGTGGTTTTACCGTGATCAACGTGACCAATTGTCCCAATGTTAATATGGGGTTTTTTTCTTTCAAATTTTGCTTTTTCTGCCATATTTTTCTCCTGTTAAATTATTTTACCTAATCCTGAGATATTTTACAAGATTATTTTTCTTTTTGCAAGCCCTGTTTGGCTTCAACAATTTTTTCGGTAATATTAACCGGCACTTCTTGATAATGATAGAACTCCATGTAAAAGCTGGCACGACCTTGAGTCATACTTCTAAGAGCGGTAGCGTAACCAGGCACTTCTGCTAAAGGCACTAAAGCAGTAATCACCCGAATATTGCCTCGGGTATCTGTTCCCTGAATTTGAGCACGTTTACTGGATAAATCACCAATAACATCCCCCATAAATTCTTCAGGGGTGGTCACCTCCAGCTTCATAATCGGCTCTAAAAGAATTAAACCTGCTTGTCTGACTGCTTCTTGAAAACCGGCTGAACCAGCAATTTTAAAGGCAATGTCTGAAGAGTCAACCTCGTGATAGCTACCATCATAAACCGCCACCGCCACATCAGTCACCGGATAGCCAGCCAAAACACCTTTTTCCATTGCCTCTTTGACTCCCTTTTCAATCGCGGGAATATAAACAGAAGGAATAGCCGTACCCCGAATCTCGTTAGTAAATTTAAAACCCTCTCCTTGACCTAACGGTTCAACCCGAAGAAAACAATGTCCGTATTGCCCCCTCCCGCCAGACTGGTGAATGTATTTCCCTTCTCCTTTGGCTATCTTGGTAATCGTCTCCTTATAGGCAACCTGAGGTCGACCAGTATTAGCTTCGACATTAAACTCGCGCCTCATTCGGTCAACAATAATTTCCAGATGCAGCTCACCCATACCAGAAATAATCGTTTGGCCTGTTTCCCGATCAGATTTGATTCGAAAGGTAGGGTCTTCTTCAGAAAGACGATTAAGAGCCAAACCAAGCTTTTCTTGATCAGCTCGCGTCTTAGGTTCAATTGCTAAGGAAATAACTGGCTCAGGAAAAGTAATTGATTCTAAAATAATTGGTTTATCTTTATCACAAAGAGTATCACCAGTGGTGGTTTCCTTTAAGCCAACAATGGCAATAATCTCCCCCGCTTCGGCAGAATCAATTTGTTCCCGATTATTAGCGTGCATCAAGAGCAACCTACCCGCTCTTTCAGACCGATTCTCGCTACTATTATAAATTCCTTGCCCCGCCTCTAATTGACCTGAATAAATCCGGACATAAGTCAACCGCCCCACATGAGGATCGGTCTGAACTTTGAAAGCCAGGGCGGTAAGGGATCCTTGAGCATCACAAGGTCGAACTTCTTGCTTATTAGTCTTAGGATTAGTACCCTCTATCGCCGGCACATCAAGAGGATTGGGGAGAAAATCAACCACGCCATCTAAAACCGGTTGTACTCCCTTATTACGTAAAGAGGCACCAGTGTAAACTGGAACAAGTTGGTTAGCAATCGTGGCCTGACGAATACCGGCTTTTAATTCCTCTATGTCTATTTCCTCGCTCCGTAAGAATTTCTCAGTCAGTTTGTCATCAGACTCTGCTACTAGTTCAATTAATTCTTCTCGATATTTTTTAGCCTGATCAACCAAGTCAATAGGAATTTCTTTTGTCTCAGGCTTTTCCCCTTTTGGATCTTTTTTATCATTCCAAACTAAAGCTTTCTGTCTAAGAATATCAATCACCCCGACAAAATCCTTTTCGCTGCCAATAGGCATAGTAAGAACAATTGGCTTAGCTCCCAAGCGGTCCTTAATCATTCCCACTGTCCGTTTGAAATCAGCTCCTAATTTATCCATCTTGTTAATAAAACAGAGCCGGGGAACTTGATAACCGTCAGCCTGATGCCAAACTTTTTCTGATTGGGACTGAACGCCTTCTTCAGCATCAAAAACAACAATCCCGCCGTCTAGAACCCGTAAAGAACGTTCCACTTCAGCGGTAAAATCAATGTGACCGGGGGTATCAATAATATTAATCCGGTGGTCGCGCCAAAAAGTAGTGGTAGCGGCAGACATAATCGTAATCCCTCTCTCTTTCTCCTGTTCCATCCAATCCATTTGAGTCGTCCCCTCATCAATATCGCCAATTTTGTAACTTTTGCCAGTATAATAGAGCACCCGCTCGGTAGTAGTTGTTTTCCCGGCATCAATATGGGCAATAATACCAATGTTCCGAACTTTTTCAATCGGAACTTTCCTTTTTTTAGCTGTTTCGTTTTTTTCTGCCATGGTCTAATTTCGAGCGCCTGCGAGAAACAAGGTTCTGAGCGAAGCTCAGGTTCTTAATTCGAGCTTGCGAGAAACAAGGTTCTGAGCGAAGCTCAGGTTCTTAATTCGAGCTTGCGAGAAACAAGGTTCTGAGCGAAGCTCAGGTTCTTATTGTATCAATTTTTAGACAAACAAAAAACCGCTTCTCTTGAGAAGCAGGTTTGCTTCAAGATTAAAAACTCACCACCTAAAATGAGCAAATGCTCGATTGGCATCGGCGACTTTATGAATCTCTTGCTTTCTAGCCACTGCCCCGCCTTGTTTATTGGCGGCATCCATTAATTCGGCAGCGAGTTTCTCATAAAAATGGTGGTACTCCTTGTTGGGTCTTGCTTGGGCAGCCTGAATAAGCCAACGAATGGCTAGTGATTCTCGCCTATCACCCCGGACGGGTATCGGCACCTGATAAGAAGCCCCGCCCACTCTTCGCGGCCGGACTTCCATCTTTGGCTTAATATTCTCCAAGGCTTTTTGAAAAACCTCCAGGGGATTTTCTTTAGTTTCTTTCTCAACCAATTCAAAAGCTTTATAAACATGCTTTTGGGCGACAGTCTTTTTACCCTGGTGCATGACCCGATTAATCAACCGGGTCATGATTCGGCTTTGATAAATTTCATCAGGAGCAATGATTCTTTTAGGCGCTCTCTTACCCCTCATTCTCGCCTCCTTTGGCTTCTGGTTTTCCTTCAGTTTTCTCCTTAGACTCTTCTGTCTTTTCCCCGCCTGGACCAGCCACTGCTGCTATCGTTCCACCCTTTCTTGTTCCGTATCTAGAACGGGCTTTTTTTCGTCCCTCAACCCCAGACGTATCAAATTTCCCCCGAACAATATGATATTTTACTCCTGGCAAGTCTCTTACCCGTCCGCCTCGAACCAAAACCATCGCGTGCTCAGCTAAGTTGTGTCCTTCACCAGGAATATAAGCAGTGATTTCTTTTTTATTAGATAAGCGCACTCGGGCCACTTTTCTTAAAGCCGAGTTAGGTTTCTTGGGAGGCATAGTCTTAACATGAAGGACTACTCCTCGCTTAAAAGGACTGGTGGTTTCTGCCATCCGCCGATCTTTGGCACTAAAAGCCTTCCGCAAAGCAGCGGCTTTAATTTTCTTCTTCGTTTTTTTTCTGCCCTTACGGACTAACTGACTTACTCTCGGCATAGGTTTTTAATTCTACCATAAATTCAAGCTGAAAAAAAGCGGATAACGCCTCACTTTTCAAGCTTAGCGCGCTCTGGAGTCACAGGAATCAAGCGACCAATAATTACATTCTCCTTAAGTCCAATCAAGTTATCTTCTCTACCCTCAGCCGCCGCATCAGTCAAAATATTAGTCGTCCGCTCAAAAGAGGCCGCAGAAAGCCAAGATTCAGTGTAAAGAGATGAGCGGGTAATTCCCAAAATCACTACCTGAGCTGAGGCTGGTTCTCCGCCTTCAGCCAAAACTTTAGCATTCCCCTCTTCAAATAAAGCCCGGCTGACAAATTGTCCTGGCAGCATCGAAGTATCACCCGAAGTTTCAATCCGCACCTTGTCACTCATTTTCCTAACAATAACCTCAAAATGTTTATCTTGAATTGGAATTCCTTGTGATTCGTAAACCGCTTGAACTTCTTTAATTAAATACTCCTGAGCCGCTTTCAAACCCCTAATCTCCAAGACCTCACGAACATCAAGCGAGCCAGTGGCTAATTGAGCACCCGCGTCCACCAAATCACCTTCACTCACTTTGACTTGGCTAACTACCGGGACTAAATATTCTCTTTCCTCCGCTGGTTTAATCCCCACACTCTTAATCTTGATTTTATAGCCTCCTTCAGTTTCAATAACACTGACTTTCCCAGCTATCTCCGCCAAAGGAGCCAAAACTTTTGGTTTCCTCGCTTCAAATAACTCTTCCACTCTTGGTAAGCCTTGGGTAACGTCAGAAACAACAATCCCCCCAAAGTGTTTAGTTCTTAAGGTTAACTGTGTGCCAGGCTCACCAATTGACTGAGCAGCAACCACTCCTACCGGCACACCCATTTCTACCATTGATTTATTTGAGAAATCCCAGCCATAACACTGAATACAAACACCATGTTTCGCCTCACAAGTTAGAGGTGAACGCACCCAAACCCTATCAACCCGATGTTTCTCTAAAAGCCCAAGATTATTCTCAGTGACCACTTCGCCCTTTTTCAGCAAAACTTTCTTGGTCTTAGCGCTGACAACTTTCTTAGCCAAGACTCGGCCCAGAATCCTATTCAAAAATTTGTCTATTCGCTCGCCTGAGCGCTCAATCACAATTAACTCTTTTGTTCCACAATCTTCCTCGCGAACGATAACATCATGGGCAACATCAATTAATCTCCGGGTGAGATAACCAGCATCAGAAGTTTTAAGGGCCGTATCAGTTAAACCCTTACGTGAACCCCGTGCTGAAGTAATGTATTCGAAAACTGACAAGCCTTCTCTAAAATTAGATTTTACCGGCAGTTCAACAATCTTGCCCATCGGGTCAACCACTGGCCCCTGCATGGCTGACAATTGCTTCACCTGTTCTTTAGAAACCCGTCCTACTCCTGCTTCGCTGATCAGGCGAACGCTATTCTCTGAGTCAAATTTCTCCCAAGTTTTATCCGCCAATTCCTCAGTCGTATCCATCCAAACTTCTTGAGTCAAGCGTCGTCTCTCCTGGGCAGTAATCAACCCCTTATTATAATTATCTTCGATTTCAGCCACTTTTTTGTTGGCTTGAGCAATAATTTCCGATTTTTCTTCCAAAATTTTACAGTCCAAAACTCCCACTGAAATTCCGGAAAGAGTCACTCCCCAAAAACCAATTCTTTTGATGTCGTCAATTAAAGTCACCACTGTTTCTCTTTGACAAACTTGCATCGCTCGGGTAATCAAAGCTTTAATCGTTGGTCCCTTGATAACATCATTAACAAAACCCAGTTCTTGGGGAAGAATTTGGTTAAAAATAATCCGTCCTGGCGTAGTTTCCAGAATTTTACCATCAGTTCTAACCTTAACTAATTGACGAAGTCCAACTTTTCTTTCTTGGTAAGCCAAAATCATCTCATTTTGATCACTGAAAATAGTGGGGTAAACTAACAGTTGGTCATTAATAGTAGTGATAAAGAAACACCCCAAAGCCATTTCTTTGTTGGGAATGGTAACTGGTGAACCGTCCGAAGGTTTGAGTAAATTTTTATCAGGGGCTATTAATTCTAAACACTCTTTCTTTGCTTTCTCACCAAGGGGCACGTGAACCGCCATCTGGTCACCATCAAAATCAGCATTAAAACCATAACAACCACAGGGGTGAATTTTGATGGCTTCTCCCTCAATCAAAACCGGGTAAAAAGCCTGAATTCCCAGCTTATGGAGGGTTGGCGCTCGGTTAAGCAAGACCGGATGGTCTTTAGTAATTCTTTCTAAAATATCAAAGACTTCCGGTGGCCTTTGGTCAAGGACATTCTTGGCATTTTTAACATTCGGTGCCATTCCTGTCAAAATCATCTCTCTCAAAACAAAAGGCTTAAACATCTCCAAAGCCATCTCCTTGGGTAAACCGCATTGATTAAGCTTTAATTCTGGACCAACAACAATTACCGACCGACCCGAGTAATCAACCCGCTTTCCCAATAGATTCTGCCTAAAACGTCCCTGTTTGCCTCGCAACATGTCAGAAAGAGAGCGCAATGGCTGATTACGCCGACGATAGCGACGAATTGGTCTCTTAGCCGCATCAATCAAAGTATCAACTGATTCCTGAAGCATTCGCTTCTCATTCCGAAGAATAATTTCTGGCGCCCCCAGTTCAATCAAATGTTTTAAGCGATTATTACGATTGATGACCCGACGATAAAGATCATTTAGATCACTGGTGGCAAAGCGGCCTCCAGAAAGTTGAACCATTGGTCGTAAATCCGGCGGAATCACCGGCAGAATTTTTAAAATCATCCAAGCAGGCTCAACCTCTGCTTTTCTAAAACCCTCAACCACTTGGAGTCTTTTAATCGCCTTAATATGACGAGCACCTTTACTTTCCTTAACGACCTTTTTCAAGTCAGCTGCCAGTTTTTCCAAATCAATATTCTTAACTGTCTCAAGAATCGCCTCAGCTCCCATCCCCACTTTAAAGAAATCCGCCCCTTTGTACTCCATCAGTTTTAAGTACTCATCCTCGCTAAGAAGAGCTTTGTCTTTTAGATTCTTGACTAAGTTAATAATTGCCTGATATATTTCCTCGGCTCTTTCCTCCTCAGCTAAATATTGATCTCGAAAGGTCTGAATTTTTTGCTTAACTTTAAGATCAATTTCCCCAAGCGCTAAAGCCTGCCTTTCTTTATTCTTGATTTCTTTTTTAATCTTGGCTTTTCCTTGTTTACTTTCTTCCATCGCTTTTTGAATTTCCTTTTCTCGCTCTTTTTTCAAGCTCTTTTTCTTTGCCATTAAAGCTTCTTCTAAACGCTCAATCGCTTTTTGCTGTTTTTTCGTCTCTACCCCGGAAACTAAATATTGGGAAAAATAAATCACTGATTCTAAACCTCGAGGCGAAATATCCAAAAGCAACGATAGTTTTGAGGGAGCCCCTTTAAAAAACCAAATGTGGGCTACTGGTGAAGCTAGGTCAAGATGGCCCATTCGCTCCCGCCTAACTCTTGACTGAGTAACCTCCACTCCACATTTATCACAAATAATTCCTCGGTAGCGAATCCGCTTGTATTTGCCACAATAACACTCCCAGTCTTTTGTCGGTCCAAAAATTCGTTCACAGAAAAGACCGTCTTTCTCTGGTTTCAGAGTTCGATAATTGATTGTTTCTGGTTTAGTTACTTCACCGTGCGACCAGTTCCTAATCTCCTGTGGCGAAGCCAGCTTAATTCTCAAACCAGAAAAATCAACAATGTTTTTACCAAAAATCATTTTTTTACAACTCCTTCAAGTCCTGATGTTAATCAGGACGCAGTCCCGACGTAAGTCGGGATAGGAAAGGAGGCGTAAGAAGCCTTCGGTTTCATTCCTCCTTTTCTTTAACCACCGTTGCTCCGGCTGCTCGAGCCAACTCTTCGGCTTCTTCTTTAGTTTCTTTCTCTTCCTTTAACTCTTCCTCGGTTTCCTCTTCTTTTTTAACCTCAACCACCCCGGTAGGCTCAATTTTCAGACCAAGACTGTTTAACTCTTTGACCAAAACTTTAAAAGATTCAGGAACAGTTGACTCCGGAATTTGGGTACCCTTAACAATGGCTTCAAAACTCTTTGCCCGTCCAACAACATCATCACTTTTAATCGTCAACATTTCTTGAAGGGTATTAGCGGCTCGGTGCGCCTCTAGCGCCCAAACTTCCATCTCACCCAAACGCTGACCTCCCATTTGGGCTTTACCGCCCAACGGCTGTTGAGTAACTAAAGAATAAGGGCCAGTTGACCGAGCGTGACTCTTATCCTCAACCATGTGAACTAACTTAAGAATGTAGCTAATCCCCACCACGCTTTTCTTAGCAAAAGGTTCACCAGACCGACCATCATAAAGAGTCGTTTTTCCATCAACCGGTAAACCAGCTTTCTTTAATTCCTGAACAATTTTATTTTCACCAATTTCCTCAAAAACCGGTATACCCACTTTATAACCTTGTTTACTAGCCGCCCAACCTAGATGAGCTTCAAGTAATTGACCAAGGTTCATCCTAGTAAGAACCGATAAAGATGAAATGATAATATCTACCGGCGTGCCATCTTCCAGATAGGGCATATCAGCTACAGGAACAATTTTAGAAATCACTCCCTTATTGCCATGACGACCGGCTATTTTATCACCAACCGTCAACTTGCGCACTTGAGCTACCTTAACAACTACTTTTTTCAGAGCCCCAGGCTCCAATTCATCGCCTTTGGCTCGGTCAAGTATCTGGACTTCAATCACTGTCCCACGCTCACCGTGAGGTATCCGTAAAGAAGTATCCCGAACCTCTCTTGCCTTTTCTCCAAAAATCGCTCGTAATAGCCTTTCCTCAGCTGTTAATTCCGTTTCTCCTTTAGGGGCAATCTTGCCCACTAAAATATCATGAGGTCCCACCTCACTGCCAACAACCACAATTCCGTCTTCAGCCAAGTTAGCCAAATCTGTTTCGCCTACATTGGGAATATCTCGAGTTAGTTCTTCGGGACCCAATTTGGTTTCCACCACCGAAGCATCATATTCTTCAATGGTAATCGAAGTTAGAGCGTCTTCTTTAACCACTTTGTCAGAAATAATAATCGCGTCCTCGTAACCAAGACCTTCAAAGGAAGTATAAGCAATCACCAAATTGGTGCCTAAAGCCAGTTCGCCTTGATCACAAGACGGACCATCAATCAACAAGTTGCCTTTTCTTATCGTGTCGCCAACTGAAACCAAAGGCCGCTGAGAATAACAAGTTCTACTAGGACTGGTGCGCTTAAATTTGGTTAAATAATAAGTTTCTTCACGACCCTTAATTTTAATTGTTTCCGTATCTTCCAAATTACTTTTTCTATCTTTAATCTTAAGAATAATTTTTCCGCCATCAACATAGATTATTTTGCCATCATGCCGAGCCTTAACCACCCAACCCATTTCTTCAGGTACCACCATTTCCATCCCTGTTCCAACAATCGGTGACTTGGGCTTCACTAATGGCACTGCTTGACATTGCATGTTCGTACCCATCAAGGCTCGGTTAGCCATATCATGGGAAAGAAAAGGAATCAAGGAAGCCGAAGTACCCACCACTTGACGAGGAACAATATCAACATATTCTACTCTCTCCACCGGGGCTTCTAAAAATTCACCCTGATAACGAACCGGCACCCAAACATCAGTAATATAACCTTTTTTATCAATGTTTACCCCGCTATGGGTAATATAGTGCTCTTGCTCATCATCGGCTGGCAAATAGACAACTTCCTTAGTCACCTTCATCCGAGTTATCCCCAGAATTTTCTTTTTCACTACTCTGTGATACGGAGTTTCCAAAAAACCATACTCATTAACTCGAGTATAAAGAGCCATATAAGTTACCAAGCCAATATTCGGTCCTTCGGGTGAACGAACCGGACAAATCCGGCCATATTGAGAGGCATTAATATCCCGAATAGAAAAGCTGGCTCGCTCACGAGTAATGCCGCCAGGTCCAGTGACCGAGAGCCGGCGGAGATTATCAATTTCAGACAGGGGATTAACCTGGTCTAAAATCGCTGAAAGCTGACTGGAACGGAAAAATTCATTAATTAAAGCCATCACCGGTCGGGCATTAACCAACTGAACCGGAGTGGCTCTTTCTTCAGTCGAAATCAGACTCATCTTTTCTTTAATGGAACGTTCTAAACGAAGCAAGCCGACACGAAAAACAGTATCCGTCACCACCTCGCCTACTCGACGAATGCGGCGGTTAGACAAATGGTCAATATCATCGACTCGACCATCACCATTCTGGAGCTGAATTAAATATCTAATCGCCATCACAACGTCTTCTTGACGAAGAATCCAATTTTTTTTAACATTAGCGGTCTTTAAATCTAATCGCTTATTAATCTTATAACGACCTACTTTCCCTAAGTTATAGCGACGACCATCAAAAAACATGCTTTCAAACATCTCTCGGGCGTTATCCAGAACCACTGGTTCCCCTGGACGCATTTTCTGATAAATCTCAATTAAGGCTTCTTCTCTGGTCTTAGTGAGGTCTTTCTCTAAAGTAGCTAAGATGTAATCTTTGCCTTCTTTAGTCAGGTCTTTAAAAGCATTAATTATTTCCTCGTCGTTAATTAAACCAAAAGCTCTCAATAAAACGGTAATCGGAAATTTTCGCCTTCGGTCAAGACGACAACTAATAACATCATTACGATTAATGTTGAATTCTAACCAAGAACCTCGGAGGGGACGAATTTCTGCGTTATGAAGAAGCCGACCACTGACTCGGTCAATCTCACCAAAAAAGAAGGCGCCTGGAGCGCGAATAATCTGATTGATTACCCCTCTTTCGATACCGTTAATAATAAAGGTGGCTCTCTCAGTCATCTGGGGAATATCACCTAAGAAAACTTCTCTGGTTACCTTGCGCCCAGTTTTTTTGTTAGTTAGAGAAGCTTCAATTCTTAGAGGAACATCATAAGTAAGACCTTTTTTAATCGCTTCAGGGGGGGTAAGACGAGGTTGGCCAAAATGATAGTTACCAAAAGCTAGTTGCCAGTTTTTACCGGTAAAGTCATCAATCGGAGAAATTTCTACCAATGCCTCCTTAATCCCCTTATCAATGAACCACTTGTATGATTCTCGCTGAGTTTCCAGGAGATTTAATTGAGGCAGGTTTTTGTATTCATGACCCCAGTTTAGGCGCTTTGGTTTAAAAATGGGCATCAGTAATTAGTTTTAGGTATGAAAAAAAGCCGTAAAACCTCGGACGGCAACAAAGCGTACCCTCATAGTACGCCTACCCTGATATCTAACTGTCAATAAGTTATCATAAAAAATTAAGGACGTCAAGGGGGAAATTAAATCCTCTCCCCGACACGGAGACTGGGGATTTCTTTTGGTGACCCAATCACTATTCCGTGCCGGCGTCGATTTCCTACGCAAAGCTTAGGTTATTTCAAATACTTTTCTTATTCTCATTATGCTCTTCATTTGTTCTAGCGTAATGCATTTCCCCTTTAGTACCCGAAAGGTAAAACCAGTAATCAGTTTCTTGTGGATAAATCACGGCTTTTATGGAAACTAAACCGGGATTACAAATTGGTCCTGGCGGCAAACCTTTATATTTATAAGTATTGTAAGGGGAATCGATAGCCAAATCATCTTTAGTTAATTTTTTTTGCCACCAATCTTCTAATTGGGAAAAGGGGGTTGAAAGTTGAGAATTGGCCACTGCGTACTGGATAGCGGCATCGACTTGCAAGGGCCAATTTTCCCGCCATCGTTTAAGCAGGATTCCCGCTACAATTGGTCTATCTTTTCCCGCCCTTGACTCTCTTTCGACGATCGAAGCCAAGATAATCACCTGATTTTGGGTTAATCCCTTTTCTTTGGCGGCTAGCTGCAATTCCAAAGAATATTTCCTCTCAAAATTATTGGTCAAAATCTTAATTACCGATGAAGGACTGGCGTCTTTAGGAATCAAATAAGTATCCGGGAAAAGATAGCCTTCAAGTTCATCTGTTTGCTCAATAAATTGTGGATAACTAAAATCCTCCAGATTAGCGGTTAAACGCCGACCATATTCTTCACGCCGCCAACCCTCAGGAAAAGTCAACCAAACATCGAGACTACCGTGGGTTAAAAGATAAGCAACTTCTTCCGTCGTCCAAGAGGGATTAATCCGGAAATCCCCTGCTTGAATCTGACCGGATAAACCTCTAGCTAAGATAAGAATTTTAAAAGCCGAAGCATCTTTAATTAAACCGGCGTCCTTTAAGTGTTGGGCAATTAAAGACAAGCCTTCACCTCTATGAATAACAAAAATTTGGCTCTGTTCTGAAGTCGGATTAACCGGCGCTATTGCCCACCGCCACCAAAAAAAGCCGCCAATAATGACGGCAGCCAGTAATAAAATCGCTAAACTAAACTTCTTCAAAAAGGGCACGGCGATATTTCTTAGTCTTCGAGTCATAGATAAAAATCCGCCCACATTTACAAGTGACTTTCTCTGTTCCATCTTTTCTCTCAACTCTTTTAGCTTTACCTAAAGGCATTCCGCAACCAACACACTGACCTCGACTCAAAAGCCAAGCTTGAACTGGGGCAATAATATTTTTAAACATTTGCTTTACCTAGGTAAGTTTGTAAAATAATTGCTGCTGCAAAAGCATCTTCATTCTCTTGCCGATACTTTTTTTTCTTACCTGTTTCTATCATTTTAGCAATTGCTTCTTTAGTGGTCAAGGTCTCATCTTGGAAAACTACCTCTAGTCCGGTTATCTCTCCTAACTTCTTCCCATATTCTTTTGCTTTCTGACCAATCTTTCCTTCACTCACGCCCATAACAATCCTTTCTATCTTTTCTTGCTCAATCAATTGGACAATTTTTACCAAGGTCTTTTGATGATTTCTCATCACCCCTATTGGCTGAACTAAACCATTATCAGCCATGGCAAGACCAATTTTAGCAAGACCAAAGTCGACGCCTAAAACCCTCATAAGCTGACTAATTGAGCCCGAACAACTAACCGCCTCAAATAAGTCCCGGGCGGAACGCAAGTAATCAAGGAAAGCCACTGACTATCATAACTCTGTTCCAAAACCACCACGTCTTCTGGTTTAGTCTCAATAATTTTTCTGACTAAATAACGATATTGAATACCGTCAAAATCAACGAAAATCTCATCATCTTCTTCCAGTTGAGGTAGGGTGGAAAAAATGGTTTTGTAATTTTTGGGGTTAAAAAACTGAGGCAAAACCGAGTGCCCAAAGATAACCGCATTTCCATATTGACCAGGCAAACCGGTCCCCGGATATTGAATTAAACTCGCCATTAAATCCTCACCGCCAATTTGCACGGTGGCTTTTTCAATTTTCAATTTAGGGATTGAAAGATTATAGTGAGTAATTCTGCTTTGCCTTGGCGGTAAAACCGGCGCATCTGGAAACCAGCTCTTGGGATTAGTATAATCAACCGCTGATTTTCCCCCTAAAATATTTCCTTGAGAAACTAAAGGGCTTACCAGCTGATGAGTAAAGCGACTATTAGTCAACTCATAATACAAAATCGGCAAAGCCGCATTACTAATTAAAACAAAACCAAATATCAACGCCAAAGCCGAAACTCCCCGCCACAAAAAGGCAATTCGTTTTTGTTGAGCCAATTGTTGACCAAATGGAGCCGCTTTTAAATAGCGGTAGGGAATCGTCATTGAATTTCAACCTTAATATCAATTCTACTGGCTCTCCGTGGAAAAGTACCAAGACGACCTGGCAATCGGGGGAAAAGTTTAGCATTAAAACCAGTCACTCTCGATAAGTTGCCCAAATAAGTTTCGCCGATAGCCAGATATTTACCAGCCAAATTCTTTTTTATCTGGTCTAAATCTTGTTGAGGAATTAATTTGGCTTTGAGATGAATTTTCACCGTTGCCCTGCCTTCTTCATCAACCTCACCTACATCAAAAGAAAACTCTGTTTCTTCTGGAAGATACTCAAAGTCTTCCGGCACTGACTCCAAAACACTGTCTTCAACCAATTCCTGTAACTCTTTCTCAGTATAAACTAGAGCTTTGGCGTGTAATTTTAAAGTCAGTTCCAAATTATCTGTTTCCTCACCTACCTCATGGCTGTAGCGACTACTAACTACTTTGCTGGAAATAGATTCTTCAACTAATCTTGCTTCCGGAGAAAGCTGAGTCAGTAATTTTCCTCTGGCATCATCTTCTAGAGCAGCTTTTAAGTCAGCCAACAGCCCTTCTTGATCTTCCTCGGCAACTGCCTGAATTTGGCGACTAATACCACCACTAAAAGCAGAATCATTCTTAGCCACATAATCTGATTTGGCATAATTAGCAACAGCAAACTCTGTGCCCGCCGCCAAATTGCCCTCAGTACCAATCTCCTCAGCCGTCACCTTGACAGTAACTTTGCCCGGTGGATCAGCGGCACTGCTCTGGGAGGCAACGGTAACATCATCGTCAAGGGTAAATTCCAAACCAGCAGTACTGGTAATCGCTGTCCCAGAATCAAAGGTTTTTTCATTTGAGGTGCCATTGTAAATAGTCGCCTCTCCTTTAGCCGGGTCGCCAATATCTTTAGCGCCAGTGGTGGTTTGACTTTTAGTCCCTTCAACTTCCTCCCCAATCAATCCGGCCGGCAAAACAAAATTTTCTTTATCTGGGGTGCCAACCGTTGGGTCAAGCTCAACAGTAAAATCTTTTTCCAAAATTTCTGGCTCCAGAAAAAGAGTTACCTCCGCCCGAGGCAGATACCAATAAGCGGCAAAAGCACCGCTGACCAGAACCAAGAAAAGGACACCAACTAAAATAAACACCGGAGAAGTTTTAATAGATTTGGGAATCAACTCCTTGAAATAAGCCAAATTAAGTTTTTTCAGCACTGAAAGACGGGGACGAAAAGAGGTCATCTTGGCAAAAAAGGCAGTCTTAGAAACAACCGAAGGTTTCTCTTCTATTGGCGGTTCTTTGATAACCAAAGGTTCTTTCGTTTCTTCCGGTATGGCTGGTTCCTTCGGCTCTTCAGTTATGGGTAACTCGACCGATTCTGGCGGTAATTCTGGTTCAGGTGGCAATTTCTCTGCCGCCACATCGCCTCCTTTAACAAAACCCAATTCTCCGGCAGGAACAAAACCTGGTTCCTCAACTTCAGCTTCTTCTTTCTCTTCTGATTCTTTTTCTGCAACCTCTTCTTTCTTCTCCCCCCTCTCTTCCTCTTTTTTTGCTGGTTTTTCTTCAAGCACTAATCCCGCCGCTTTAGCTACTTCTTTACCGCCAGCTAAAGCAATCGCTTCAATATCAAAGTTAAGTGGCAAAACTTCTACTCTAGGCAAATGAAGAAATTCAACCGCTTCTTTCTTTTTCTCTAGCCAGGGATAACCAACAAGTTGCTGCTTAGCCTCCTCTAATTTTTCTTCCCCATTATACAGCGGCGCTCCGTGCCTCGATAATCCTCCTTGAGCATTAAAAAGTAGGATTCGGGCTGGTAAGGGTTCTTTAGATTCAAACCGAGACAAACCCTCAATTAAATCACCAGCCAAGTTATCGCTTTTATTAATCAGTTTTGGTCCCAAAATCTTGCCAATTCTCACCAGAGCCACGTTGATTTTCTCCATTCCCAAATGAACCAAAATAGCGGTTGGCGGAACGCCCTCTGTGGTTTTCAAATGATGAACAATGGCTTCGTCAATAACTACAAAACCGGCTGGTTTCAAATCAAGTTTCTCGGAAAGTTTTTTCAGAAGCTTCAGCTTCTCATCAATAATCTTCTCTCCTTCAACCCAGTTAAAAGGCAAGCCAAAAACCACTTCATCAGGCTCTTTAACTTCTCCTTCTATCGGTAACTTCTCTGCTGTTGAAGACAAGCTGGCATCAACCGCCTCGATTAACTCTTCTTCATTTTCCCATCTTTCCACGCTCCCTAAAGAAAGAACTTTAACCTGATTATCAACAATGGCAAAAATGGCACTTTTAATGAACTCTAAGCCAATTTCCAGAGCGAAGTAATATTCAGATGGCTGAGCTTCTTTTTGGCGAATTTTACTGAGAATGGTTTTAACTTCCATGGGCAAGTTGAACGTATATTCTGCGCCTCCCGGCGCCAATTGCTTTTTCTTTTACTATCTTAACACGACCAATCTCTCTCGTCGACTTGACGTGAGGACCGCCGCAAACTTCCTGAGAATAATCTCCAATTGAATAAACCTTGACCTGATCACCATACCTCTCCCCAAAGAAAGCCAAGGCGCCTTTTTTTCTGGCTTCAGCCAGAGACGTCGTTTTCGCTTTAACCGGCAAATTGGCTTTAATTTTCTCATTAACAATTTTTTCCACTTGCCCTAATTGCGCTTCAGTTAACTTTTCCGAATGAGTAAAATCGAACCGCAGTCTTTCCGGGGTAATATTACTGCCTACCTGCTGAACGTGGTCGCCCAAGACATCCCGTAGAGCTTGATGAAGGAGATGGGTAGTGGTGTGATATTTGGTAACCGTTACTGAATGATCCGCCAATCCGCCGGCAAATTTCTTTTCCGCTCCTTTTCTGGAAAGCTTTTGATGTTTTTTAAATGCCTTATCAAATTCTTTTTGAGAAAACTCATATCTTCGATATCTCAGCTGCTGTGGAGACCAACCATGTGTAGCATAATATTTAAATGCTTCTTCTCCTGATATTCTTTTCTCCGTCGGCATGGGACTCGGAGATGGACTTGGAGACAGGCTTACTGACGGCAATAGTGATGGACTATACTTACTATATTTTTCTTCTTCACTCTCAAATAACTTAATAATGATGTCTCTGTTTTTGGTAAGCTCCGGATAATCTTGCTTATAGATATTTATTATTTCATCGAATATTGATTTAAAAGAGTCTGTATATTCTATTGCAGGCGCCTGATCAATGGCGCGTCTTATTAGTCTTCGCAGGACATACCCCCGTTCAATCTTTGAAGGAATTACACCATCGGAAAGCAGAAAAGTGGCTGCCCGTAAATGATCAGCAATAATTCTCATTGGTTTTATATTTTCCTCTTGATACTTCTTGCCAGAGACTTTTTCAATAGTTTGAATAATTGAAGCGAATAACTCTGTTTTGTAAACATCATCTTTTCCTTGAAGCATGGCTGTGGTTCGTTCTACTCCCATACCAGTGTCAATATTCCTCTGTCTCAACTTTTCCAGCTTGTTATTGGCCAGGCGATTAAACTCCATAAAAACATCATTCCAAACCTCAAAATATTTACCACAGTTATCTCCCGGTCGACACTTGGGGCTACATTTTTTCTTGCCGGTGTCATAAAACATTTCCGTATCCGAACCGCAAGGACCAGTTTCACCCACCGCCCACCAATTATCTTCTTTACCCAAAAAGTAAATTCTTTTTTTAGGAACGCCAACTTTTTGCCAAATCTTGGCTGATTCCTCATCTTTAGGCGTATCCTTATCACCCGCAAAACAGGTTACCGAAATTCGCTTCGGCTCAAGACCTAGCTCTTCAGTCAAAAACTGCCAAGACCATTCAATCGCTTCCTTTTTCCAATAATCGCCTAAAGACCAATTACCCAGCATTTCAAAAAAAGTTAAGTGCATCATATTACCAACTTCGTCTATATCTTGAGTTCGCAAACAGCGTTGATTACTGACTAGGCGCTTTCCTAACGGATGGGGCTCGCCAAGAAGATAAGGCACTAAAGGATGCATACCAGAGTTAATAAACAAGGCGGTGGAGTCATTTTCCGGAACTAAAGAAACGTTAGGCAATTTTTTATGGCCTTTTTTAATGAAAAAGGCAATGTATTTTTGTTTTAATTCCTTAGCGGTCATCAAGGAAGATTATAACCTAGTTTGCCTGTGAAGTTAAGGATTTACCGTTACGGACAAAGAATTTATTGCTGGCTTTTCGTCCTCGATTACGGAGTTGTTCAATATGACTTAATTTTTCTTGAGCTTCCTCAGCGATTTCTTTTGAAGCGCCTTTAGTTTTTTCCTCTAGTTTAGTCTGGATTTCTTTGGCTTGGGCTTTAAACTCTTCTCCTTTTTCTTCAAAATCTTCGACTAATTCCGCTAAATTATCCAAAGCTTCTTCGCTCTTTTCTTTAAGTTTTTTTTTAACCTTTTCCCCTTCTTTTGTTTGGGTAAGAAAATAATAAGCCCCAGCGCCGAGCAAGGCGCCCATAATTAATCCTTGGAAAAAAACTCCATTGTGATCTCGATCAGCCATTTTCTTCGCCTGCCTCTTTTTCAACCTTCTTTGACTTCTTTTTCCTTTGGCTTAACCAACCCAAAAGCCCAGCAACACCAGAAACGCCGGTAATGGAACTAGAAAGAGAAGCAATCGGTCGGGCTACTGATTCAGAAATTAACCCCGCATCATCAAGCATTTTATTCATTTTTTCAATCGTTCTTTTGATTTCCTTGAGAATAAAGAAGACTTGAACTCCGATAAGAGTAAGCAGAGCGGTTAAAACCGTCACGACGCCAATCAGCAAAATTTGTGTGTTTTCCATAGGCAGTAGTTTACACTATCTTATATTTGAGGCTAAATGTCAATTGGAACTTACTGTATCAATCCATGTAAACCGTCCTTGCTTGGCTGGACTTCCTCCCCAAACGGTTAGTGGCTTCAATCGCAATCTTGTTCTCGCCGGAAACCAATTTTAAACGGTAGCTGAATTTTCCTTGGTCGTTCAATCGAGTCAAATCATCATTAATAGAGACGGAATTATCGGGGTCTGTTCTGCCCTCAATCACCACTTGGCTTTCAGTCACCCGCTGATTATCAGTTGGAGAATAAACCTCCAATCTCGGTTTTCCTAATAAACCATGATATTGAAAGGCCAAATAAAATAAGAAAGCAAAGATAAACAAACTAACAACAGTAATCAAAGTCTTTTTGGGACTCCATTTAAATTGTTTATTAAGGTCTTTTCTTAAGGGAAAAACTGATTTTTGCTCTTTGGTCCACCGGTAATCCCTTTTAAAAATCGCCACCATTTTCTCAGGATTAAACCCTAAAAATTGAGCGTAGTTTCTAATAAAACCCTTACTGGTGGTTACTGACGGCAAAGATTGATAATCGTCTTTCTCTAAAGCCGCTAAGTATGGCTTTCTTATTTTCGTTTCTTGAGCCACGCCATCAAGACTAATTTGTTTCTCTTTTCTTTTTTCTTTGAGAATTTGACCGGCTGTTTTCATGATGGGATAAGGAAAAATTATTTTGTTTGGAAAACTACCAAAGAAAACCACTATGTCTCGTTTACCGCTTGCCGGGCTAAATATTCTTCGGCACTCTTAATTAAAACCTCTCTTGGTTTAGAGCCTTCGGCTGGACCAACAACGCCGGCTCTTTCTAACTGGTCAATAATTCTTGCCGCTCGAGCATAACCTACTTTAAGCCGGCGCTGAAGCAGTGACGCCGAAGCTCGTTCGTAACGGCAAACCGTCCGAACCGCGTCCTCAAAAAACTCGTCTTTCTCTCCCTCTTCTGCACCAACTCTTAGCCCTGCTTTAACGGGCATTTTGGTTACTTCCTCAGTATATTGAGGCGTTACCCCTGTTTTTCTCAAGAAACCAATTAATTTTTGTATTTCTGGTTCAGAAACTAAAGTTCCCTGAATTCGAGTAGGCTTAGCTTGGTCAGGAGGAATGTAAAGCATATCCCCTCGCCCCAAGAGTTTTTCTGCCCCAGGCATATCAAGAATTACCCGAGAATCAACCTGAGAAGATACATTAAAAGCAATTCGGCAGGGAATATTAGCTTTAATCAGCCCAGTAATAACATCAACTGAAGGCCGTTGGGTAGAAATAATCAGGTGAATTCCGGTCGCTCTTGCCATCTGGGCAATCCGGCAAATAACATCTTCCACTTCAGCCGGAGCGAATAACATAATATCCGCCAGCTCATCAATAATAATCATAATGTAAGGCAAAGCAGAAAATCCTGAGAGTTCGTTGTAAGCGCCAATATTGCGGACACCTACTTCAGCAAATAATTTATAGCGGCGTTCCATTTCGGAAATCGCCCATTTCAAAGCAGAAACCACCTTTTCTGGTTCAATAATTACCGGGGTTAACAAGTGGGGAATACCATTATATTGGGTTAATTCCACCCGCTTAGGATCGACCAATATCAGTTTAACCTCAGCTGGCGTCGCTCTAAAAAGCATGGCAGCAATAAAAGAATTGATACAAACCGACTTACCGCTGCCCGTCGAACCTGCAATCAAAACATGAGGCATCCGATCAAGATTATCAACTACCGCTTCACCAGAAACATTCAAACCAAGAGAAACGGCTAACTTGGATTTAGCTTTCTCCATTTGGTCCGAAGTCAGCATTTTCTTAAGAGTAACGAATTCCGGACTGCGATTGGGAACTTCAATTCCCACCAAAGAACGACCGGGAATAGGCGCCTCAATCCTAATTTGTCCAGTGGGCGCTGCCAAAGCTAAGGCTAAATCATTAGCCAAAGTGGTAATTTTAGAGACTTTAGTTCCCAGAGCAATCTCTAAGGCATATTGAGTGACTGCTGGTCCGAGATTAACCTCTGCCACTCGGGCGGCGATGCCAAATGATTCCAGGGTTTTCTCAACAACATCCGCGTTCTTCTTAACGTCACCCCGGTCAGCTTTACCACCAACTGTATCGGCGAGTAAAGACAGGGGAGGAAATTCCCAAACTCCTTCTTCGGTCGGTAAATTGCTCACTAAAGAAAGCGCCAATTCTTCTTCTTTAGTTCCCGGCTTCTTTCTAGTTGGTTCTTCCTTTGGTTCGGAAACTCTGATTCCCGGCTC
>CAZPFP010000007.1:0-20631 GCA_964585895.1 uncultured Gammaproteobacteria bacterium
GAGAAAAGAAAAACACTGGAAATAGTATAAAGGGTGTGTTTTTTGAGCTTTAACTTAAATGGATTTTTTCTTCTACCTCGAGCCATTTTCCTTAACGACGTTGTCGCTTTCTCTTTGACTTTGATTTGACTAAACGAGTTTTACTAGGTATTTGGAGTCCCAGCCTAACCTGACCATTGGCCATAATTTCAATCGTATCGTTTCTATCTGGGAGAATAATTTTCTCCTCTTTATAACCCATTCTTTGGGCTAAAAGGGCATATTGTTTCATTTGGCGAAAGGCCCCGCCAATAGGAATCAGATATTCAGATCGAGCTAAAGCTATCATCAATGATAGTTCCGCCTGGGCTGCGTGTCCGGAAACATGAAGGTCGTCCAGAATATCTGAATAAGAAACGGTTGCTCCCAAGCGAGACAAATTATCTACCAGTTTATGGATGGCCGATTGAGTGCCGGGAATGTAATCAGGCGAAGAGAAAATCACTTTGTCACCAGGTCTAATTTGAACTTCCCTGAACTCGCCAGCGGTAATTCTTTCTAAAGCCGAACCTCTTTGAGCCTGACTACCAGCCACAAACAAGCTAATCTTTTCTCTGGGTAAACTGTTGATTCTTTTCGTGGGCACCATCACTCCTTTGGGAATTTTCAAATAACCCAAGCGGGTGGCAATTTTAAAAATCTTCTCGATCGATCGGCCTACCAAAGCCACTTGGCGTCCATACTTAACTGAAACGTTTAAAGCCTGTTGCCAACGAGAAACATTGGAGGAAATGGTGGTGATGAAAACTTTCCCCCGGCAATCACGAATTTCCCTTTCCAAAGAGTCCTCAACCATTGACTCGGAAAGCGTATAGCCAGCTTTTTCACTTCTTAAACAATCAGATAACATACAAACAACGCCTCGGTTTCCAACGGTGGCTAGTTTACTGACATCAGAAATTGAACCCATCACCGGTGTCCAGTCAAATTTAAAATCACTAATATGAAGAATCGTGCCCAGAGGAGTGCCGATGGCTATCCCAAAAGTATCAGGGATTGAATGAGTCAAATAAATAAATTCACGATTAAAACGACCTAAGCTAACTTTTGCTCGAGAGTCAATAAGATTAATTTTAGCTTCTATACGATATTCTTTAAGTTTTTCCTTAATTAGAGCCGTGGTTAACCGTGAAGAGTAAATGGGAATCTGGCGATTAAGTTTTGGCAAAACAAAAGGTAAACCGCCATAATGGTCCTCATGACCGTGAGTAATCACGATTCCTTGAATCTTCTCTCGGTTTTTGACTAAATAGTCAACATTGGCCACTAACAAGTCACCTTCGGCTGATTCTTCATCAGGAAAACCAATTCCGCAATCAACCACCAAAATCTGATTCTTATATTCATAAGCAAAAAGATTTTGGGTCACTTTTCCCCAACCACCTAAGGAGATTATCTTCAGGTTTTCTTGGTTTTTATTTACTTGCCCATCGGTAGGCATGGTTTTTTTTCGTTCAAAAAATTTCATCAGATTAATTTCATCTGTTTATCTTCTATCTTTTCTTCGACAATTTCTTCTTTCGGTTCTCCTTCAAGAAACATTTTTATCTTTTGAAAATCTTTTTTTATTTCCTCCATTATTCTACCACTTCTTAAAGCCGCGGCGGGATGATACATAGGAATAACTATATATCTTTCGCCTAAAAAATCAACGTATCTTGCCTGACCATGAATCTGAGAAATTTTCTCATTGGGAAGAAATTTATTCATCGAAAATCTGCCTAAAGTTACAATCATCTTTGGTTCAATTATCTGAATTTGTCCATCTAAAAAAGGACGACAGGCTTCAATTTCTTCAGGTAAAGGGTCGCGGTTATCTGGCGCTCGATGCTTGACCACATTGCCAATAAAAACTTCTTTTCTCTCTAGTTTAATTGATTGAAGCAGCTTATCTAAAAGTTTGCCGGCGGCACCAACAAAAGGTAAACCTTGTTGGTCTTCATGATAACCGGGCCCCTCTCCCACAAACATCACTTCAGCATCTGGATTACCATCGCCAGGCACGGGTTTATTGGCTCTTTTATACAAATCACAGCGGGTACATTCTGCCACCCGCCCTGCAATTTCATTTAATTTTTCGTCTTTAGTCATTTAAAATCACTTGGTGATTCCTTCGGAATTACCAAGTAGGGAGAAACTCCTTCATATTTTCAGTGGTAATCTGAAATCTCTTACCCTTTCCCTGGACAATCATTTTCGCTACCTTACGACAAATACCATTAATCGTTCTCTGTAGAGTTCGAACCCCGGCGTCATAACCTAAAGGTCTAACAATTTTGGGCCAAACATTATCGTCAATCTTAAGCGCCTCTTTCTCCAAACCAGCTTCCTCCATGGTTCTTGGCAAGACATAATCCTTACCAATGGTGATTTTTTCCTCATCAGTATAAGAAGGCATCTGAATTGGCTCTAATCTGTCCATTACTGCTACGGAAATATTGCTGGTATTATTACAAGTGGCAATAAATAATACCTCCGAAAGGTCAATAGGATAGTCAACATAGTGATCGCGAAAAGCCATGTTTTGCTCTGGGTCAAGCAACTCTACTAAAACCCCCATAATACTGGCTCTACCCTCTTCAGTCACCCGATCAATCTCGTCAAGCAGAACCACCGGATTTTTCGTTCCCGTTCGCCGCAAAGCTTTAATAACTAAGCCCGGTTCGGCATCAGGTCGAATCCGCGACTGACCTCTTAAATCAAGCGGGTCACCCAAACCGCCAAAAGGGACTCGGGCAAATTTTCTTTCCATTGCTTCGGCAATTGAATAGGCAATAGTTGTTTTTCCAGTCCCCACTAAACCAACGAAAAGAAGCATTGGTGCCCTCATAAACTTCATAATTCCTTCTTCTTTAGCTTGACTTTCTTGCTGTCTCTCTTTTTTCAGTTTCAAGACGGCCATATACTCCAAAATTCTTTCCTTTGTTTCTTCTAAACCATAATGATTTCTGTCTAAAACGCCCTTGGCTACTTTTAAATCAAGTCTATCTTCACTTCTTTTATCCCAGGGCATAGCCGTTATCCAATCAATATAATGAGCCACTCGCTCATACTCGGTTGAATACTCGCCATGTTTAATCATTCGTGATAAACGCTCAACCAAACGAAGACATTTTTCTTTTAGCTCAGGAGGAAGACGAGTGGCATCAATCTTTTTTTCTAGTTCAATAATTTCTTTAAACAGGGCAGTTTTTTCAGGCATAGTGATGGTAATAGCTTAACAAAATAGTGATTTTAAAACAAGGAGGCTAACGGCGGCGAAAAGGACGTCGCTTATCAGATCGGGAGGTTGGACGACTCTGAAAAGGTTGGCGTTGATCAGACTGCTCTCCTAGCTTTTGCTCCATTATCATCGTCAAACCAATCCGCCCCCGATCATCAATCTCATGCACTTTAACTTTAACTTTGTCACCAATTTTAACTATTTCGCTTGGGTCTTTGACAAATTGATTTGACATCCTGGAAACATGAACTAACCCATCCTTGCCTGGCATAATTTCCACAAAAGCACCAAAAGGTTGAATTCGCTTTACCTCTCCCTCAAAGATTTCCCCTACTTCCACTTCTCGGGTTAATCCCTCAATCTTGGCCACGGCTTGCTCAACCGCTTGTTTATCAGGTGCTGAAACATTAATTGTCCCGTCATCTTCTACATCAATCGCCGCGCCTGTCTCTTTAATCAATTCCTTAATTATCCGTCCGCCTGGTCCAATCACTTCGCCAATTTTATCAACCGGAATGTGAAGAAGTTTAATCTTAGGAGCAAACTTAGAGATTTGGGCCCTGGAAGCAGGAAGAACAGTCATCATCCTTTTAAGAATCGCTAGACGCCCCTTTCTAGCCTGAGCGACCGCTTTTTTCAATAAAATTAAATCAACACCATGATTTTTAACATCCATTTGAACACTGGTCATTCCTTTTTCCGTTCCCGCTAGTTTGAAATCCATATCGCCGTTAAAATCCTCCAAACCGAGAATATCAGTAAGAATTACCTGCTTTCCACCTTCATCTATTAATCCTATGGAAACACCGGCTACTGGTGCTTTAATAGGCACACCTGCATCCATTAAAGAAAGGGTTGAACCGCAGACCGAGGCCATCGAAGTTGAACCATTAGAAGACATTACTTCAGAAACCACTCTAATCGTGTAGGGAAATTTTTCCTCGGTCGGTATCACTCCCAACAATGCCTTTTCGGCTAAAGCTCCATGACCTACTTCCCGACGTTTAGGCCAACCAATACGACCGGTTTCTCCTATAGAAAAGGGTGGCATGTAGTAATGATGAATGTAGCGCTTGGTTTCTTCACCCTCCATACCTTCAATCAATTGCTCTAAAGAGGGCGAACCAAGGGTAACGACCGTCAAAACTTGAGTCTGGCCGCGTTTAAACATAGCCGAACCATGAGTCCGGGGCAAAAGACCGACCTCAATCTCAATCGGTCTAATCTCCTCAACTTTACGCCCATCAACTCGTTTGCCCTTCTCGACAACTTGCTCTCTTAGCTTTTTCTTGACCAAATCATCAACAATTTGATTAATTTCTCTCCTCTTTTCCTCTTCATACTTTTCTGCCAAAGCCTCTTTAATCTCACCAATCACTTCTCCAGCTTCATTTTTAGCCATAGCAGCCAAAATATTATCAATCTGTTTAAGAACATCTTTGGTAACATTTTTAACTAATTGTGCCTCAATCTTTTTCTTTTCCACTATTTGTTTCTTCTGACCTGCTTTTTCAACCAGCGCTTTAATTAATTGAATCACCTCTTTATTTTCTTTTTGGGCCACTTCAATTGCCTGAAGTAGAATTTCCTCAGGAACTTCTTGAGCTTCACCTTCAATCATTATTGACTTTCCTTCCGGACCAGCTACAATCAAATTCATAATCGAATAATCTAAATCTTGATAAATGGGATTAACAACAAAAGAGCCTTCACCGTCTTTGGGCACATAGCCAATTCTCATCGCTCCAACTGGTCCCTGCCAGGGAATATCGGAAATGGCCAAAGCAGCGCTGGTTGCCCAAACGGCCGGTATGTCCGGATCATTTTCACCGTCAACCGAAAGAACAGTGATAATTACCTGAATCTCATTTCGATAATCCTTTGGAAATAGGGGACGAACGGAACGGTCAATTAATCGAGCCGTTAAAACCGCTTCTTCGGAAGGACGCCCCTCTCTTTTAACCCAACGTGAACCTTTAATCCGTCCGCCGGCATAAAGCCGCTCAATATATTCAACATAGAGAGGAAGATAATCAAGCCCCTCTTGGGATTCAGCAGAAACAACTGTTGCTAAAACCATGGTATCGCCATAACGAGCCAAGACGGCAGCGTTGGCTTGTTCGGCCAAACAACCGGTTTCTAAGGTTAATTTTTTGTTGCCAATCTCAGTTGATTGGGAAATTTTCTTTATCATCAGAAGCTATTTAGACAGTTTTAAAGCGATGACTATCTTTTTGTAGCGCTTTTCGTCTTTTTTTAATAAATAAGCTAATAATCTTCTTCTTTTAGAGACTAAGGATAACAACCCTCGTCGTGAATGAACATCTTTTTTATGGTCTTTAAGATGCTTGGTCAATTTCTTAATTTTAGAAGTCAACAAAGCAATTTGGACCTCAGGCGAACCGGTGTCCTCTTTTGACTGGGCATACTTCTTAATAATTTTCTTTTTTTCTTCAACCGTTAAAGCCATTAAGACTGTATTTTAGCAAAGATGAATGGGATTAACAAGAGGCTAAGTTTTCATCAAAAGAGTTAAACTCGGGTATCGCCTTTGTAAATCTTAGGTTCAAGCCAATCCGGCTTAGGTTCCTCTTTTTCTTCTTCCTTTTCCTTAACTGGCTCCTTCTGAGCCGAAACCTTGAGAGGCATTGGTTTTAAAGGCAGCTTATGTTTGATCCCTCTTCTTAAAGGCTTTCTTGTTTGTCTTCTGGCGCCTATCTTAAGACAAAAAGCAGCTGCTTCAAAAGTGCCTGACCCTACTTTGATTGAAGAAAATTGGTTAGTCGCCCGCCCAATTCCCAATAAAAGATTGGAACCAATATCTCCATCGGTTGGTAATCTTAGTTGGGCAATTAAACTAGCCATTTCCTCGGAAAGCGAGGCAGAGATTGGATTAACCAAATTAACTTGCCCATATTGCTGATTGCGAGGGTTATTATCAAAATTAATAATTTGGCTTTCTCCAAATAACTCTTGATTGTCTTGATGAATATCACCTAAAGTGTCTAACGAACTGGCACCAATGGTGAAAATTAAATCCACTTTGCCGCCAGTATAAGAATACTCAACTTTTTCTGAATCCAAAGGCGGGTGACCAGCTTTAGGTTTAACCACCAGATTAAACTTGCCGCCTTCAATGTTGTAGCTAACTTTTTCAATCGCATCCTCAATATAATCAAAGGAAATCGTCAAACTATCCTTACCGCCTTGAAAAGAATCCTTGATTTTATTCACTCCTACCAAAGAAGAAAACTCAACCCTCATCTCTGTCGGACAACCGATTGTTACTGATTTTTTGGCTTTAACCAAAGAAAGGTAAAAACCTAAACCAGCTGCCACCTTATCAAAACTGGGATTACGGGGTAAAGCAATAAAAATACTTTGGGCAGTGGCAAGAGCTGATTGAATTCGAGAAGTTTGATTTTGATTAACCATCAGTCTTCCACTTTTCTATAGGACAATAGCATATCTCCTATCTTAAAGTCAAGCGAGGGCGAAAGAATGGCGCCAAACTCTTCCCCAGCTTTTGCCCCTTTGATTTTCGTTTTACCTGTTTTCATTGATTTAAACCGGCAATTGTCAATCAATTTCTCGCCCCGTTGTAAATGAAACTTATCCGTTTTCTTAACCTCACCCTCAGTCACCCGACAGCCAGCCACTCTCCTCTTATCAGCCTCAAATTCCTTAAGAACCTCCGCTTGACCAAGAATTTCCTCACCCGCAAACGGCTCCATAAATTTCTTGACTTTCTCTTCAATCTCCTCAAAAAGCTTGTAAATCACTTGGTAGCTATTAATCTTTACTCCTTCAGTGGCGGCCAGTTTTTTTACTTTTGTCGAGGCCTTAACATTAAAAGCAATAATCTCTGCACCAGTAGTTTCCGCTAAAAGAACATCAGACCCATTGACTTCGCCCACACCAGAATCAATAATCTCTACGTCTTTAGGTAAGCCCGCCAAAATCGCTTCCAAGCTCCCATTAACATCGGCTTTGATGATTAAATTCAACCTATCTTCTTCAGTTTTTTCTTTTTTCACCAAATCTGGTTTAGGTTGTTCTGTTGAAGAAGTGATGATTTCTTTGGTTCGTTTGACCAAACCACCAATCGGGGGTACGGTTTTAAAACCCAAAATCTCCACTGGTTTACTAGGACCAGCTATTTTCACTAATTGACCATTTTCATCAAACATCGCTTTGACTTTAGCGAAAGCGCCATTAGCTTCAATCTTGTCACCAATTAATAAGCTGCCTTTTTTCACTAAAAGCGTTGCTAAAGAACCCCGATGCTTATCTAGCTTGGACTCAATTACTACTGCTTCCAAATCAGCTTTGGAATCGCCCTTAATTTCTTCCATCTCTGCTAATAATAAAATCATTTCCAAGAGTTCACTAATGCCTTTGGCTGTTTTTGCTGAAACTGCCACGCTGACAATCTTTCCCCCTTTGTCCTCAACGGCAATCTCATTCTCCACCATCTCTTTCTTCACCCAGTCCAAATCAATATTAGGTTTATCAATTTTATTAATGGCAACTAAATAAGGAATTTTAGCTTTCTTAATGTATTTCAAGCTTTCCAAAGTCTGGGGTTTAACCCCTTCGTCGGCGGCCACCACTAAAACAGCCAAATCCGCCACCTTTGCTCCCCGAGAGCGCATTTCTGAGAAAGCGGCGTGTCCGGGTGTGTCAATAAAAGTAATCACACTACCATTGGTTTTTATTTGATAAGCACCAATGTGTTGAGTAATCCCGCCAAATTCTTTGGCAACAACGTTGGTTTTTCTTATTTGGTCAAGAAGGGTTGTTTTTCCGTGGTCAACATGGCCAAGGACAACCACCACTGGTGGTCGTAAAAACTTCTGAGAAGCTGTTTTTCCTTTAGCCATATTCCTTTTTTATCCCAAAAACGACTCATGCTAGTGCTTTTTTAATTTCTTCGGCCGCCTTGGGACCAATGCCTTTAATTTTCGCCACTTTTCCCTTTTGTGACCCTAATTTCTTTTTAGTTTTAATACCGGCTGCCATTAAAGTATTAATAGTTCTAGCAGATAACTTCAACTTCTCTAATTCTGGTGCTTCGCTCTTTTTCTCCTTCTTTTCTTTCTTTGCTTTCTTAACCGCTTTTTCCGCCCCCTTAATATCAATTCTAAAACCAGTTAACTTGGCGGCCAAGCGGACATTTTGTCCTTCTTTGCCAATCGCTAAAGATAACTGGTCATCGGGTACTGAAACCACCGCCTCTTTTTTCTTTTCATCTATCTTCACTTTAACCCCTTCCGCTGGAGAAAGAGCGGCAATGATAAACTTCTCAAGGTCATCACTGTATTGAATAACATCAATTTTTTCACCCTCAAGTTCATTAATGACCGCCTGAACCCGAACTCCTTTTTGACCAACACAAGAACCAACCGGATCCACTCCTATTTGGGTAGAGGAAACGGCAATCTTGGTCCGACCGCCACCCTCCCGAGCAATGGCTTTGACTTCCACTGCCCCGGAAGCAACTTCCGGAACCTCCCGACGGAATAAGGCTTCCACTAAACTCGGATCAGCCCGAGTAACAACCACTTCCCGCCCCCGAACCGAATCACAAATTTCTTTAATTAGAAAAGTTAAGCGTTGATTAACAGAATATCTCTCGGAGCGAATTTGCTCTTGAGGAGACATCACTCCTTCGGCTTTGCCAATATCAATAATCGCATTAGGACCATCAAAACGGATAATCATCCCGCTCACTAAAGTACCAACTCGTTTGGAATACTCATCAAGAATAGCCGTTTTTTCTGCCTCACGAAACTTTTGAATAATCACCTGTTTGGCCGTCATTGAAGCAATTCGACCAAAACCCGGCGGCGTGACCTCTTTCTTCTTTTTCTCCTTGCCCTCAGGAAATTCGTAAACCTTAAACTTACCTGTCGCCACATCTAAATCAACGCTATATTCCATCTCTTCTTTAACCCCATAATCTTTTCGATAAGCCGCCAGAACCGCCGATTTAATTGATTCCAGAGCCACCTCTGGTTCAATCCCTTTCTCAGCGCAAATTTGATTAAGAGCTGAGGCAAATTCTGTTCTGGCCTTTAAGACTGCCATATAATCCCTTAGTTAAAAAGGTGGGAAATTCCCACCTCAAATTCACTTAACCTGGGCTAATTCTATCACTGAAGGAAAAAGAAGTCAATTAAAACAAAAAGGGGACTGAACACACCAGCAAGTGCAAGCATGCAGTCCCCTGCGCTTCAGAGCGATTGAAGGTCAGAATTGAGAAGAGTCTTTGTATCTTTTCAATACCTCCTCTCCCAAGGAACCAACCACTTCCATTTCTTCCCGAGCTTCGAACACCGAAATGTCCTCATTCTCAACACACTCATCCAAAAGTTCAGCTAATTCTATGGACGCTTCAACCCATGCCTCCATGGCCTTATGAACTTCTTTATATTCTGGCGGTGGAAGAATGTTTGAGAATTCTGCTGCCAATAAGAAAAGATTGGCTTTTCTCACTTTGAACTCTAGATAGAGATCGTCGTTCCATTCCGATTCGAGTACTGTGGCGTCTGAGATCATATCGTAAAGATCGGTAAGGATTCCTCCAAAAGTTCCGTAAAGACTTACTTCTTCGTATTCAGATACAGAAAGTTCGATTGATTCAGGAATTAACTCCTCTGATTCGGTTGGAATCACCCTTATACCTGAGCTACATGAAGAAACCAAGATGGCCATAACAACCAAAACCACAACCCATCTCCTTCTCACCGTCTACTTCTCCTTTCAATCTATAAAGGTGCTTTGTCAATCTGACATCCCATAATATAGCATTATTTATCTTAAAAGGCAACTTGGAAACTAAAAAGGTAAATCGTCGGAGTAAAGCGCTTCTTCATCAACCTTTTTAGTCAACTCTCCAGCCTCTTTTTTAGCAGGGCAAAAACTTGTAAAAAGACAATACTGACAAAGTTTACTTGGTCTGGGCTGCCACTCCTTGGTCTTTTTTATTTTCTCAATCTTCCCTAAAACCTCATTCTTAATCTCTTCTCCTTTTTTCTTCACCTCAAAATTTTTCTTCTTGCCTGTTTTTAAAAAGTAAAAACTGGCTTTTTTGACTGGTTGGTCAAAATTAAGCTCTGCCAACAGCTGATAAAAATCTAACTGAAACGGGTCGGTTTCTTCTTTTTTAGAAGTTTTGAAATCAATAATATGGAGTGAGCCATCATCATTCTTAGTAATCAAATCAAATTTACCGCTAATATCATAATCGTCATTCAAAGCAACAATTAAATCTTGATAATCTTTGATTGAACGGCGAAAATCTTCGGTGGGTAAATAATGAATGGCGGGATTTTCTTCTGTCATTCTCAAGAAGTTTTTCAACATTTTGATTGCCTCAGTATAAACACCCCGTTCTTCTTCAAGGCTTTCAAAACCGCCCCATTGAAGCAAGGGCGGCTTCTTATTCCATCTCGCCTCACTGACCCAGGCTTCTTCTAACTTTTTCAATAAAGTCTCTTCAGTTCGCTGGGATAAAGGCAGATAATAAAAAAGAGTAATCGCGTTGTGAACCGCTTTGCCAAGAGTATGAAAAGAATAAATATTCTCCGGCATTTGTTTTAATTTGGTTTTCATTTTCATCTTGACCGGGTCAAGATAGTTGAAAAAATATTCTTGAGGACACTGAGTAAATAACTTCAGCTTACTGGAAGAATAAATTTTGGTGTAATCAATTGTTTTTTGCTCTTTAATTACTTTAGTCATTTAAACCAGTTAGGAGTATTATAGCAAATTTTCATAAAGAAGTTCTCCGCGGTCTAAATTTTTTCCTAGGCTTTTTTCTCTCTTCTATCGTCACTAAATAACCACCTACAGCTATTATCCCTTTCTTCAAATAGTAAATTAGATTAATAAAAGGAAGTTGCTGAAGCGACTCAATTGAGGAGACTAAAATCCTCCTTTTTGAATACTCTTCTTCTAATATCTCATGAGACACCCCCCCAGGCCTCATCAAAAGCCGCCTTTTCTAAATCAAAACGATTTTTATCACCCAAAGGAACAAAAATTTTTCTTTCAGGATTAGCCATTGTCTTTCATTATACTTCACTTTCAGTTCGCCATTTCGAGTGTTAACAAGAAATCGCTCCAATTCTCTTAGAGAATTGGAGCAAGAAGTTGTCAGATTACTATCTCTCTTCAAATTGTTTAATCAACTCTTTCTGTTTTCTGGTTAATTTCTCTGGGACTTTAACTTGGAGACGGACATACTGGTCACCTTTACCAAAACCTCGGAGCCTTTTGATTCCTCTACCCCGAAGACGGACCATGGTGCCGGGCTGGGTGCCAGACCGGATTTTTAGTTTAATATCGCCCTCAATGGTCGGCACTTCAGTTGTCCCACCCACAATCGCCATTGACAGAGAAATTTCATGATTAATAAAAACATCAGCCCCATCCCGTTGAAAAGTTTCGTCTGGTTGAACATCAATGGTGATATCAAATTCTTGAAAGCGGATTCTTGAACCATCATCAACTCCCGGGGGGATCTTAATCGTTCTTTTCTTGCCATCAATACTCACTTCTTTTTCACAGCCTTTGGCCGCTTCCATAAAAGAAATGGCTAAGCCATAGCGCGGTTTGGCTTCTCGCCGACCAAAGGGAGAATCACCGCCACCAAAAAACTGTTCAAAGATTTCAAAAGGGTCAGAAAACCCCCCCCAGTCAGGAGCTCCTCGCCTCGGGCCGTCACCATAAGAAGTGTAAGTATAAGTAAAAGGTCCTTGTTTATAAGTTCGGGTTTGACCGCCGGCAAAAGGTCCGGCACCGCCAGGAGCACCAGCGCCACCATAGCGGGGATCAAAAGCAGTATGACCAAACTGGTCATAAGTCTCCTTTTTCTTAGAGTTGGAAAGAATTTCGTAAGCTTCGTTGATTTCTTTGAACTTTCCGTTGGCTTCGGAAGATTTATTCCTGTCCGGATGCCATTGAAGAGCCAGTTTTCGATAAGCCTTTTTTATTTCCTCTTTGGAAGCATTTTTGGAGACTCCGAGGATATCGTAGTAGTCACGCTTAGTTGACATAATTACATTTTACATTAAAGAGGCGCGATATTCGCGCCCTAAGTTGTTAATTATTTAATGTTTAAAAATTCAATGATTTAAAAACTTAATCAACTACCTCACCCTCTTCAGCTTTTTCTTTGTCTGCTGAAGCTTTAGGTTTTTTACCTTTCTTTTCTTTCTTACCCGCTGGCGGTTCTTGCTGGGACTGCTGAGCTTGATACATGGCTGCCCCCACTTTTTGGAGTTCTTCAGAAAGTTTCTTTGAAGCTTCTTCAAGTTCTTCTTTAGTAACGCCTTCTTTGGTTAACAATTCTCTAACTCTTTTTACCTCTTCTTCCACTTTTTCCTTGTCTTCTTTTTTGACTTTATCCCCAGCGTCTTTCAGCGTCTTTTCGGCAGTAAAGACTAAGTTATCCGCTTGATTTCTTGTTTCAACTATCTCTTTTTTCTTCTGGTCTTCTTCAGCGTGTTTTTCCGCTTCAGCCTGGGCATTTTTCACTTCATCATCAGACAAACCAACTGCCCCTTTTATGGTAATCATTTGTTCTTTATTGGTGGCTTTATCAATTGCTTTAACATTCAAAATCCCACTGGCATCAATATCAAAAGAAACTTCAATTTGGGGTATCCCTCTTGGCGCCGGGGGAATCCCGGCCAGAATAAACCGACCAAGGGATTTGTTGTCCATAGCCATTGGTCTTTCTCCCTGAAGAACATTAATTTCCACTTGAGTCTGATTGTCGGCGGCGGTGGAGAAAATCTGGGACTTGGAAGTCGGGACAGTCGTATTTCTCTCAATTAATGGTGTTCGGACACTACCAAGAGTTTCTATCCCCAAAGTCAAAGGGGTCACATCAAGTAAAAGAACGTCTTTAACTTCACCGCCAAGGACGCCGCCTTGAATAGCGGCACCTATTGCCACCACTTCGTCTGGATTAACTGATTTATTAGGAGTTTTGTTAAAATATTTTTTAACCGTTTCATAAACTTTGGGCATTCGGGTCATCCCGCCAACTAAAATCACTTCATCAACATCTTTGGGTTCAATCTTGGCATCTTTCAAACAAGCTTTGACCGGACCCATGGTTTTCTCAATCAAATCATCAACCAGTTGTTCAAATTTGGCCCGGGTCAGCTTCATCGTCAGATGCAAGGGCTGGCCGTCTTTGCCTTGAGTAATAAAAGGCTGGTTGATTTCTGTTTCTTGAGAAGAAGATAATTCAATTTTGGCCTTTTCAGCGGCATCTCTTAGTCTCTGCAAGGCTTGTTTATCTTCCCTTAAATCAATGCCCTGTTCTTTTTTAAATTCATCGGCAAGATAATCAAGTAATCTCTGGTCAAAATCATCTCCACCGAGATGGGTATCACCGTTAGTGGCTTTGACTTCAAAAACGCCATCACCAATCTCTAAAATGGAAATATCAAAAGTCCCCCCACCTAAATCATAAACAGCAATTGTCTCGCCTTTTTTCTTTTCCAAACCATATGCCAGAGAAGCAGCGGTTGGCTCATTAATAATTCGCTCGACTTTCAGACCGGCAATTTCCCCAGCCTGCTTAGTCGCTTGCCTTTGAGAGTCATCAAAATAAGCGGGCACAGTAATCACGGCTCGGTCAACCGTTTCTCCTAAATAGGCTTCGGCATCAGCTTTACATTTTGCCAGAATCTTGGCTGAAATTTCTTGAGGGGTATAATCTCGACCACTAATGTGAATAACGGCTATCCCATCTTTCCCAGACTTAATTTCATAAGGGACCATTTTCTGGCTCTTCTTAACTGCGGCATCAGTGAATCGTCGTCCCATAATTCTTTTAACTGAATAAGCGGTGTTTTCCGGATTAAGAATCATTTGGCGCTTAGCCACTTCACCAACCAGATTTTTAACTGGCTCAACTACCGAAGGAATAATATTTTTACCCTCGGCTGAAGGAATGACCTTGGCCTTACCGGCTTCCATCACCGCCACTGCAGAGTTGGTGGTGCCTAAATCTATACCAATAATTTTTGCCATTTTTATTTCTTCCCTTGACCAACCTTAACTTTGGCTGGTCTTAAAATCTTATCATTTAATAAGTAACCTTTCAAAACAATTTCTACTATTTTATTCTTAGGACCCGGAACAATCTCGACCGCATCCATGATTTCCGGATCAAACTTCTGACCTAAAGTTTTTATCTCTTCCACCCCTTCACCCTCTAAAACCTCTCGAAATCGATTACCAACCAAGGTTATTCCTTTATCCTTTAGATGTTCTTCACATAATTCTAAATCATCTAAAACCGAGAGTAACTTATCTAAAAGTTGGGCATTAGCGAGTTTAATAAAAGTTTTCTTTTCTCTAGTAATTCGCTTTTCTAAATTAGCATAATCCGCTAACGTCCGTTTTAAACGATTTTCAAGTTCCTCGAATTTTTTCTCGGTTTTCTTCGTCTTTTTCCTTACCATCTTAAACCTCTTTAAGAATTTCTTCAAGTAAGTTTCCGAAATATCTGACCATGGGAATAATCCGAGGATAATTCAATCGCGCTGGTCCAATCACCCCTAAAGAACCGCTTTTTTCTGACCCGGCATTAAATTCAACGAAAACCATTCCGCAAGGCTCAAGTAATTCATAACCTAACTCATCACCAAGTAAAAGATGAACGGGCTCTTCACCAAAAGAATGAGCAAATAAATCCAATAAACGATTAGTTTCATCAAGCATGGAGAGAACCGCCCGGGTAACATCAATGTCATAAAATTCCGGTATTTCTAAAATATTGGCATAACCGGCATGATAAACATCACCTTTCTTAGTGGAGGCTACCGCCAAAACCCGCGACCTTTCCGCCAAAGCTTTAACTGCTTGGCGTATTAACTTATCAAAATCAAACCGAGAATCCCAAACTTTTTCCTTTGCGGCGACTTCATCCGCCACCGAAAGTTTTTTCTCTTCCATTAATTGGTTAACATAAAATTTGAAGGCTTCTTTGGTTGGAGCCCGACCGGCCGAGGCATGAGGCTGACGAAGATAGCCCATTTTAGTGAGAGCCACCATTTCATTCCTTACCGTCGCCGGGGAAACGCCTAACTCGTACTTTTTCTCCAGAGTGCCTGAACCGATTGGTTCCGCTGACTCCACGTATTCTTCAATAATTGATTTAAGAATTTTGGTTTGTCGTTCTGTTAGTTCTGCCATAGATTAGCACTTTTATAACACGACTGCTAACGTTTGTCAAGAAGTAAAATTCGTTGTAGGTGAATCACGTCTTGAATTCCGTTTAAATCGCTCCGATTCGTTGGATTATACAGGAACAAGCCTTAACCAAGGGGTAAATTAAACAAAGCTTAAAATATCCTCGTCTTTCAGTTGGTGATTTAAACTCACTTGCTGTCCCGGAAAACGAGCACTGGGCCCCCAAAGTAAAATCTGCTTAAATTCTTTTTTTTCAGGAAATGTTTTCTTAGCAACAGTGGACACCTTACCTCCCTTCTTTAAAACTAACGGCTCCTTAAAATCCGGCTCTCTATTTTTTGGCTTAAGATAAACTCTCATCAATCCTAATTCTTGGAAAATAATTTCTTTTAATTCATCAAGACCGATTCCCTCTTCGACACTGATATAAATTTTATCTTTGGTTTTAGACTGGGGGAGCTTTTTCAATAAATCAATCTTGTTAATTACCACTAACACCGGCAGATTAATCTCTAGCTGCTTAATCTCGTTCATCATAGAACTCAGCTTTGTCTTAGTCTTAACATCTACCATTAAGAGCAAAAGATCGGCCACCCTAACCACTGAAAAAACCTCCTGACCTTTACCCTTGCCAGTTGCAGCCCCACCAATAATGCCTGGTAAATCTAATATTTGAATATGAGCGCCTTGGTATTGCAACATTCCGGGAATAACTTCAAGAGTGGTAAAGGGCCATTCTTCAACCCGGGCGCAAGTGCCAGTCAATTTATTGAGCAAACTCGATTTACCCACTGATGGTGGACCAACCAAAACAACCGTGGCATCACCGCTTTTCTTGACGGCAAAGCCCTCACCTTTTCCTTTTTTCTTTATCTGAGCTCTTTGTTTTTTGAGTTTGGCTAGTTTAGCTCTAAGCAGACCAACATAATGCTCGGTCCCCTTATGGTAGGGAGTTTTACGAATCTCTTCTTTGATAGCCATAATCTTAGAGTCTCTGTCAGTTTTCATTGTTTCTCACACCTCTTCAGAAGTTGATTGTGGACTGGAAGTGGTAATCATCTCTTCTGACTTCTTGAGAACTTCTTGCCAACGACCCAGGCGTTTAGCCAAACCAATAAAAGATTTCAGCTCGGCAATCTTCAAAAAATAGGAAAGAACAAAATAAACCATCATTCCTGAAAAAGTGGCAATCACGGTCAAAACAACTAAGTTAATCGTCCGGGTAGTATCCAGGATAAACTCGTCGAGAAAACGCATCGGCACCCATAAAGCCACTGCCGTTAAAACTGTTGCCACTCCCATCTTGGTAAGGGGAATAAAAAACTCTTCTTTGTTGAAACCGCCAATCGTTCGATTAAGAAAAATCAACAATAAACTTGCTTGGAATAAGCTCGCCAGGGTAACTGCCCAAGCTAGGCCTTGAACTCCCAGACTTAATCTAAAAATAAAAAGACAACTCAAGCCAACATTAATCAGAACCGCTAAAGCCCCAATCCAAAAAGGAGTTTTGGTATCATGAAGGGCATAAAATCCTCTCACTAATAATTGAATTACCGCCTGGGCAAAAATTGAAATCGAAAAGATAGCTAAAACCCGACTAGTTAACAAAGTTGCTTTCCAAGGAAAAGAAGCGGCTCCAAAAACAATTCGCACTGCAGGAATGCGGAGAATAAGAAGAATGGCACTGGCCGGTAAAGCTAAATAAAGAATTTGGCTGAAGGAAGATAAAAAAGTCTTTTTAAATTTAGAAAGGCTTTCCTCACCAGATTCCCGAGAAAGAGTGGGTAAAGCTGCTTGACCAATGGTTGAACCAAAAAGACCAATCGGCAAATTCATTAAGTGCTGGGCAAAATAAAAAATTGACAAAGAGCCGGCGGCGAGTGAAGTCGCTAGAAAAACTGCTACCGTCAACTCAATTTGATTAACAGCCAAGGCTAAAGTTCGCGGTAGCATTAATCGGGCCACCTCTCTAACCCCGGGATGACGCCAATCAAAGATTAAAGAATAACGAAGTTTCAATTTTAAAGCTAAAGGTAATTGAATTAATAAATGAAGAAAAGCGCCAATAACCACCCCGATGGTTGGGCCATAAATCCCCAACCAAGGACTGAGAACAATAATCCCAAAAATTATTCCTAAATTATAGGCAACCGGTGATAGAGCTGGTATCAAGAATCGCTGATGAGACTGAATCACCCCCGTTAAAAAATTTGAAAAACAAAAGAAGAGCTGTGCCAAAAGCATAATTCGGGTCAAGTTAACCATTAAACTAATCTCAACTGGGCTAAACGTCGGGGTAATCAGTTTCACTAAAGGTTGGGCGAAAATAAAAACTACGGTTGCCAAAAAAATGAAAAAGACCATTAAAAAATTAATTACTGACGAAGAAAGATAATAAGCTTCTTTTTCTTTTTTCTCTAGATAACGACTAAAAACCGGAATAAAAGCAGCCGAAAGAGCGCCAAGAACCAGCAATTGGAAAATCATATCCGGAAACCGAAAAGCAGCAAAATAAACATCCAGTTGCCATTCTTGACCGCCAAAGAAAGTACCAGCTAATAAGCGGTCTCGAAATAAACCTAAAAGGCGTGACAGAGCCACCGCTACCATAATCACGGTCGCCGCCGAAAGAATATTCGCCTGTTTGCGTGAAAAAATCAGACTGCCGTTACGCCAAAAACTTTTTATCATTGTTTTTTATACCGGACTACGCCATTTCGTCAAACTTGAATAATTAGTCTGTTTCAACTATACTAAGCAACAACGCCTGTATAATTCTCACAAGTGAATTATACTTCGATCTCGTTATTATCGGCAAGGGTGTCTTTAGGTAAAATGTGACGTCCTCCCTGGACTAAAATCCCGGGCTACCGTCCTACGTAGCTGTCCTATTCCGCTTTCAGCGGAACAGCGGCTTCATCTCCGGACTAAAAGTCCAGAGCTTTCGCCTTGCAGCTGTGTAGTAAAAATATACTGATTTAAATAATCATGCCAGTAACTCAATCAGCCAAGAAAAAAATGCGCCGCGACAAACAGCGGACGATTATTAACCGAAAAATTCGTCAGCAAATGAAGCTGGCAGTTAAGGTGATGCGTCAAAAACCCACTAAAAAAGCCCTTCAAAAAGCCAGTCAAGTCCTTGACCGAGCCGCGAAAAAGGGTGTTATCCACAAAAATAAAGCTTCACGATTGAAATCCCGATTGGCAAAATTGCTTCAGAAAAGTAAAAAGAAAAAATCACCTCAAAAAGCAAAAAAATAATCTGGGCAAAGAATCACTTTACAAACAATCTCCCAATCCATATACTAGAATTAATACGTTAACACATGGTATGTAGTGTTATGTAACGTATAGTTGTTTGTTGTTTTTACAACTGTATCAAGCCCAATAGGTCGAAATTTCGACCATGAAGGCGCAGCTCCCGACGAGGTCGGGAGTAGCAATACAGGCGTAAGAAGCCGACACCAGCACGGAAGAATAGTTGGGTTATCAAAGGAAACTCCCAAACCCCGTGCTGGGGAAGGATTCATTTCTATGGCTGCCCCTAAAAGTAAAATTGAATTTTTACCACGAGAAGAATGGGAGAAAACCTCTTTTGGTAAATTCCTCAAGTGGTTACTGACCATTGGGCGTTATATTGTCATCTTTACTGAACTAATTGTTATTCTCGCCTTCCTTTCCCGATTTAAACTTGACCGTGATTTAACTGACCTCTATAAACAAATCGAACAAAAACAAGCGATTATTCAATCTTCAGCTGATTTCGAATCCGACTTTCGTTTCCTCCAGCAACAACTCTCTACTATCCAGGGTTTAAGAAAAGAGCAACTGAAAACTAACCAGCTTCTGGAAGAAATTTCTACTCTCACTCCAGTCGACGTCTCTTTTTCTGACCTAAGTATCAGTGACGACAACGCTAGCTTTACCGCCTCCGCTCTGTCTGAAGCCGGTTTAGCTACTTTTATCAATAATCTCAAAAAGTCTTCCCGGTTTAGTGATATTAATATAGACAGTTTAGCGATTGGTACCGGCGAAGACGTCGGTATTAGTTTTAATCTTAAAAGTCAGTTAAGCAATTAGCAATAAAATGACCGCTACCACAGCAGACCGTTATCATCGTTATCAACATTACTTCATTGGCGCCAAAGCCCTTTATAAAAAAAAGAAAACCAGAGTTTACACGAGTATTATTCTCTCTATCTTAACCGTGGCTTTCTTTGGTTTTTTTGCTATCCGACCAACCTTGGTCACGATTGGCGGCTTACTAAAAGAAATCAAGGACAAAAAGGCAGTAGTTGAACAAATGGACCAGAAAATTGACAACCTTACTAAAGCCCAAATGAATTACTCCCAAATTGAAAATGAGCTCAATTTAGTGGGAGAATCACTCCCCCAAAACCCAGCTTTGCCAATCCTAATAAAACAGCTCGAATCTTTAGCACGATTGTCTTCAGTTAATCTCGAGTCCATCAGATATGAAAAAACCAATCTCCAGGGAGAATTGGCAAAAGAGGAAAGCCAGGCAACTAGCTTTAATATCGCTCTCACTGGCAGTTATCAAAATCTCAAGCAATTTCTCAATTCACTCGATACTCTGAGGCGAATTATCTCAGTGGAAAGTTTTGTTTTCAGTTCAAAGATAGAGGAAGAAATCCAAATTATGGCCCTCACCATCAATGCTCAGGCTTATTACCTAATTAAAAACTAATGGATCAACCTAAATTCGGCAAAAATATCCTTATTATCTCCATCATGACCTTGATAACCGTGTTCATCTGGATTGGATATGAAGTTTATCACGCTTATACAGCCACAACCGTTCCTACCGTTGTTAGAGAATTAATCCAGCCTTTAAATCCGAGCATCGACGAAGCCATCATTGAAAACATCAAAGAAAAATATCAAATCCCAACAGAAGAGCTTGAGGTAGTAACTCAGCCCCTTCCCAGCCCATCACCAGAAGGAGAATTTGAAGAAGAGATTGAAATAGAGGCGGAGACTGCCCCTAGTCAAACAACTACTCCTAGTGGTAGTCTGGAGGGAGAATGAAAAGACGACACATCCCAACCATCATCGGCTTGTTAATTTTAATTACCGGCATCACCGCCGCAGTTTTTTTAATTAACAAGAGCACCCGCTGGTTTTCCCGC
>CAZPFP010000008.1:0-18514 GCA_964585895.1 uncultured Gammaproteobacteria bacterium
TTTTTTGATTGTTGCTTATTGTTTAGTGGTGGTGGCAATTTTTTCTTTTGGTTTGGTGGTCAACCGTGAATCTCAAGCAATCGCGGATAAAGTTGAGTTTGAGAAAACAAGATTAAGCGATCTTCAAGAAGTAGAATCACTTCAATTTTTGTTAAAAGACCGTCTTGTTTCCCTAGCCGAAGTAATCGAGCTCGATGGTTTAAAACCTAAATATTGGCTAAATTATTTAGACAGTTTAGCTCCCGAAGGAGTTGGTTATGATAGTGTTGCCTGGGAGGCTGACGGGACAGTAAAGATATCAGGCATTGCTGGCAACGCCATTGTCCTGGCTGATTTTCTGGAGAAGTTAAAACAAGCAACTGATAATAAGAAGATTGCCAGCAGTATTTTAGTTTCGGCCACTCGGCAGACAGAGGGAGTTTATGATTTTAATCTAGAAATTTTGATAAAGGAGCAATGAAGCAAGAATTAGGTAAGTTGCCATCTTTTAGTAAAGCAAATTTAAGTCAATTTCGAAGCTTTCTCTTTCCCGGAATAATAGTTATTCTGATAGTTGTTTCCGCAGTGACAATCTTAAAACCCAAGCTAGATGATTTTTTGGATTTGAGAAGGGGTTTGGCAAAACAAAAGAAAGAACTGGCCCAGCTATCCCAAAAAGTAGCGGTTTTGGGAGGTTATGACCAGAATGAACTAAAGACGAGAGTTAATCAGGTTCTTAAGGTTTTGCCAATCGAAAAGGAAGGCCCTTTTACCTTAGCAACGGTCAGAGGATTGGTTAGTGAAAATGATTTGGAGTTGGGAAACTTGGAAGTTGAGATTGGCAAAGTTTCAACGGAATCAGCTGAGGTAAAATCAAAGAAAGAAGAAACCCTTCCTTCTCTCGGAATTCAACTGAGTGTCTTTGGCAGCCTTGCTGATTTATATAATTTTCTTGAATCGGTTGAAGCCAAAGCGCCTATTATGAGGGTTCAACAAGTTAATATTGATCGTGAGGGAACAACAATTGACACCCAAATTGTCTTATCAACTTATTATCTAGTTGTCCCAAAGGAGATTGGCAAGGTTAATAGACAAGTTGTTCCTATCAGCGCCGAAGAAGAAAAAATTTACCAAGAATTAAGTGATTATCAAACTGTTGGTGACGTCGCTGCTTTACCTTATATCAGCAGTGGTAAAGAAAACCCTTTTACTTATTGATCTTCTGCTAATTTTACATTAATCCTTTTTCCCTGTTTAATTGCTTTTGTTTTGGCAAGAGTGCGAATCGCTCGGATGGTTTGGCCATTTTTACCAATGACGATTTTTATATCTTCTGGGTCAACTTTAATTGAGTACTCTGAAAAGCCTTCTTTTGTTTCTTCATCGATTTTTACTTTTTTAGGCTTTTCAACAATTGATTTAACCAAGAATTCGAGTAGTTGTTGCACTGTTTTTTTAGTCTTTTTTGACTAATTTTTTAACTGTTTCAGTCATTTGGGCACCTTGCGAGAGCCAATAATCGAGTCTTTTTCGGTCTAACTTAACAGTTGTTAGTTTAGTTTTAGGGTCGTAAAAACCAAGATTTTCTATTACCCTGCCGTCTCGTTTGGATCGAGAATCTATAACTACAATTCGATATGAGGGAGCATTTCTTTTGCCGGTACGCGATAGTCTAATTTTAACCATAGTGAATAATTTTAACGATTTAGAGTTAGTTTTTCAAGCGCCGCCTCAGCGGCTTTTTCCTCTGCTTCTTGTTTACTTCCCCCTTTTTCATTTGCTAATAATTTGCCTTGGCTATAAACACCCACGGTGAAGGTTTTGTCATGGTCTGGACCTTCTTCTTTCAGGGTTTTATAAACTGGCGTTTCTTTAATTTTTTCTTGAATTTTTTCTTGAAGAAGGCTTTTGCTGTCTTTAAATTCCCCCTTGCTGACTGTTTGCTCAAGAAACGGTTTTAATTGGGTTTTGATAAAACCTTCAGTTTTAACTATTCCCTGGTCCAAAAATATTGCCCCAATAATTGCTTCCAGAGCATTAGCCAGCAGCGATTGGTTTTTTTCTCCCCCAGAGCCCTTTTCTCCTCGACTCATTAATAGGTTCTGACCGATTTCCAGTTGATTGGCAATTTGCGCCAAGGTACTGGTCCGAACAAGATTGGAGCGGAGATTGGTTAAGAGACCTTCCTCGTAATTTGGAAATTTTTTGTAAAGCCATTTAGTAACCACAAAAGAAAGAATAGCGTCACCGAGAAATTCTAATCTTTCATTAGATTCCAGTTCCCTGCCAGTAGTTTCATTAAGATAGGAACGATGAACGAGTGCCTGTGCCAGGAACTGGGATTCATTAAAATTTATTCCTAATCGTTGTTGAAGTTGGGCTAGATTTTTCGTCATCACTCAATTTCAGATATCACCAAGTTAATTAATTGTTTTACGGTTTTTACTTTTTCTGTTTTGACTTCTTCTAAATCAAGGTTAAATTCTTCTTGAATTTTAGCAAGTAAATCCGTAATAGTTAAAGTCTCTACCCCCAAATCTTTTCTAAAACTCGACTCTGGGGTAATTTCTTCTTTGGCAACGCCTAAATTTTCAGAAATTAAGTTAATGATTCTTTCTTCTAAATTAGTCATTTTAAAAAAAATTCCGAATTACAGCCCAGAGCGAGACTAAACCTGGTTACGGTCACTTTTTTATTTTTTTTAAGACCGTGCCCAAAACGCCATTAATAAAACTGGAGCTTTTTTCACTACCGTAACGTTTCGCTAACTCGACCGCTTCGTCAATAATTACTTTAGGGGGCTCTTTTTTGGTAATTGCCAGCTCATAGATTGCCAGACGAAGAATAGCTAAGTCAATTCGATTAATTTGTTCAATTGGCCAATCAGGGGCTGCATCAGCGACTATCTTATCAATTTTTTTTCTCTGGGCAAGAATTTCTTGAGCCAGTTTATTTTCCATTGTTTGTTTGGACTGAAAACTCCACCGAAAAAGATTTTTAATTGCCTTTTGTCTTTTTATATGTCTTGGGTCATTAGGTGTTTTCATTTTTCTTTTTTCTTGCCCTTTTTGATTTTAATTTTAATAACCTCTTTGCCTTTGTAATAGCCACAGGAAAGACATGTCTGATGTGGTTTCTTTAACTGACCGCAGTTAGCACAGGTAACCAAATTAGGTACTTCGAGCTTAATTGCCGCTCTTCTTTTGCCCTTTCTGCGCTTTGAGATTTTTCTTTTTGGTAAAGCTCCCATGATTCAAATACTAGATACTAGTTTGGTTCAATTGTCTTAATTGTATTCTTTTTGAGCCTAACTTGCAAGGATGGGTGACGGCTGATTTGGTCAATAATGTTTTCCGCCGCCTGGCGAGTTTTTTTAATGGTGGTCAAATCTGAGAAAGAAGCTACTCTTAGATTGAAAAAGCCGTGTTGCTGGGTGCCATAAACCTCTCCTGGTCCTCTCAATTTCAAATCTAGTTCCGCTAATTTAGAACCAGCACTAAGAGTTTCTAAAGCCTTAAGTCTTTTAAGAGATTTTTTACTGGGGGTTTCACTGAAAAGCAAACAATAGGCTTGTTGACCATTCCGACCGACTCGTCCTCTTAGTTGGTGGAGTTGAGCTAAGCCAAAGCGTTCCGAAGCCTCAATAAGCATAATCGTGGCATTGGGAATATCAATGCCTACCTCGACTACTGGTGTGGAAACTAAAATATCAGTTTTTCCTTGCCTGAATTTCTTAAGGACTTTGTTTTTTTCTTTGCTTTTGAGTCGTCCATGAAGTAGGCTTAATTTCATATCCGGAAAAACCTCTTTTTCCAGCTTTTCTTTTTCACTGGTGACTGCTTTCACTGTTTGCATTGTTTCGTGTTGCGATTCTTCAATAAGCGGGCAAACAACAAAAGCTTGATCTTGTTTGCCTTTGATTTGTTTCCTTATCCATTGATAAGCAGCGGCTCGTTTTTGGGGAGGTACCACCCAGGTTTTGATTTTTTGTCTCCCCGGAGGCATTTCATCAAGAACCGAGAGATCTAAATCGCCATAAAGAGTTAGGGCAATTGTTCGAGGAATAGGCGTAGCGGTCATGGTTAACACATGAGGCGATTTGTCTTTTTTGATTAATTTGCCTCGCTGTTCCACTCCAAAACGATGTTGCTCATCAATGACCACTAAGCCTAATTGCTTAAATTTAGCTCGTTTATGAATTAAAGCATGAGTACCGATTAAGCAATCAAAACCTGTCAGGGTTTTTCTTTGGGAAGCGGTTAAGAGAGCCACTTTTACTCCTAAAGGCGAAAGGATTTGGTTGAGAGTTTGATAGTGTTGGTAAGCAAGAATTTGAGTGGGGGCCATCAAAGCCGATTGGTGATGATTAAGAAAGGCTAGATAAATGACGGCGGCGGCAACCACGGTTTTACCACTACCCACGTCACCCTCAAGCAACCTGTTCATCGGTTTATTTTTTTCAAGATCAGCAAAGATTTCTCTTAAGACTTTTTTCTGGGCTCGAGTTAATTCAAACGGCAAATTGGCAGTGAATTTAAGAATTTTTGCTTGGTCAAGATGGAACTTGAAAGCTAATTGATGTTTTTGCCATTTTTTCTTTCTTTGAAGAGCTGCCAGTTGGAGAAGAAACAATTCCTCAAAAGCAAAACGTTTTCGAGCCTCTTGAGCTGTTTTTTGGTTCTTAGGAAAGTGAATTTCTACTAGAGCTTGATTAAAATTAACCAGTTTATATTTTTTCATAATCTCAAGAGGTATAAATTCTTTAATTTCGGGAATAAATTTTTTGGCTAAAGGAGCGATTCGTGAGCGCAACCACTTTGAGGAAAGACCATAGGTTTCATGATAAACCGGTACTAATCTGCCGGTATGGATTGTCTCACTTTTTACCACTTTTGTTTCACTGCTCAAAATCTCGTATTCGGGCGAAACTAAAACTATGTGCCGACCAAACCAATCAATTTTGCCCGATAAACCAATTGTTTGTCCGGGGTGGAAAACTCTAACAAGAAAGGGCTGATTAAACCAAACAACCTCAATTTTTCCACTGACATCAGCGATCATTGCTTTTTGGATTTTTTTACCCCGACGAGTGTATTCATTTTTAATGGAAAGGAGCTCGCCGCGAACACTGACGATTTCTCCAGCTTGAAGCCTGCCAATGGGTGAAACTAGGGAGTAATCAATATAACGAAAGGGAAAGTGATAAAGTAAATCTTCAACCGTGTTAATTGCCAGTTTTTTCAATCGCTTGGCATAAGCGGGTCCAATCATCGGTAATTTTTCGATTGGGGTTTCCAGAGTCATTTACCTTAAGAGAGAATAAAAAACCGGTAGCATGGAAGTTAAGAGCAAACCAAGAGCAGCAATGGCAACAATAATCACCCAGAATTTTTGTTGTTTTTTAGAAAGTCTCATTTTTTCTTAATCCTAAAAATTTTTCTCTTTCCAACTTTTAGTATCTCATTGCCTTTAACGGTAAGTCTTCGTTGTGGGTCTCGGATTATTTCTCCTTCATATTCGACAGCCCCCTGATTAATTAATCGCTTCGCCTCGGCGGTCCCAATAGTTACTCCAGAAATATAAGATAATTTTGAAGCTGGATAATTTCCGGGTTTTACTGCTTTGGGTGAAGATGGAATCTCAGATGGTAGCTCACCTTTCTGAAAAACCGTTTCAAATTCTTTTTCCGCATTTTTTGCGTTTTTTTCTCCATGAAGCATTTTAACAATCTCAAACGCCAGTTGTTTTTTTAAGTTCATTGGCTTTGTTTTGCCGTCTTTCAGCTCTTTTTTCATCACTTTAATTGATTGAAGTGGTATTTGAGTCAATAATTCAAATCCCATCACAATCACTTCGTCAGGAAAAGACATGATGCCGCCATACATATCAACCGCTAAGGCATTAAGGAAAAGAGCGTTGCCTGCTGTTTTCCCGGCTTTTTCCCCTTTGGCGTCAACTAAGAGTTTAGTGGTTAAGACAAACTTTTCTTTTCCTTTTAGAGCTTTCATAAGGGTTCTGCCGGCAAGAATATTGAAGGTTTGGTCACTGCCCCCAATTTCTAAATCAACATCCATCTCAACGCAGTCGATGGCTTGGGCAACCGGGTAGAGAAACTCGTGAAGATAAATTGGTTTTTGGGCCTGGATTCTTCTTTGGAAAAAATCCCTCTCCAACATTTGTTGAACAGTAAAGTGAGAAGTGATTTCAATTAAATCTTTAAAAGTAACTTTATCGCCCCATTGGCTATTAAACATCAATTTGGCTGGATTTTTGCCGCTAAAGTTTAGAATCTTGTTTGCTTGTTTTTTCCAGTTTTCCGAATTTTTTAAAACCTGTTTTCTAGTCAAGAGCTTTCGAACTGAGGTCTTATCACTCGGGTCGCCAATCATGCCCGTAAAATCACCCACCAAAAAGATAACCTCATGGCCCAAATCTTGAAATTGTTTTAATTTGAGAATGCCCACAAGATGGCCCAAATGAAGATTGGCCATTGACGGATCAAACCCTTGGTAGAGTTTGATTTTCTTGCCGGAACGAAGCACTTTTTCAAAGGCTTCTTTTGAGGGATAGATTTTTTCTACTCCCCTAGTTAAAACTTCGTCAGTCTTGTCCATACTCCTAATATTAGCACAAATTTTGATTTTTTGTTACAATCAAATTCATGAGTTGGCAGCGTGCTTGGCGAAAAAGAACGAGACAAATAAGAACCTATCGGCGCTTTAAAAGACAAAGCAAAAGCGCCCTGGCCTCAAAATTGGCTTTTTTTGGCTTTATTGGCTTAATTGTCATCGTTCTTTTAACTGGTGCCTTATTTGTTTTTTATGCTAAAGACCTGCCGCGACCGGATAAAATTGTTCGCCGGGAAGGTTTTGCCACTAAAATTTACGACCGGAATGAAGTCTTGCTTTATGATATTTTTGCTGACCAGCGGCGGACTCCAGTGGCTTTAGAGGAGATTCCCGAACATTTGAGAAACGCCACTATCGCCATTGAAGATAAAAATTTTTACAAACACGGTGGCTTTGACCCAACCGGTATTTTTCGGGCTGTTTTCAATATTGTTGTTCATCGCCGCCTTCAGGGTGGTTCAACTTTAACTCAACAATTAGTGAAAAATGTTCTTCTCACGCCTCAAAGGACTCTTCCTCGAAAAATTAAAGAATTTATTTTGGCGGTTCAAATAGAGAATCGTTATTCAAAAGATGAAATCTTGCGAATGTATCTTAATGAATCGCCTTACGGAGGGACGGCTTGGGGAGTCCAAGCGGCTGCCGAAACCTATTTTGATAAACCGGTTTCTGAATTAAATTTGGTCGAGTCGGCGATGCTGGCTGGTTTACCTCAGCGACCATCAGCTTATTCCCCTTTTGGTGACGATCCCAAAGCGTATGTTGGACGAACAGAAACAGTTTTAAGACGAATGCGGGAAAATGACTATATTACCCAAGAGCAAGAAAAAACGGCGGTTAAACAGATTGAAGAACTGGAATTTGCCACCGAGGGTTTGAATTTTAAAGCCCCCCATTTTGTGATGTATGTTAAAAAACAACTTGAAGAACGTTATGGCCAACGAGTGGTTGAACAGGGTGGCTTAAAAGTGACCACTACCCTGGATTACAGCATTCAAGAGGAAGCCCAAAAGGCAGTCACTGAAGAAATTGCCAAGGTGGAATCTCTTCATATTACTAACGGTGCCGCGATTGTCTTAGATCCACAGACAGGCGAAATCTTAGCCATGGTCGGTTCTAAAAATTACAATGACCCGGATTATGATGGCAAAGTCAATGTTACTCTCTCTTTGCGTCAACCCGGTTCGGCGATCAAACCAGTGACCTATGTTGCCGCTCTTAAAAGAGGTTATACCGCCTCTACTTTATTAATAGATACGCCAACGACCTTCCCTGGCGGTCAAGGATTACCTGATTATAAACCAGTTAATTATGACGGAAAGTTTCACGGTCCTCTCTTGGCAAGAGATGCTCTGGGTAATTCAATTAACCTCGCAGCCGTTAAAATGCTAGCCAAAGTGGGCTTAAAAAACATGTTAGCCACCGGTTATGAAATGGGTTTGTCTACTCTTGAACCTACTAAAGAGAACTTACGCCGCTTGGGATTATCAGTAACTTTGGGTGGGGGTGAAGTCCGCTTGCTGGAATTAGCTCAAGCATACAGTGCTTTTGCTAATGGAGGCTTGAGAATTGAACCTGTTTCTATTCTCAAAGTTGAAGATAGGGATGGTCGGGTGCTTGAGGAATTTAAGTCAGCATCAGGCAATCGGGTTTTGAGTGAAGCAGAGGCTTTTATTATTTCTCACGTCCTTTCAGATAATAATGCTCGGTTGATTACTTTTGGCGCTCATAGTGCTATTGCCATTTCCGGCAGACAAGTGGCTGTTAAAACAGGCACGACTAATGATAAACGGGATAACTGGACGATTGGCTGGACGCCCCAGATTGTAGCGGGGGTTTGGGTAGGAAACAACGATAATACGGAAATGAAGGAAGTTGCTTCCGGAGTTTCTGGTGCGGCGCCAATTTGGCGAAGAGTAATTTTAGCGGCTTTGAATAAAAAGCCCAATATTGGTTTTTCCGTTCCTGGCGGGGTGGTGACAGCTGAAGTGGATACTATTTCCGGATATCGAGCCCATGATAATTTCTCTTCAAGGACGGAATATTTTATCCAAGGTACGGAACCAACCGGCGAGGATCCGGTTCATGTGATGTTAAAACTTTGCCGAGGACAAGATAAATTAGCCACTCCTGCCCAAGTGGCGCGGGGCGATTATGAAACCAAAGAATATTTTGTTTTTAAAGAGGACGACCCGATTTCTTCTGATGGCACCAACCGCTGGCAAGAAGGGATTGACCAATGGCTAGCCACCATATCAGATTGGCGCTACCACCCGCCCACAGAATATTGCGGCGATATTGAAGAAGTCGAAGTAACGATTGAAGAACCGGAAAATGAAGCCCAGATTGATAACTCTAAAGATGAGGTTCGGGTTAAGGGCAGAGCCATCGCCACCAATAGCATCAGAAAAATTGAAATTTTGATTGATGGCGAAGTTAAGGAGACAATTGAGAATAGCAATAAGTTTGATAAGATTTTTACCCTAAGCAAGGGCACTTATAAGATTAAAGTAAGGGCAACAGATGAAAAAGGTAAAAAAGGCGAGCGAGAAATTAAAATTGGCGTTAAAGTCCCTTGGAATTGGGAGCCCTCACCTACGCCCAGCCCCTCTCCTAGCCCATTACCAAGCCCATCATAGAGGCGATTGCTTCTTTATGTTATAATGGGTTATTCAGATATGGCCGTAGTCTTAGAAAGAGAAATCGGAACGACTAAACTGCCTCCGGGAGAAAAAAAAGTATCTCACTCATGAAGCCTATCAAAGAAACGGTACTATTCCTGGGTGGGATGAGGTGGTGGTCAGATTTGAACTAACAAAACTTGACCCTCGGGATTTTAGATTAACGCGCGGTTATTATCGAGCTCAAAGAAGAATTGCGGAAGGAAGAAACAAGAAAGCACAAAGGATATTTAGAGGTTTAGAAAAAACTTCTGACTTTGTTGTTTTGGAAAAAGAGAGGGCTAATTTGCTTAATGGTATTGCTGTTTTTGTTCGGGGAAAAGGAAGGTAGAAAGATTAATAATTCTTTATTTTTTTAAATTAGCTCCAAATTTCATTTTCACTCTTTTGATAATTCTCTTTCTGATTTTTTCTACTTCTTTATCAGTTAAAGTTTTTTTGGAGCTTTGGTAGGTGATGCGGAAAGTACGGGTGTTTCTATAGTAGTCATGTAATTCAACCTTTATTATTAACTTATTTAATTTTATTATTTCTTTCATCATTTCCCCTACTAAAGTTTGGGTGGGCACCACAAAAGTTAAATCTTCAACAATCGCCGGATATTTAGAAATAGGCGAATATTTTTTTGCCCTAGAGGCATGTTTGACTAATTCTCTAAAATCAAGGTCAAAAACGGCTATTCTGCCCTTAATCCCAAATCTGGCTAGAACATGAGGACTGATTTCACCAATCACACCAAGAGAATCATTTTTAACCATTATTTCCGCGGTTCGGGCGGGATGAAAAGCTTTGCCATAAAAAGTCTGTTTTAGTTGATAAGGTTCGAATTGGTAGTCACTAATACCGATCGTTATTAAAATAGCTTCCACAAGTCCCTTTGCCTGATAAAATTTATTGCCAGTTAAAAGACCAGTAAACATCGGCATTTCATCAGGTAATTCATTTTTACCCTGATATGGATAAATATTGGCTAACTCGAAAATGGTAATTTTTTCTTGATTGTTTTCTTTGACGATGGTTAACAAGGAAGGAATTAAGGAAGGACGCATATAAACCAAATCTTCGGTCAAGGGGTTGCTGATTTTAATACAACCTTTTGGCTCGATTTCTGTTTTCTCTAATTGAGTTTGGCTGACCATAGAATAACTCATTACTTCGGTCAGACCCCAATTTTTAAGGGCATGCTTGATTTGATTCTCCCATTCAAATTGAGGATCTTGAGTTTGTTGAGGAATTTTTCCTTGGGGCAAATTACTGGGCAATTGATAATAACCGTAGACACGAGCGATTTCTTCAATCAAATCTTCAGGAAGATTAATATCTTCATAACGCCAATGAGGAACAATGGCCTCTATTTTTTTGTTTTCCAATTTAGTTTTAAAACCAAGATTTTCAAGAATTTTCCTGACTTCATCAAGCTTAATTTCAATGCCGACAAGATAATTTAATTTTTTTTGAGTAAGAGTAACTTTTTTTTCTTTTTGAGGAAAAGGATAAGTATCAGTTAAGTTATTAGCCACTCTAGCGCCGCAATTTTTTTCAAACATGGTAATCGCTTTTTTCATTGCCAAGATAACCCCCCCGGAATCAACTCCTTTTTCAAAGCGGGCGGCGGCCTCAGTGCGGAAAGCTAAGGTTTGGCAGGTCTGGCGGATTTTCATCGGGTCATAGGTTTGAACAAACAAAAGAACTCTTTTTGTATTTTGATCAACCTCTGAATTGGCGCCGCCCATAATGCCGCAAAGGTCGATAATTCTTCCCTGGCCATCTTCAATGATGATGGCTCCTTGAGGTAATTTCCGGGTTTTCCCATCAAGAGTGACTATTTTTTCTCTCTCTTTTGCCTCCCGAAGAATCATTTTTGCCTCTTTGATTTTGTCATAGTCGAAGGTGTGCATCGGTTGACCCAGCTCAAGCATGAGATAGTTAGAAATGTCAACGACGTTATTTAGAGCCCTAACACCAGCTTTTTCTAGACGTTCTTGAACTATTTTGGGTGAAGGTTTGATGGTAATCCGGTCAAAAATTAAAGCGGTGAAACGGAGGCAAAGAGATTGTTTAGCAATTTCTACTTTAAGAGGTAAACTTTTTTTAACTTGAGGGATTTCCCTTTTCTCTTCCGGAATTTCTTTAAGAGAAGCCTTAATTTTGTGTTGGGGAAGGATGGCATTTAACTCTCGAGCAATCCCGTAGATAGAGAGACAGTCAGGGCGGTTAGTGGTGATTTCTATGTTATAAATAGAATCATCTTTGACTTTGCTTATTTTTTCCACCGATTGACTACAAAGAGTTAAACCCCGAGCAATTTGTTTAGAGCTTGCTTTTGTTTTGAGATATTCTCTCAACCAAGAATCAGGAACTAAAATGTTCATCTTAGAATTGATTTAAAAATCTTAAATCACCACCAAAAAGTAATCTAATATCTGGAATTTTATGTCTCATCATTAAAACTCTTTCCACACCAAAGCCTGAAGCAAAACCACTATATTTTTCCGGGTCAATGCCGCCATGTTTAAGGACTAAAGGATGAACCATACCAGCACCGCCAAGTTCCAACCAGCCTCCTTTACAAACCTGACAACCTTTGCCACCACAAACAGTACAAGTAACGTCAACTTCAAATGAAGGTTCAGTGAATTGGAAATGAAAGGGGCGGATGCGCGTTTTTTGATCTTTGCCAAAATATTGCTGGGCAAAATAATCAAGCGTGCCTTTAAGATGAGTAACATTGATGCCCTTATCAACCACTAGGGTTTCAAACTGATAAAACATCGGAGCATGAGAAACATTTGATTGACGGCGGTAACATTTGGCGATGTTAAGCATCCTGATAGGTAGTTTTCTTTTTTCCATTTCTCTTACTTGACCAGACGAAGTATGGGGTGTCAAAACAGAACGTCCATATTTTTTATGTTTTAATTTATCAATATAAAGAGTTTCCCATTCGTCCCGGGCGGGATGATTGGCGGGCATGTTTAAACGACCAAAAGAGTACCAATCCCATTCCACCTCAGGATAAGCAACACGAGTAAAACCAATTTTGGTAAAAATTTCTGTAATTTCTTTAATTGTTTCGGTGACTAAATGAATATGACCAAGAGGAGGTTTTTTACCTGGAGCAGTCACATCCAACCATTCTTTATCAATATCAATTTTCTTAACAGCCTCTGCCTTTTTAGCATCAGCCAAGGCTTGTTCAACTGCCCTTTTTACATCGTTGGCTATTTGACCCATTTCTTTCCGTTCTGACGAATTTAAAGAAGGAATTTTTTTGAGCAACTGAGTGATTTCTCCTTTTCTGCCCAAAAAAGCAATTCGCAACTCTTCTAATTCTCGGTCAGACTTAGCCTCGAGAATAGATGAGATAGCCTGGTTTTTTAGATTTTGGATTTTATTAATATCCATTTCTACTCCATTCTAGCAGATTTTAGTGCCGAGGGGCGGAGTCGAACCGCCATCTCATGTTTTTCAGACACGCGCCGTCACCGCGTTGGCTACCTCGGCTCAACAAAAAACTCCCCTTTTGGGGAGATTCTTTTTTTGTTTTTTGTTCCTAAAATTGCAAAATCCAACCTCCCCTTATGGCAGCTAGGTAAAGAAAAACTTTAAAAACGCTGCTTGGGTAATGGTTGGAACTTGCATTGGGATTAGTATAAAAATTAAATTTGGTTTTGTCAAGTAGAAAAAGCAAATGAGCCAGCGGTAAACAAAGAGTTGTTTGAGCCCGCTGGCTCGTGGTCGCACAGATCATTCAGAAGTATTGCCTTTCCCACCACTCCCATAGATCGCGTTCGATTGTCATAACAAGCAAGAGGAAATAGGGAAAGGTGAAAAAGAAACCAAAGCCGAAAGCCGCCCATCCTCCTAGGCGAAAGGCAATTGCCCAGAGCCCAAGGATAAGAAGGGTCTGCTTTATAAATATTGTTTCTATTGTTTTCTCCTTTCTAGGTTATGTCCAGTCCTCGAATCCAGGAAATCTTCGACTGATAGCGGGTGCTATCAAGAGCATATAGATTAGGAGCAATGCTATCATGAAGATAAATACAATCCATGCGAGCTTGGATTCATCAACCACTTCCTTCAGAGGAAAAGTAATAGTCGCAACCACGATGATAGTTGCAAGCACGACTGCTACCCTTCCAATTCCCTTCTTGATTAGTCGGTAAATATCCTGAAAAAACACCCTTTCCTCCTTTAACTATTCTCCCGTCAATTCTTCTAGAACAGCCCTTCCTTTAGCACTCAATTCGTATCCGTCATCAATCCGTTGAATAATATCGTCATCTTCGAGTGCTTTTAAGTGTGGTATTAAGTTCAGGTCAGAAGGAACATCCTTTTCGATTAGTTTGAGTCTCCGCTCAACCTCATTTTGTAGGTCTTTGAGGGAAAGAGGATATTCCTTCAAATTTCCCCTTACACTTTCCCTCAGACTAATGATGATTAAGGTCCTTTCGATATGTGTTACTATCATTCCCATTAACTCATATTTGCCCTTTGGCTTTCTTTCGATTCTTACTATGGAACGGTACCAGATGGCGCTAATGACCAACAGACAAACAAGACTGAGAAAGGAAAGAATAAGTGTCAGTCCCAATTCTACCACTTCTTGTGCCAGAGACAGATAGGTTGCCATCGTTTTTACCTCCCTCTTATTTAATGAGGAAAATTGTGCCGACCATACAGGCTAAGCACACCATCAAAATGGTGAAGATTGTCAGTTGTAGGACTGTCTGAGTTAAGGCGAACCGACGAATCACCCAAGAGCTAACGCCTATAAAGACTAGACCCAAAACAAGACTGATTAAAATGCCAAGAATTACTACTGCCCACATTTTTCTTTTCTCCTTTTTTTGATTTTTCAGGTGCGACAAGGAAAGAGTAACAAAACCGATAGTTTTTTGCAAGAAGTTTTATTTCTTTGCTTTTTCCACAACAGTCTTAAAGGTGTCGGGGTCGTAAAGGGCTAAATCAGCCAGAATTTTCCGATTGAGGCTGGATGTTTGATTTATGGTAAACTGAATTTATGGTTGAGAAAAGAGTCCAAAATCACATTACAATTATTTTCACTCTCATTTTTGTCTCAGTGGCACCTTTAATTCTCATTCCTATCGAACTAGTAATCCCCTATCCCCATATTGTCGAAGAACTAGCCAAGCTACTGATTATTTTTTTTGTTATTCAATTAAATAAAAACTCTCAATTTAAGCTGGTTTTAATCTCTAGTTTTCTCTTTGCTTTTTCTGAGAGTATGTTTTATTTAGGCAGTGCTTACAGTGGCGGCTATGCTTTTTTATTTGCCCAAAAACTATTATTGACTACTTTGTTTCACACATCTACCCTTTTGCTTTTTCTTTTTTCTGCCAGGAGAGCAAAGAAGTTGCTCTTCATCGCCTTACCAATGGCTATCTTGTGGCACTTCCTTTTCAATCAAGTCTTTTAAAACGCGCCAAAGATTCTTAAGAGCGTGGAAAGGAAGAAAGAAGTGAGAAGAGTAGCAAAGACAGCCAACCCGAGATAAAGAAGAATCCTAAGGAATTTTGTCTTTTTAATCAAAATACTGCCTCGTTCGAAGGGAACTTGGAATATCCTTATTGGGAATAAGTATTTTCCCCCCTTGCCTATTAAATAAAGGTTGGTTAATCCCAAAAGTCCCAACCCTACAACCACCGCTAAGATAATTCCCCAGGTAGCCGTTATCTGAATCCCGCCAATATTAGCAATGACCTTTTTCTCGCCTTCCCAAGCTAAAACCAAACCATTAAGAGTTTCAAAATTTTTCTTAGCTATTTCCAAGTCAGCCAGATTTTCCCGATAAACGATGATATATTCATCAGGAGTAATGGTTCCTTCCTGCTTTTCCAAAATTGAGTCTAATCTACTATTGATATCATTGACCAACATCGAGCCCTGGGCAAAATAGGAAGAGCCTTTTAGGAAGTCAATCGCTTGGTTAGCGTTCTTTTTTAAGTTTTCTATCTCCGAATCAGCTATCTGCCAAACATTTTTTATCTTCACTGATTTAGTAATTATCTCCTGAGGAGCGAGCCTGAATTCGCCGTAAAGATAATAAGTTTCCTCAGCAGAGTCGTATTTAATCTCCAGTCCGTCGAGATTAACAATATGTTCGGGTTTGATCTCGCGCGGCAGTTTTTCTTCAAAGACAACTGTTTGGGTCAAACTGGTTGAGGGGTTTTTAATTTCCGCATTGAGAATAATACTTCCTTTTTCATACCAGACTTTGATTTGGGGCGCATTAGCCACTTTTTCCAAGAGCTGACGGTTGACAGAAGCCAGGGTTTCTAAGGAGTCAATTTTGTCATCGATGTCAGTGACTGAAGCTTGGGTGGCTAAACCGGAAACATCAGCGGTGGCGGTTGAGGCCATATCCGTATCACCAACCTTAGTGCTGGTGAGAGCTCTTGTGGTGTAAGACCAGATGGTGGCGGCGGTGGCGCCACTGGTGGAGATAGCGGCGTCAATGTTGTCAGCTAAAACCTTGCCGATACTGCCGGTGGTAGTCAAGCCCGAAGTTAAGGCATTCCAAATATCAACCACCAGAGTACCAAAACTGCTTAAAGTCCGAGAGGAATATCCCCAGATACTTTCATCTACATTTTCAAATGATGTTCCCAAGATAAAACTTTTATCAATATAACCGGTGTCACCTGAGTTGTTGCAATACATTAAAGCACGGTAAAAGCCTTCCGGAGAGGCAATGTTAGACGTGTAATAATGCCAGCCGTCAGCACTGGCAGTCATGGCCCCATTGTCAACAATCAGGGTGCCATCGGGGTCGCGAATGTCTATCGTGCAGATTTGGGAGATTATCGGACTGCCGCTGCTGTCAAAAACGTATTCGCCAATTTCACAGTCAGTACTGGGCTGACAGCGTTGGTACATCTGAGCGGCGGCAAAAACCGGACTCATTCCCCTGGTGTTTGCTACAACCAGTATAAAAAGAATAATCTTTGTTAGTTTTTTTATATCAAACATCTTATGGTTAATATGTTTACTTCTTTTTGTTCTCCTCTTTTTCTCCTTGAACCGATTTCTTAAAAATGTTTAGTGATTCTCCTAAACCTCTTGCCAACTCTGGTAATTTTTTTCCGCCAAACAAAAGTAAAAGAACAACCAAGACAACAACAATTTCTGTCGTTCCAATTCTACCCAACATAAAGTTTCACCTCCTCCCTTTTTTGCCCTCTGAGCAAAAACAAAGTTAATTCAAATAAAATTAAAACCGGCAAAACCATTAAAACCAGAGAAAAACCATCGGCTGGTGGTAGCAAAGCCACACCGACAAAAGCGCCGACGATAATCAAAGGTCTTTTTTCTTTTAACGCTTTGATTTTTACTAAATCTAATTTTACCAGAAAAAACAGGACCAGGGGAAATTGGAAAATGAGTCCTAAAAAAGCCGAGGTTAAAAGGATTTGAGAAAGAAAGAGTTCAATGTCCCAGAAATTGCTGATTTTATCAGTTAAGAAGACTTGAGAAAAACCTAAGACTACCCAGCGCATTAAAAGGAGACCAAAAACAAAGCCAACTATAAAAAGGATTAAACTGGAAACAAGCAAAGGTAGAATCAGCTTTCTTTCCTTTTTTCTTAGTGCCGGTCTAATAAAACTGACAAGGCTGAAAATTAAGATCGGGGTGCTGGCAATAATGGCTAAAAACAAACCGGTATTAACCGCCAGGTTAAAGACCTGAAAAGGCGAGGTAATGATAATCTGAACCTCACCAAGATTAAAAATCTTAAAAAACCACTCAATCATCTGACGAAAAAATGTAAAACCAACAAGAAAGGCAAGGGCGAAAATGATAAAAGTTGAAAGCAATCTCTTTCTTGCCTCAGTGAGGTAAAGCTGGCATTCGTAAATTAATTTTTCCACCTGGAGAGTTATTGATTGATTTTCCATTCTTTTGTCAACTACCCTATCTCTATCGTGTTTCTTATCGGTTTCACTTCAAAACTAGCTTCTGCCACAATATCATTCCCCCCATATCCCGCAATAGTAATCACCACCCGATAAGTCCCAGCCAAATCGGTGCTGGTATATGCTCCAGTATAAGTCCCATCCGCAGAGGTAGCGTCAGGGTAAACTCCATTATCAGCAAAAGTTGGAGTATCAGTCGTTGCGTCTGGTTTGGTTATTACACAGGTTGGGGTATAAGTAGTTAGTTTGTTTCCTGCCCAATCATAGACTTCAGCATACAAGATTACATTCTCATTCCTTTGGTAAAAACTATTGTTTGTCCAAACCTTAGCCCGCCAAGTCTGGTTGGTAGCAATTTCCGTTTGGTCTATTTTATGGTCAATATCTATTGGATAGTCGAGAACTTTATTTCCACCAGAATCTTCTAAATAAACTCTGTGAGTAGTATAAACTTCATCTTTGACTGTGCCAGAAAGATACTGATACCTCCTCAAGATGTAGGCGGCAGGAGTTGGATAACCACTAGCATCAGTCGCCCCATCGTAGAGTAAAGTGTCGCCATAAGTAGAAACACTCCCATAGACCTTGAGAACTCCATTAGCAATCGCATTACCGTCCTCATCAACAAAGTGAGGATTAAAAGTATAATCTTCCTTAATGATAGGATTGGTAATAGTGCCTGTTATAGTAACCGTATCCCTAACATCACGTACCCATAATCCACAGACTAAGTTGAAACCAATAGTCCAACCATTTAATTTAATATCCTTAACAATGTCAGCCTCGGCAGCCATATCTTGAGTTTGACGAACATAAAGAGCACTCCTAGCACTTCCCCAAGTAACCCAAGTATTGTCACCAGTAAAAGACCAAGTTCGACCACTTCCCCCATCCATAGTTATTCCACCATAGAAAGTACAATCGTGAAAAGTCAAATTAGAAGTAGTAGCCATAGGCAAACTCATTGTCCTAGTCGAACCTACTGGTTGATAGAAAGTGCATCTTGTGAAGTTGCCAATTCCATAAAAGGTAGGTCCTGCTCCTACCTCATTGAGATAACACAAAAAAACATCAGTCCAGTTCACAGTCGAGTTACTAAGTTCACTTATTATAGATTCAGAATCAAATGAACCGCCATAGTGCCTTAAGGCAATCATACTTTGGGTTAAGGTAAAGACAACTCCATCAAATTGCATCATGTATGCCTTATTTAATAAAGGACAAACATAGAAGAAATAATTAGAGTCTGAAATACCACCGCTTAAAATCAACTCTGCCCATAGTTCCA
>CAZPFP010000009.1:0-18384 GCA_964585895.1 uncultured Gammaproteobacteria bacterium
TAAAGTTCCGCTTTCTTCAAAGCGTCAGTGGTCAAAAACAACCAAATTTTATCCCGAATCATTTTTAATGAGTAAAGAAGATGATCGGGAAGAATTCCCGGATAAGCCAAAAAATAATCAACTTCTTCAACTGTTTCAGTTGTCTGCCCTGGAACTGACTCAGTGGCTTCTCCACTCTCCGCCGTTGTCAATTTATAGCTCTCGCTAACCGACTGGGCTGAAGTTCGCCAAATTGACGCTCCCAAAATACCCATCGCAAAAACCAATAAAGCCATCACTAAAACAACGTTTCTAAATATTTTCATCTTTCACCTCCTTTCTCTAACTATTAATTTCAATAAACTTTTTAAAACTCCGGTCAAAAGTTTTTTCCACTTCAGGCGGAAAACAACAAGCCGGCAGTTCATTCCTGGTTAAATGATACTGCAAACAATCACAGCACTTCCCTTTTTTATCACACGGGTAAGTACAAGGACAGTTCTTTAAATTTTCCTCAATCTTGCACTCCATTTTTATTTTCTATCATCTAAACAAAATAATTGGCCATGACCAGAAGACATGCATTAAAATTGAGGAAACAAGATTTTCGCTTCTGGCAAAAACAAAAGCCGCTCCAAAACCATAAACAAAAACGAAGAAAAGGTAGGCAAGCATTACTAGTGGCTCATAGCCCAGAATAAAAATACCAATCGGCAAATGAATCAAGGCAAAAAGGAAAGCTGAGATTAAATTAGCTAACCACTCATTTTTCCAAATCCGCCACAAACGGGTAAAAATGTAACCTCGAAAAACCGTTTCCTCAGAAAAAGCGGTTACAAAAGAAAGAAGAATAAAACCAATCAAAACTAAAGGAGAATAACCAACTTCCGGCAAATGGAGACCTTGATATTTGATAATATTGGTTAAAAGTCCCTCAGCCGCAAAAACAATGCCCAAACCAATCCCCCAATAAAGCGCCGGAAAAAGATTTTTCCTGGTTAAACCTAAAGAAGCAAAACTCTCTTTTTCAATCTGGCGGACTAACCAAAAAGTGGGCAATAACCAAATAGCTGGCTTAAGAATCAATTCTTCTACCCATTGAGGCAGAACTTCCGGAAAATAGCGGTAAAGCGACCAGAAAGCAAAGATGAAACAAAACAAAGAAAAGACATGTTTAATTGAAAGTTGTTCTTGATGAAAAAGTTTGTTAAAAATTCTTTGAAATATCATTGTTCTAACAACAGTTCACTTGATGATATAATATCATAATATCAAATCATGAAACAACTCAAATCAGGGTGGCTTTCTATCAAGAAAAAAATTGAAAACGGCATCAAAAGACTACCGATTAAAAAACGTTTTCAACAATTCCTTTTGGCTAATTGGACTTTACTGCTAATTATTTTTTTTATTGGCTTATTCCTCTATTTTTTTATTTTCAAGGACCTTCCCCTGCCAACTAAGTTAGGCTCAGAGATTTTTCCGGCTTCAACTCTTATTCTTGATCGCCAGGGCAACCTTCTGTATGAAATTTATACTGAGAAAAATCGAGTGCCCGTTAAACTGGAAGAACTACCTGAGCACTTAAAACAAGCCACGGTTGCCATTGAAGACAAAAACTTCTACCAACATCGTGGTTTCGCTCTTGAAGGTATTATCCGAGCGGCTTCAAAAATTGTTTTTAAGAAAAAACTTCAGGGTGGCTCAACCATCACCCAACAATTAGTCAAAACCGTTCTTCTCACTCCGGAACGAACCATCCGGAGAAAAATTAGAGAGGCATTATTAGCCATAACCACAGAAATTATCTACTCTAAAAGCCAAATTTTAGAAATGTATCTTAACCAAGTTCCCTATGGAGGTACAGCCTATGGTATCGAAGTAGCCGCCCAAACTTACTTTAATAAACATGCCAAAGACCTTAATCTTGCCGAAGCTGCTCTTTTGGCTGGTTTACCGGCGGCCCCCACCCGCTACTCTCCTTTCGGTGCCCATCCAGAAGCCGCCAAAAACAGACAGCAACTAGTCCTTAAAAGAATGGTTGAAGATGGTTACATCACCGAAGAAGAAAGTAAAGCCGCCGAAGAAGAAGAGTTAGAATATGCTCCATCCACGGTTGGCATCAAAGCCCCTCATTTTGTTCTTTATGTTAAAGAATTGTTGGTTGAAAAATATGGTGAGCCTCTAGTTGAACGAGGAGGCTTGAAAGTTTCCACCACTCTTGATTTGGAGATTCAAGATTTTGCCCAAGAAGTGGTCGCTACTGAAGTCGCCAGCTTAGAAAAAAGAAAGCTTAATATTCATAACGGTGCCGCTTTGGTTACTAACCCTGAAACAGGAGAGATATTAGCCATGGTAGGTTCTCATGATTATTTTGATGATGAACATGACGGCAAGGTTAACGTCACCCTTAGCCATCGCCAACCGGGTTCTTCCATTAAACCGATTAACTACGCCCTTGGTTTAATGAAGCGAACGATTACCCTGGCAACGGTCATCAATGATGTCCCCACTTGTTTTGCTGTTCCCGGACAAAAACTCTATTGTCCGATTAACTATGATTACCAATTTCATGGCCCGGCTCAAGTTCGGTTTGCTTTAGGCAACTCTTATAATCTCCCGGCCGTCAAAGTTTTAGCCTTAAATGGCTTGGAAGACTTTGTCGCTACTGCTTCGGCAATGGGGATTTCTACTTTTAAAGACCCCGCCGATTACGGTCTCTCCCTTACTTTGGGTGGGGGTGAAGTCAAAATGGTCGACATTGCCACCGCTTTTTCTGCGTTTGCCAATCTCGGTATTCGCCAGGATATTTATGCAATTGAAAAAGTCGAAGACCGCCACAACAAAGTTCTCTACCAACATCAAGAAGTTGAAGGACCACGGGTTCTACCTATGGAAGTGGCTTATCTCATTTCTCATATACTATTAGATAACAATGCCCGTTCGGCGGCATTTGGAGCTGGTTCTTATTTAGTGGTAAAAAATCATCCCGAAGTTTCCGTTAAAACCGGCACCACCAACGACAAGCGGGACAATTGGACGATCGGTTTCACTCCCTCAAGATTGGTGGCGGTCTGGGTGGGAAATAATGATAATACGCCGATGAGCTACGTTGCTTCAGGTATTACCGGCGCTTCGCCCATTTGGAATGAAATTATGGGTTATGCTCTAAAAGATATGGAAGAAGAATGGCCGATGAGACCGGAAGAAGTGGTCGGCGCCCAGATTTGTGCTTTATCCGGCAAGATGCCTAATCCTGAATCACCTTGCGAAACCAGATTTGAATATTTTATTAAAGGCACAGTGCCCTCTGAAACTGAAAACCTGAAAGCTTTTATCGAAATAGATAACACCACCGGAATGATCGCCACCGACAAAACACCACCGGAAAACAAAGAGATTCAAGAACACCAAGTTATTTTTGACCCTCTCGGCGTTCCTTACTGCCTTGATTGTCCTTTTCCTACGGAAAGGGTGATTATTAGTCCCTATTCTCCCTCCTCAGCCATCCAAACTTCCCCTTCATCTTAGCCTTAAAAGGAATCCTTCTCGTCCTACAGGCTCGTCGTTTTCTTTTTCACTCTAGAAAAAGAGTGAAAAACAGAGTAAAATATTATCACCAATGGCGGTCGCGAGGACAGGCACGATTTTTACCGCCAAGAAACTTCGATCCAAGCAGACCACTGCCCCGGGTTTTTTTGGCAAATTTAAAAAAAGAAGCCCAGTTGATTGGATAGGGCTTGTTCTTAGTCTAATCGGCAAACCTCTGTATTGGCTTTTACTAGCAAGTATTTTGGGCGTTACTTATCTTTTCTCACTTATTAAAAAGCTGATTCGCCCACTTTCTTCCCTCCTTCGCTACCAAATTAAAATTAAACCCCCAAAAATCCGTTGGCCGAAATTCAAACTTCCTCGCCTATATCTTCCTAGGCTTTCAAAAAAATTACTCCTGTTTATTGGGATCATTAGCTTAATTGTCTTGACTGGTCTATCGGTTTATTGGTTTATTTTCAAAGACCTGCCCCATCCTGACCGACTGATTACCCGCGACAGGATTGTTTCCACCAAGATTTACGACCGCCACGGTGAACTTCTTTACAAAATCTATCACAACCAAAACCGCACCTTAGTTCCTTTAAACGACCTGCCCCTTGCTTTAATCCAAGCGACGATTGCCACTGAAGACGCTGAATTCTATCACCACTATGGCCTCTCTCCTAAGGGCATCATTCGCGCCTTCTTTACCAATCTTCATTCAGGAAAACTTTATGGTGGTTCAACCATCACCCAGCAATTAGTCAAAAATACTCTTTTGACTCCGGAGCGAACCCTCCGAAGAAAAATTAAAGAAGTCATTCTCGCTCTTTGGGTAGAAGCCAAATTCTCCAAAGATGAAATTTTACAAATGTACTTTAATCAAGTCGGCTATGGAGGAGCCGCTTATGGTGCCGAAGAAGCGGCGCAAATGTACTTCGGTAAATCAACTAAAGAGATTAATTTAGCTGAAGCCGCCTTATTGGCGGGCCTGCCTGCCTCACCCACCACTTTTTCCCCTTTTGGTGCTCATCCCGAATTAGCCAAAACTCGTCAGCTCACCGTTCTTAAAAGAATGAAACAAGAGGGTTTTATCACCGAAAAAGAGGAAGAAAAAGCCAGTCAACAAGAGCTTTATTTTGCTCCCCAGAGAACTGATATTAAAGCGCCCCATTTTGTGATGTATGTCAAAGAATTATTAGTCAATCAATATGGCCTTAGGCAGGTTGAAGAAGGAGGTTTGGAGGTGACCACCTCGCTTGATTTAGAAACTCAAAATGAAGTCCAAGAGCTGGTTAAAAATGAAGTGGATAAACTGCGGCAACTCCAGATCACTAACGGGGCGGCTTTGGTCACCAACCCTCAAACCGGGGAAATCCTGGCGATGGTTGGCTCCCAAAATTACTTCGACCTGGAAAATGATGGCAATGTTAATGTCACCCTTCGCCCCCGTCAGCCAGGCTCAGCCATTAAACCGGTTAACTATTCAATTGCCTTAGAGAATGGTTTTACACCGGCAACAATTATCCCTGACACTCCCATTACCTACCAAATACCGGGACAACCGCCTTATTCACCCAAAAATTACGACAATCGTTTTCATGGCAACATTCCTCTCCGGGTTGCCCTGGCTTCTTCTTATAATGTCCCGGCCGTTAAAGTTCTCTCGGCTTTTGGTGTTGACAGAATGATTGAACGAGGAAAAGCAATGGGAATTACTACCTGGGATGACCCTTCAAGATTTGGTCTTTCTTTAACTCTGGGCGGCGGCGAGGTCAAAATGATTGACCTGGCCACTGTCTTTGGCACTTTGGCCAATATGGGCATGAGAGTTGACCTTCAGCCTATTCTTGAAGTCAAAAATTACAAGGGAGAAATTCTCCAAACCGATATTAACCATCAAACCATTAAAGCTGAACGAGTCCTTTCACCAACCATTGCCTATCTTTTAACTAATATTTTGTCTGATAACAATGCCCGAACGCCTGCTTTTGGGGTCAATTCGGTTCTTAATCTTCCCGACCACCCGCATGTGGCTGTTAAAACCGGTACTACCCAAAATATGAGAGATAACTGGACGATTGGCTATACCTCTAATTATTTGGCTGTGGTTTGGGTGGGTAATAATGACAACACCCCAATGAGTTACGTCGCTTCGGGGATTACCGGCGCTTCGCCCATTTGGAATGAGATTATGACCTATTTATTAACTGGTATGCCTGATAAAGAATTCCCTAAGCCTGATGATTTGAAAGAAATAGAAATCTGTCCTTTGACCGGCGCTTTGCCTTGTGAGGGTTGTGGGGGTAAATGGGAATTATTTCTGCCCGGCACTGAGCCTAAGAGCCATTGTGACCCGGAAAAGATAAAAGAAATCAAGGAGAAACAGTCTCAAAATCCCAAACAGCCTGAGTGATTTGGGGGAGAACTTCTAAGGCTTCTTTCTCGCGGGCATCATTGGTCATAATCACCAAGATAAAAGGCTCTTTAGTAAAAACAACCCCAGCATCAGAATAAACCCCAGTTAAGGTGCCGATTTTGTGAGCCACTCTTATATCTTCAGGTACACCCTTGGTTATTCGGTCTTCAAAATCTGTCTTGGTTAAAAACTCAAGCAACTCATCCCGATGCTCATCAGTAATCACTTTATCCTGGTAAAGTTTTTTAAACAAAAGACCAATTTTCTCAGGAGTTGTCTGTTCAATTAATGTTTCCCCTGTTACCTGGCGCATCACTTTAAAAGCAGTGTTGTCTGAAAATTGAGCCATATATTCAACTAACTGACGATAAGTATATTCAGTACCGGCTGGTTTTGATTGAAGAACACCGGCTCCTTCAACTTTATCTTTCTTTTGAAGGAGATATTCGGTTTCCAAATCTATTTTCCCCTCCTCAGCTTGTTGATAAACAGCTATCATCACCGGCAATTTATTTAAAGAGGCCGCCGGAAAAGTATTTTTTTCATTAAAACCATAGTCTTTCCCGTCTTTAAACCGATAAACATAAACTCCATAAGTGCCTGACAAATCTTGAGTCAACTCTTTAATCTGATTTAAAACCGAACTGGGGTCAAAGTATTTATTGGGTAAATGAGAAATGATTCTTGGGGCGGTGATTCTTTCCCAAATCTTCGGTGCTTCGGCTTGAAGATAAAAAAGGAAACTGGCTAAAATGGTGATAATAAACAGAACAACGATGGCTTTCCGACCATCACTGCGTTTTTCTTTTTTCTCCCTTTTTTTAATTGGTTTGACACCGGGAAAATGTTGTTGTTCTGCTTTAAAAACCATTTTATTCTGAGCTCTTTATATCATTTTTAACTAGCTAAAAACAAATAAATGATAAAATTATCGAGTAAAAGAAGTATCCGAAATTACTTTTTTTCCCAGTGATAGTTCAGTTTTTTACTAAGCCAAAAATCAATCTCTTTTTCTTTAATTAAACCGGCTTTAGCCCCAAATTGGGTCACCGCCGAAGCGCCGTTGAAAACTCCTAATTTCAAAGCTTTTTCTAATGGCCAGCCCTTGACTAAACCGGCAATCAGTCCCACCCCAAAACCATCACCCGCTCCGGTGGCTTCAATTACTTTAACTTTTGAACCATCAATGATTAATTTTCCTTTTCCGGGAACGCAGACCTGAGCCCCGTTAATTCCTTCGGTAACCACCGCCATTGTTTTCGGTAAAGCCAGACCCATTTTGTCAAAGACTTTCTCGTCCACCATAGTCAAACCAAGGAGTTGAGACGCTTCCTCCCGATTAACAATCAAAACATCAAAATTTTGGGCAATTTCTAAAAGCTTTTTTTCCTGTTTTAATTCTTTTTGACCCGGATTAACAACAATTTTGATATGATTTTTCTTGGCATAAACAGTTAATTCTTTGACTAAATCTAAGTTACCCTCTAAAGAAGAAAGATAGAACCAGAAGGCGTTAAGATTTTCAAAATCAATGACTGGTTTTTCCAAGCGAGTGCCGCCCCGATAAACTAAAATTGTCCGGCCGCCGTCAGGGGCAACGAGAACAGTCGAATAATCTGTCTCTTCGCCTTCAACTTGAACCAGAAAGTGATCATCAACCCTTTCTTTTTTAATCTCTTGACGAATGATTTTACCGGCAAAATCCCAACCACAGCGAGCCACTACTGCCGCCTTTAAACCCAAACGCGAAAAACCCACGGCCGTATTCGTCCCTCCCCCGCCAGAACAAAAAATTAATCGTTCAACCTCTGATTTAGCTCCATAGGGAACGGCAATCGCTTTGCCGGTAAAAAACTGGTCAGATTTAATCACCTTAATATCTGGCGAAGTCACAAAGGCGTCAAGAACGGCGGAGCCAAAAGAAATGGTATCAAATTTCATGATTACTTGATTAACAAAACAGTAGAACGTATAATTTCCACGACGTAGATAGAATTATAACAAAATTAGCACAGGTATCGCTCTAAAGTAAAGCAGTAAAGGAAAAAAATGTCCCCCAACTCTTTAAAAGAAATCACCAACTTAGAAATTATTAAAGCAAGAGAACCATATCGTTTTGAGCAGACAAGTTTGCCAAACGGCGGAGAACTTTATTTTCAACAAGCAAAAATTCCCTTTATTCAGTTAGGAATCCTTTTTAAGTTTGGCTCTCGCCAAGATCCTCCTGGAAAAGAGGGGCTCATCCACATGCTAGATCACTTGCTTCCTAGTAAAACAGAAAAATTTCCTTCTTTTCTAGCCATAAGAGAATACGAAGAAAAACACGGTGTAAGAGCTAATTATGGAGAAATTTCTCTTGACTCTTTTAGATTATTTGGCTTTTCTCTTAAAGAAGATTTTCCCCATCTTCTCCATCTTCTTTCTCAAATAATCTCCTTTTCTCGATACGGTCCAAAGGATCTAGTCCACGAGAAAAAAGTGGTCATTCAAGAACTCCGGAGAAAAATGCTCCCGCAAATACGAAAAGTTTGGAATGAAGTAGGGATAAAAACATTTGGGAACTCTCCTTTATCTCGAATTGATAACCTTGGCGAGGAGGAAACAATCGCTTCTCTTCATCTTAAAGACATTCAAAAATTCGAAAAACAATATCTCAATCCCCAAAATGCCGCCTTTATTCTCATCGGTGATTACCAACTAAATGAGATAAAAAATCTTTTAACAGAAACTTTTCCTCCAAAAAGAGGTCGATTAATAGCTCTCCGGTCAATTTTTCTTCCTTCGCCTAGTGAGCTTCGCTCAGAGTATTCTAAAAAGGCGCTGGGAATTAAAGGAGAAACACAAACTGAATTAGAATGGTCTTTCTCTTTCTCCAGTAGTGAATTTTTTAAGCTCTGCGATATTGCCCTTTGGTCATTAAAAAGAAAGCTGACCGCTGAACTGCGGGAGAAAAGAGATTGGACCTATGAAATTAAATATAACTGGAGACGTTTGAAAGATTTGGGCGGTGGGTGGATTACCACTCTTATCTCTCCAGGTCACGAAAAAGAAACAGAAAAAATATTTTGGCAAGTTGTAAAAGAAGTAGCCAGTGATACTCGACTGTTTAAAACCTATCAACAAATGATTCTCAAATCTCTACTTGCCATTGACGCCAGCTACAATGCTACTCTTATGTACGGATTAGATTCTATCCCCGTTGAAGAAAAAATCCCTCTTCTAATGGAAACTTATCAAAAGACAGCTGCTCTAACATTTCAATCATTTCAAAGCTTTTTTAAAAATTATCTTTCGCCGGATCGAACTCACCTAACCATCTTTAGACCATGAAGTTAGCTTTGTTGGTGCTTCCAAAAAGCTGAATTTTTTCCTCGACCACCTTCTGAACGGCAGCCATCACCGGCGGCATGATTTTGTAAATAGCCACTTCTTCAGAACCCTTAAGAACATTTTCTAAAGTCTCCTTATAAGCAATTCGAAGTTCGGTATTAACATTAACTTTGACCACCCTGCCAATAGTAACCGCTTTTTTAATATCTTCTTCAACTAAACCCGAGCCGCCATGAAGGGAAAGAAAGCAAGGTAACTTTTCGGCGATAATTTTTAAGCGCTCCAAATCAAGCCTGGGAGGTTGAGGATAAGTGCCGTGAAGATTGCCCACAAAAGCCGCTAAAATATCCACGCCTGTTTGTTTAACAAAATCAGCCGCCTTTTCCGGGTCAGTATAATTACCGCTGGCTTGGACTGATTCAGCCTCTTCCTGATGAGGGGTAGAGTTACCTAAAATTTTATCAATTTCTCCTTCAACCAAAACTCCTTTTTGGTGAGCCTGTTCAACTACCGCCTTAGTGATTTTGACATTCTCTTCATAAGGCAATTTTGAACCATCAAAATGAACCAGGCTGAAACCAGCCTCAATCGCTTGTTGGCATTCTTCCAAACCAGGACCATGGTCAAGATTAGTCAGAATTGTTAAACCCGTCTCCTGACGAAAATTCTCAACCACATCTAAAAAATTTTTCATCCCAAAATGTTGGATTTCACCAGCCGAGGTTTCAATAATCACTGGCGATTGTTGAGTTTTGGCCGCTTCAACCACCGCTTTAACCAATTCCAGATTGCCGGCGTTAAAAGCCCCAAGGGCATAACCTTCACTCTTAGCTTTATTTAAAATTTCTTGGGCAATCATTTTTTCGCTCCTTTAATAATCTCCACGGCTCTTGAAGTCCCAATCCTATCCGCACCTTTTTCAATAAAAGCCACGGCCTGCTGATAAGTACGAATGCCCCCCGCCACTTTTACTTTTATTTTATCTTCCACCGCTTCCCTGATTAACTCCACGTCTTTTAAACTCGCCCCTCTTAATCCCCAACCAGAATTGGTTTTAACAAAATCAGCGCCTGATTGAAAAACTAGCTGACTTGCTTTTTTAATCTCTTCATCAGTTAATAAGCTCGTTTCAATAATAAACTTCACCAAAACGTTACTTCTAATATTTTTGGCAGCAGTAATAATTGCTTCCATTTCCGCTAAAACTTGGTTTTCTTGGCCACTTTTAAATAAACCAATATTCATGGAAACATCCATCTCGTCGGCGCCTTTTTTGGCCGCATCAATGGCCGCCAAAACCTTAATATTTTGACTATCCTGACCTAAAGGAAAACTAATCACCGTGCCTATAATTCCGCCCGTTATTAATTCTCTAGCCAAAGGCACATAACATTGATTAACAAAAGCAGAGTGGAGTTGATATTTTTTTACTTTTTGGCAAAGCGCTTTGATATCTTCAGCGGTCGCGTCCGGATGATGATTAGCTAAATCCAGATATTTTGCCAACTCCTTTTTCTTCATCTTTTCCCTCCGCCCACCAAAATCACTTCTTCAATCAAGCGGCAACAATAACCCCATTCATTGTCATACCAAGCAACTACTTTAACCAAATCATGGTCCACGACTCTCGTAAGATTAAGATCAACAATGGCAGAAGCGGTAGTGCCTAAAATATCGGTGGAAACCAGCGACTCCTCAGTCACTTCCACAATGCCTTTATATCTCCCCTTAGCCGCTTTCTTAAAAACATTATTTATTTCCTCAACGGTTGTTCTTTTGGTCACCAAAAAAACAAAATCGGAAAGCGACCCACAAGCCACCGGCACTCGATAAGCTAAACCATCAAAGAGTCCAGCGAGTTCCGGCATCACTCTCACTGTTGCTCGAGCCGCCCCCGTCGTCGTGGGGACAATGTTAATGGCCGCTGCTCTTGCCCGCCGCAAGCTTTTATGAGAACCGTCAACTAGTTCCTGATTTGAGGTATAGGCATGAATGGTACTCATCATGGCTTTTTCAATGCCAAAATTCTCCCAGATAATTTTGGTCACCGGCGCCACACAATTGGTGGTGCAAGAAGTATTATTAACCACTGTTCCCCGGTATTTATCTTCATTAACGCCAATCACAAAAGAAGGCGTGTCTTCTGAAGGGGCGGAAATAACCACTTTTTGGGCGCCGCCAAGAACATGTTTTTTGGCATCAATCCCTTTGGTAAAAACCCCGGTCGCTTCAATCACCACCTCAACTTTATATTTTTCCCAGCGAATTTTGGCTGGCTCTCTTTGAGCTAAAACCGGAATTCTTTCTTTACCAAAAACAAAAGCGCCAATTTCGTCTTCTTTTTTCTTAGTTTCAACTTTGAAATTCTCCTTAAAGCGACCATAAACCGAATCATACCTCAGCATGTGGGCCCAGCCATGAATATCCATACTCCCCGAAGTATTAATGGCCACAATCTTGACTTTGTTCTTGTAGTGAGTTCTGGCCACTCGGAAGGCAATCCGACCAATTCTGCCAAAACCATTAATGGCGACGTTTAACATCTTTCGTTCCTTTCTGAATCGCTTCTATGCCTGGTAAAGTGCCATCTGCTAAAAAAGTCAGCATGGCGCTGCCCCCAGAGGAAATATAGTCAATCTTATCTACCAAGCCAAATTTAGTTAAGGCCGCTTCCGTATCTCCTCCGCCAACGACGGTATAAGCACCACTATTCACCACGGCTTGGGCAATTCTTTTTGTCCCCTGATTAAAATCTTCTTTCTCATAAGCCCCCATCGGACCGCTCCAAATAATTGTTCCCGCTTTGGCAATAATTTCTTCAAATTCTTTAACTGATTCCATGGTAATGTCTTCCCCGCTGCGCTTCAAGTAACCGCTAACCTTCTTTCGCTTTACAAACTTAGGAAAACCGTCATAAAGAACTAATTTACCACCCACTAAAATATAATCAGCCCAGCCAATCATTCTTTTGGCTCCTTCAATTTTACTGTATTTAACTCCACCTAAAATAACCACCACTGGGCGGCGCGGTTTTTCTAAAACATTACTCAAAGTTTCAACTTCCTCAAGCAAATCTAACCCCGCGGCTGAAGGAAGAAAACAAGGCAGACTAACCACTGAAGCATGACGCCGGTGAGAAACCGAAAAGTTATCATTAATATAAACTTCCGCTAAGGAAGCTAAATTTTGGGCAAAGGGCTTATCATTTCTTTCTTCTCGGGCATCAAATCTTAAATTTTCCAAGAGCAAAATCTTGCCTGGCTTAAGCTCTTTAACCGCTCGTTCAGTTCTTTTACCTAAAACTTGAGTTGATAAACGCACCTCTTTATCCAGAAGCAAGCTTAATTTCTCGGCGACCGACTTTAAACTTAAACCCTTAACCGCTTTCCCACCCGGACGATCAAGGTGAGCAATAATAATAATCTTTGCTTTTTGGGAAATTAAATAGTTGATCGTTTCCAAAGAATCTTCAATCCGGGTAATATCAGCCACCCGCCCATCCTGACTAAGAGGGACGTCATAATCGGCTCGAAGGAGAACTGTTTTCTTAGCTAAATCAAAGTCTTTAACACTGGGCAGTTTTATCATTTCTTGGCTTTTTCTTTCTTAATCTTTTCAACCACTTCTCTCACCAACTCCACCGGGTCCTTATCAAAAATCACTTTTCTCTTCCCTTTTTTAGCAACCTCTAAAATCCGCTTGATTTCATCGGCCACTCCACCGGAGCCCTCCAAAATCCCCACAATTTCGTTCTCTTCATAAGCAACCGTAAACTCATTAAGGGTCCCAATTCGACCATCAATGATAATGGTGGCATCGCTACTCCGCACCATTAAAAGATTTCGTCCGGCATAACCGGCTTCAGTATAGATAATGTGGTCAAAAACTTTTGGACTCATTGGTAAACGAAATTTCTTTTTATGCTCAATTTCAGTACCGGCAGGAGAGAAACCAATATTAGAACCACCGGCTTCTTTGGCCGCTAAAGCCGCCTCATAGGGAACGCCAGTGGTTGCCCCGGTAATCAAAACATGACCTTTTTTAGCCACTTCTTTACCCACTTGCCTAGCTAAAGGATAGGCTTTTTGAACATGCTTGCCCATAGACCCTCCAGAAATACAAATTTTAAACTGTTTTTTCATTAAAGCCTCCGGCTAAATCTAATAATTCTTTTTCAGGATTTTTAGCCAAAACCACGTCAGTCGCCACTAAAATTCCTTTGGCTCCCAATTTTAGAGCGGCCTTAACATCCTTTTGAGAATGAATCCCCGCCCCCACCAAAACTGGTACTTCCTTGATTGCCCTGACAAAATCTCTAATCACCTCTGGTTTAACCGAAGAAACAGAAGCTACCTGACTGCCGATAAACTCGGGTGGCTCATAGGCAATAAAATTCGGTCTCGCTTCAATAATTTGTTTTGCCTCTTCAAGATTGTCTGAACAAACCAAAGTTTTTATCTCCAGAGTCTGACAGCGTTTAATTGTTTCCTTAATCACTTCAACCGGCAGTTTATTCTCTGAATGATTAAGAAGGGTGCCTTTGGCGCCAGCCGCGGCCACGGCTTGGGGAAGAATCTGACCCGTATTGGGACCAAAATCAATATCATCAACATGTTGAGCCCAAACTTCAAATCCCTGACTAGTCAAACGGAAAACATCAGCAACCTGAACAACAGAAATAACAATCACTGAAGTTTTTTCATTCACCAGCTGACAAACTTTGGCTAACTTAACTGCCTCTTCACCTGTTCCCTGCTGATAAGTTTTAAAATTAACAAAAATCATTCTTCTTCCATCATAGATAATTACCTTTCTTTCTTCAACTGCCATCTTAAAAATTGCCTTACTATTAATCGGATATTGACAAATTATGGGACATGCTATACAATTTGGCCAACTTAAAAATTTCCAAAAACTCTGACTCAAAGCTGTCAGAGTGTTTTGGGTTGCTCTTGAACATAAGAATACAGGAAACAGGAAAACTCAAAGATGAGGTAGGGTGTGAGGTCGGAAAAAGACTCGAAAGAAAAAGGAGAAAGAGTAAAGTGAAAAAGAGAATGTGGTGGAGTTTTTTCTTGGCCACAATGCTCATCCTCGGAGTCATCGGTGGGAGCGTGGCCTACGCTTGTGATCCTGATGAAGGTTGTGATGGTGACACCTTCATCATCGGCGACGCCTTAGGTTCTGTGAAGTCCTACCTGACGGCAGATAACCTCAAACCCTGGATATACAAGGATGAAGGCACGAGCGACCCAGTCCACGTCACCGGCTATTTGGAGATTGACGCCTTCGCCTGGGCTTACGCAAACGGCTGGGCCGAAAGTTGGGAAGATTGGCAGTGGATCTGGTGGCCTCCTACTAACGAATCCACCTCGGCCTATGCCTATGCTGACGCCAATGCCTTCAGCGACTTCTGGTGGTGGGTAGAGGGTGTAAACCCAGATAGCAGCACCTTCTACTACGACGAGGGTTACGCCATCAACTATGACTGGGATTCGGACTGGGATTTTGATTCGGACAGCGACTGGTGGTGGTGGTGGTGCGGCGACGATATTTCGGCTGAGGCTTCCGCTGACGCCTTCGTTTACGCCCCGACCAGCGTCAAGATCCCCATCGACTTCACCCTGGTGCCCAAGAAGCCCGGTGTCTATACAATCACCGCCTATGGGGACAGTTTTGTTTCGTGGTGGGCTGATGCCGGTTTCTGCACCGAGCTTGGCTGCTTCGGCTACGATGAGGATGGCGAGATCATCTTCATCTTCGACGAGGCAACCCTCAGGATATTGGCCCGAATCTACCCCGCTGTCCCAACCGGCCGGTTTGATGTAGTCGATGCGCCAGGGACGGTCATCCAGGCCTACCGTCTTGATAAGGGTGTTTCCCTTCAACCTTGGCTAGGTGGGAATCACACCTATGCGCTGGAGGTAGAAGACAGCAACGGCGACGGCCAGTATAGTGTCATTCACCACACCCACGGTGGAACCACAATGATCCTCTGGGCGTATACTGATGCTGGTGGACACAGCGCCTACGCGTCCTACGATTACTTCGGAAGAGAGAGTGGGTGGCAAAAGACCGTCTGGAAGGATGGAGACAGCTGTTGGATGGGAGAAGGCGGGTACCTTCTTTGTCCCAAGATTCCGACCGATCAGCTGATCAATGCCTTCCTGAAGTACGACCCGAACGTCCTGACAAGAGACATCAGGGAAGACTACAGAGAAGCAATGCGGATCGTCTACGGTATGCAGCTGGAACTGGAAGAGGGGGAAGTACTTCCCACAGCTGGGTACGAAGCGGCGGTCGTGTCTGCCCTCAACAACTGAACATCGATCAGATCAACCCCAACCGACCAAAAACCTTACATCACCGTTGACAACGAAGTCAACATTCCTGTGTTCTTGCTCTTGAAACCCTGGGCGCCAGCTGGCGTTGTCATCTGACTTTCCAGGGTTTCTTTTTTTTTGGGAAAAAAGCACTCAAAAACTAACTTCTGGAGATTAAAGAAGCAATCATAATTCTAACTCAAGACTCTATCCTGGCATAAAGCCCAAAAGCGGCCATGACCGCGGCTACTAAAAGCCACTGGGTAGAAGCCAAAACCAAGTCTTGGTAAAGAAAGCCCCAGGTGGCCGCCAGAACCGAAAGAGCCGAACCAACCATTAAAACCTGAGAAATAGTTTTCCAGTCTTTCTTTTTAATCTTCATTCTTTCTCACCTCCTTCCTTTAATTTCATTATATAATATTTTTAATGAAAGCAAAATTTATCAGCGCTTTGGTTTTAGTCCTTATCTTCCTTGTTCTCATCATCTCCCTCTGGCTCCCTCAAAATGAGGTACCTCAGAAAGAAAAAGCTTTTCCTCTTTCTCTTTTTGGTCAGTTGCTTGAAAAAAAAGAAGAACCAATTATTCTTATGGCTGTTGGTGATGTGATGCTTGGTAGAAGTGTCAATGCTAAAATGCGTTCTTTAAACGACTTTACCTATCCCTTCTTAAAAACCGCCTCCTTTCTTAAATCAGCCGACTTGACTTTTATTAATCTTGAATCACCTTTTTACGATGATTGCCCGACCACTAATGAAGGGATGAAATTCTGTGCCGACCCAAAAGCCATCGAAGGTCTAATTTTTTCTGGGGTTGATATCGCCAATCTAGCTAATAATCATATTGGCAATTACGGTTTAGAAGGAATCAACTTTACCAAACAACTTCTCCAGGAAAACTCCATTATTCCTTTGGAAGAAAATTTAATTATTAAAACCATCAAGGGTACCAAACTGGGTTTTTTGGGCTTTGACTTAACTTCAGGTTACCAGGAAGAAAAAATCCTGGCAGTGGTCAAAGAAGCCAAACCAAAAGTTGATCTTTTGATTGTTTCTTTTCACTGGGGAATTGAGTATGCCCAAGAACCTACTTCCAGGCAAATTGAATTAGCTCATAGGATAGTAGAAGCTGGCGCTGATTTAATCCTCGGTCACCACCCTCACGTCATTCAAAAAACCGAGGATTATCTTGAAGGCAAAATCGTTTATTCTTTCGGCAATTTTATCTTTGACCAACCCTGGTCTGAAGTCACTAAAAAAGGCTTGGTAGGTGTTTTTACTTTTGAGAATAAAAAATTAGTCAAAAGTGAATTTAAAGAAATCTACATCCAGAATTTCTGTCAGCCAGAACTTATTGAAGGGCTAAATCTTGAAGAGTAAAATCCCCAATCTCTACCGGTTCATCCAAAACTACCCCTTTTTTGGGTAAATTTTCCTCTGATAATTCTTGCCAAATTTCCCTAAACCTTGTTTCCAAAAGACTTTTACCGGATTGAGTAGGATGACCTTTATCAGAATAAACAAGAGAAACTATTACACTCTTTTCTCCGATGGCAACCTCATACCGACCCCGATTTCTTTCTCTTTTTAAAGCTTGAAGACTTCTGACTAGTTTTTTCCATTTTCCCCCAGAGGGAAAATGACGAAACAAAAGACGATCAGTAAGGCCGTCGTAAAAGTAACAAACTTCTCCTTGGATTCCTTTATAAGAAACTTCTCTAGTAACTGGCCGCCAAAACGCTTCTTTTTCAGAAACGCCTTTCAAAAGCTCCTCAATCTCTTTATATGTACGGGGATCAATGATTCTGCCTATTTCTTTATTCATGGTTTTAATCCAAGGGGGAATTATAACAGATTAACTCTGTTTTTGGCGATAATTCCTGATTGCCTTTCTCAAGGCATCCGCCGCCAAAACCGAACAATGGATTTTGGCTTGAGGCAAGCCTCCTAATTCTTTCGCAATCGCTTCTCGGGAAATTTTTTCTGCTTCTTTAATTGGTTTACCTTTAACCATGGTCGTCAACATACTGGAACTGGCTATCGCCGCACCACAACCCAAGGTTTGAAACTTAATCTCTTTAATGTAATCTTTGCCTTTTTTCTTTTCAATTTTCAAAAAAAGTCGCATCACGTCTCCACAGACAGGATTACCCACGGTTGCCATTCCGTCAGGATTTTTAATTTCTCCCATGTTTTTGGGATGACGAATATGGCTCATCACTTTCTTAGAATAAAGGCTGGGATAAAGCTTGGAATCAGTCATTTTATATTCCCTTCGGGGCCATTTTTCTTAATCTTTTAACGATCCCGGGTAATATTTTTACAACATAATCTATCTCTTCCCAAGTAGTAGTTTTGCCCAAAGAAAAACGCAAAGAACCATGGGCTCTTTCAGGCGGGATACCCATGGCCGTTAAGACATGACTCGGTTCTAAAGTCCCTGAGGTACAAGCACTGCCTGAAGAAGCGGCAATGCCCTTGTCAGAAAGCATCAAAAGCATCGCCTCGCCCTCAACGCCGTTAATCACAAAAGAGGCAATATCAGATAGTCTTTTAGTGGGGTGACCGGTCAATCTTGAACCGGGCACTTGAGCCAAAACTCCTTTAATCAATCTGTCTCTCAGTTTGGTTACTTTTTGAACCGCTGTCTTTCTTTCCTGAGTAGCAATTTCCAATGCCTTTGCCATTCCCACAATTAAAGCTGGCGCCTCAGTGCCTGGCCAAAGCCCTTTCTCATGATAACCGCCAAAAGTCAAAGGCTCAATCGCTACTCCCCTTTTAAGATAAAGTAGTCCCACTCCT
>CAZPFP010000010.1:0-10442 GCA_964585895.1 uncultured Gammaproteobacteria bacterium
GCGCAGGCCGCCACCGTTCCGATAGTAGAAAGCTACTCAACAGACACCACAGGTGGAACAACTGATACTACTGTATCTCTTGCTATGCCGTCTGGACTAGCTGCCGGTGATCTGATTCTAGTTATCTTTATTGACGAACAGAGCAACACCAACGACTGCCCTGCGATTACGTCGCCCGATGCTTATACCCAGATCACACATGGCAATAATTCTGCGGATGTACAGGCGGCGATTTACTGGCGCATTGCCACGGGCAGCGAAACCTGGCCGCTTGTTATAGCGGGTACTACCGGTGACTACGCGGTTGGTTGGGCACTCCGCATCTCCGGCGTAGATACAGCCGATCCTATCCACCAAACAGGCTCGTGGGCGGGCGTTGGCGCCACCGCAACCTCTGGCAACATCCCGGAAGTCACAACCACCGTTAACAACTGCCTGATTCTGGCTGTCCACGGGTTTGATGGGTCAGACGGTAACACTACATTTTCCGGCACAGGATGGAGTGTAGATCAAACACTTGAAGACCCCGTCGATAATACAGGCGGCGCTTATGCTGTATGGGGACAGAAAGACCTCGCAACGGCGGGTGGTAGCGTTAGTTGCGACTGGAGCACCGATGTTACTGCCGACGGCTGGGTCGGTATTCAGATTGCCATTACTCCGAATCCTAATGAAGCACCAACACTTTCCATTTCCCAGCCAGACGGCGTGGATGATACGGTAACGGCAGGAACTTCCTATAATATTACCTATACTTTGTCAGACCCAGATGATGCTGCAACTGTTGATTTTTATTACGATACTGATGGTTCTGGTCTGGATGGCACGGCTATCAGTGGATGCCAAGATCAGGCCGAAGGCACCAATGCCACTTGCTCTTGGGATACAACGGGATTGGGAGGAAACTTGTATGTTTACGGCATAACTGATGACGGTGTGAACGACCCAGTAAGCGATTATTCGCCAGGCCAAATTACAATCAAGGCGAGTACCGGGACGGTTTGTTCCAGCGCTATCACCTTTAGTGATTTTCCTGGCTCACCGACTGCTTGGAATGAGTTGTTCTGGACGGAAACCGAGGGGGGTGGGGCAAGCGTTACCATGCAGATTGCCTCAAATGCTGATTGCAGCAGTCTTATTTCAGACGGCGCTTTTTCTGGCTGTGATTTCAGTAACCAACCGGAGGCAAACAATACTAACTCCGAAGGTTTTGCGACCTCGCCAGTTGATATTAGCTGTCTTGATGAAGGAAGTTACGGGGTGATTTACCTTAAAACCACGTTGACGGCAGGCACTGGTTCGCCCACTCTTGATGATTGGGGAGTATCGGTGCCGGAAAATCCATGGTTGCTTTTTGGCTTGACGCCCTTTCTTTTGGGATTGATGAGGAGATTTAGAAAGAAGATGGAGTTTAGAGTATGAGAGAAAAAATAACCTTTAAGATATTGTTTGTCTGCTTAGCGATCATTTTGATGCTGTTGCCTTTAGTGGCCGCTCTCAACTCAACTTTGACTAACTTTTTTGCCAATTTAGGTTGGTATCAAGTCATTAACCAATACATTGTTCCTTGGGAAGCGCGGTTAGTAGCGGTGGCGATTCGGCCTCTGGGCATTTCCTCAGTGGTTACTCCGGATTCCCAAAGAAGTGCCTTTTACATGATGACTCGCCAAGGAACACCGATGTCCGTCAATTTGGCTTGGAATTGTCTTGGTTGGCAGTCAATGCTTCTTTTGGTGATTTCAATCATTTTTGGTCTTCGAGGCAATTTCACTAAGTTATCTAGATTAGAATGTCTTCTTTTAGGTTTTTTTGGCACTCTGCTGGTTAATGTGCTGAGGATGGCGATTGTTGCCGCCGGAATTTATTATATTAATCAGGTTTTTGCCCTGGTCGTTCATGATTATCTGGTCGCTTTAATGACGATTATCTGGCTCATTTTCTTTTGGTGGTTCAGCTTCTCATTTGTGTTAGAAGAAAAGGTTGACCGTCGGCTTACTGAACATGTTAGAATGAAAAAAGGGTAGGCAATGAATCCAGATAGAAAGTTTTTCAATAGACCAGGAAAAAAGGAAACTCTAGCGGAAAAGCAAGAGAAGAGAGTGCAAAGAATTTCTCATTTTCGAAGCCGGTTGCCTGAGCTGACGCCCCAGTGGTGGGTGGTAACGGGAGAAATAGTGGGATTGGCGGCTCTGCTGCTGGTTAATTTTTGGCTTCTTTTACCCTTTTTTGGACAAGAGAATAAAACGAATGTTTTTTCCGCTCCGCTCATTCCCGCCTTAGCCACTCTGACCGAAAAATTTGCCTCTTTTCCTTATGGGGTAAGAATTTGGTTATTGGTTTTTCTGATTTTCTTCCCCCTTGCCTTTTATTATTTTGTCAAGGGGATTTCGAATAGAAAATTAACCGCCTTTTTGGCTAGTTTTCTGGTTGTTTTGCCAATTGGGGTTTTCTTACGCGCCAGGGTAGAATTGGGACTTTTAGGTGAAGACGGCGCCCATATTGCCTCTTTGAGTTTAACTCCCTTAATTTGTCTTCTTTTACTCCGTTTTCTTCGAACGGGCAGGTTTTGGACAGGCATTCTCACCGCTCTGGGAACAACTTTAGTCGCTTTAACGTCACCAATTGGTTTATTGGTACTAACGATTTTTATGGGGGTGATTACTTTTTCGGAAATGCTTTTAGGAAATGGCAGACTTAAATTCTTGAGATTTTTGGTGGTCCTTGCTTTAGTGGTCGGTTTTTCCGCCTTTTGGTACAACCCCAAATTCGCTCTTTTAACTATTCAGTCTTCCCAGGGACAAATGGTGAAAAAGACACTGGCTAATCTCCTGCCGGTCTCTTTTTTCCTCTTGCCAATTTTAGGAGTATTGGGCTTTTTGCTTTTTGAGAATCAGCCTCAGCTTCAACCAATGTTTGTCGCTTTCTTTTTAACGATTGGTTTTGGGCTTTTTTCTCTTGGGGCGGGTGTGGTCCACCCAGCCCCTTCCCGTTTTTTACCAGCTTTTGGTATCTCTCTCGCTTTTCTAATCGGCATTATCGTAATAGGTTTATTTGATTTTTTCTTGTTTTCACCTAAAATAAGACGGTTTAAGATTGTCTCTTTCCAGCGCCGCCTTCTTGCCTTCAGTTTGCTGGGGATAATTTTTTCTCTGGTACTGGTGGTTATTACTTTAAAGAGTCAAAGCTTTTGGCAACTTGGAGAGAGCCAGATTTTAGGTTTAGCCACCGAGCAAAAAGTGGGAATTTGGGAGATAAAAGAAAAAGCCTCCGGGGCTGAAAACATTTTTGGTTGGATGATTACTGGTTTAACCGGTTTTGGGGCAGCCGTCTTAAAAATTAAATTAAATACTTAATTTGATGTTATATTAATTTATGTTTTGATATATTTATATGAACAAAAAAACTGGTGAAACCTTAAAGGCAAAAGAGACGACAAGAAAGAAGTCATTTTTACGAAAGATTTTGTTGCCGCTTTTAATTTTTCTTCTGGCTTTGGTAGCTCGGTTGATATCCCTTTTAGTAGTTACAAAGCCTGGTAATGCCATCGTCGGCGACGTTTACCACCATTGGCAAATTGCTTATTTGTCCAAAACAGTGGGTTTTCAACAGGGTTTTTTGCGACTTTGGGATTTTAAGGGAATGGAATATTACTGGGGCTTACTCCATCCTTTGATTCTCATTCTTGGGTTTACTTTGTCAAGATCAGTGAGCATCGTCGTGCCTCAAATGGTTTCGATTATTTTTGGCTCTTTAGTAGTGGTCTTGATTTTTTTGCTCCTCAAGCGGGATTTTAATTTTAAAGTGGCTTTAGCGGCGGCGGGCTTTTTTACTTTAATGCCAATTATTTTATTACACGATACCTCCGGACTTCAGGAACCCTTGGGAATCTTTTTTCTTCTTTTGGGGATTTATCTTTATCGTCGTTATGTTTTTCTTGCCGGTTTTTCTCTGATGATGGCGGGAATGGTCAGGGCAGAGTATTGGTTATTCGGAATAGGGCTGATTTTGGCCATAATTTTGAGGGAAAAAAGCCTTGACCGAAAACTAATAATCTCGTTCAGCTATGGCCTGCTAGCCATTTTTTATACGAAGTATTTGATTGACCACACCGGTAATCCGATTTATCCAATTTATTGGAATTATCTGGCGATAATAGCCGGAAAATGGTCAGGCAGATCGGAATTTATCACCCCTCTGGCGCAAACGGTTAAGTTAGCCTGCCAAATTCTCTCGGGATTATTTTTTGCCAGCGGTTTGGTGGTTTTATGGAAAAAGCCTAAGACTTATCTTTTTCTACTTTTGGGTTTTATGAACTTAACTTTTGTTTTCTTCATATTAGGCTTTGGTTTTATTCTTGAGGACTATCGCGGTTGGTCTGGATTTATTAATAATCTTTGGCTGGGTAAAATGACTGCTTTTTCCTGGGGATTTTTAGGTATTTTGGCGGCAATATTTTTGTTTTATCTTCTACCCAAAAAAGTAGGGAAAATAGGAACGGTTTTAGGAATTTTAATTTTTCTGATTATTTTAGGAGCTGCTCAATTTATCTGGCCGAGCTTAGCCCACTTTTATCTCGGTTCCCAAAAAAGTAAGAATGAAACTAGGAAAGTGGCGGAAATTATTGCCGACGAGTGGTCGGGTCAAGGCTCTATCCTTATCCCAGGGCAAACACCAAGCTTAACCTACTTTTTAGTCCATGAGCAGGGGATTTCAGGTGAGAAGCTGGCTTCTACCTTTTATGATCCCTTTTATTATTATCAAGGCGAAGATCCATTTTCCGAATGGAGTGATTTTCGCAAGGAATATATTAACTGGATTAAGGAAAGTAAAGCTGAATTGTATGTGATTACTGGTGGAGAGATTATCAGCGGCGGCAAGCTTAAAACTCATGGAAAGATGCTGGAGCTGGAAGAAGGAAGGCTTTTTGAGTTATTAGAGAGCGAAGGAGTCTACAGAATTTATAAAGTGAAAATTGAGTAAAAATACTGCTTCAGGGTAAAGGAATGGAAGAACCTCTTGTTTCAGTGATTATTTTAAATCTTAATGGAAAAAAACACCTTAAAGAGTGTTTGTCTTCTCTTTTTAAACAAGATTATAAAAACATGGAAATAATTGTCGTGGATAATGGTTCAACTGATGGCTCAGTAGATTTTATTAAAAAGAATTTCTGCCAAGTAAAACTAATTGAAAACAAGAGAAATATTGGTTTTACCAAAGGAAATAACCAAGGAGCGCAAAAAGCAACCGGAAAATACCTTTTGTTTTTGAATAACGATATTAAGGTAAAAAAGAATTTCTTGTTTCCTCTAGTGGAAACCTTGGAGAACGATAAGACCATTGGGGCTGCTCAAAGCAAAATGTTGTCTTGGGGTAAGTCAAAGGTGATTGATTCAGTCGGTTGTTATTTTACTTGGCTTGGTTTTTTTTGGCATGAGGCGTATGGCGAGAAAGAAAAATCTCGTTTTAAAAATTTGAGAGAGATTTTTGGAGCGACCGGCGCGGCTTTTTTCATTTCCAAGACTCTTTTTAAAGAAATAGGCGGTTTTGACGAAACTTTTTTTATTTATTTTGAAGACATCGACCTTTCTTGGCGGGTCTGGCGAAGAGGAAAAAGGGTGGTTTTGGTTCCCCAGTCAGTGGTTTACCACAAACACGGAGCGACCGCCAGCCGAAATCTTCCTTCCAGTTTTTGTGTTTTCCATACTTTCAAAAATAGCCTCTATATTCTCCTAAAAGATTTGAGCCTTGGCTATTTAATTTTTATTTTTCCTTTCTACCTGTTTGTTAGTCTGGCTGGCGGTTTTCTTTTTCTTTTTAGACTGAAGCCGGCCAATTTTCTTGCTGCTTATCAAGGAATTCTCTGGAATGTAATTAATCTTTCCTTAGTGATGAAGAGAAGGAAAAAGGCAAGAAAGACAATTATTTTTTCCGACAGCGAGATTTTTTCTAAGACAGCCAGAAAACCACCACCTTCTTATTTTTTCAACTGGCCCAGAGATTATTTGAAAATTTGGGGTTGATAAGATGGATCATCAAAAAAAGATTTTTGGAGTGGCACCAGGACCTTTTGAAGTTAAGAAAGCACTGAAATTGCTTGAAGGACAAAAAGGAAGAATACTTGATCTTGGTTGCGGTTTGGGAAAGCTAACCAAGGCGATTAAGAAAAACCGACCTGACCTTGAAATCTATGGCTGTGATATTAGTAGGGAAGCGATAAAAAAAGCTAAAAAAGATTCTCAAAAAGTTCATTTTAGGGTAGGCAGTAGTGACTGCCTGCCCTACAAGGAGAATTTTTTTGACGCTGTTTTTGCCAGGCACGTTTTAGAACATCTAGAGGAAATTGATTTAATGATGTCAGAAGTAAAAAGAGTGCTTAAAAAAAAAGGTAATTTTTATTCAATAACGCCGCTTGAGGGTAGCCCTTTTACTTTTGAGTATTGGGCGAGGAAAATTGAACTTATTAAGCAAGCCAGAGATAAGTATTCTGGTCATCTTCATTTTTTCTCATTCAAGGATTTAAGAGGGGTGATTGAAAAAAGTAATTTTCGGGTGGAAAATTATTTTTTTGAAGGATTTTTTTTGTATCAGCTAATTGATTGTTTCTATTTTCCTTTTTTGGTAGTTTTAAAAAGGGATTTTTCTTTTTCGTTCAGGGATGCTTTTACTGTCAGAAGAAAACCAGGTCTTTGGCGAAAATTGGCAATCATTACCAAAATGACTTTGGAAATAATTTTTGAAGCGGAGAATATATTCTGGCAAAAAATTAAGACTCCTGGTTTTATTATCTATTTTAAAGCAACCAGAGTTTAAAAGATAAAATGAGAAAAAAGTCGTTAAAAGTGGCGGTTTTGCATCTGGCTTTTGCCTATTCTGGTGGCGGGGAGAAGTTGGTTTTAGAGGAGGCGAGGGGTTTGCGAAATAGGGGATATGAGGTCAACATCTTTACCCCTGTTTTGAACAAGGAAAAGTGTTTCCCTGACTTTATTGGTAAATACAATATTCAAGCACTTTTACCCAACTTGCCTTATTTTGTTCCCCAACGAGAGATTTTTCAGGTAATTCTGGCTTGTATTTTAGCGCCTTTTCTTTCTTTTCGCTTCAGGAATTTTGATGTCATTTTAGCCGCCAATCAGCCTAGTCCCTGGTTGGCTTTTTGGGTGCAAAAACTGTTTGGAGTTCCTTATGTTACCTATTTGTCTCAACCGACTCGCTTTCTTCATCCGAGAAAAATTGATAAAAAGACAGGTCTTGTTTTTACCGAGAGAAAAGATCTTTTACTGGCAAGCTCTTTAATTAAGATTTCTAAGCCTTTAGTTAATGTCGCCGACCGGTTAAGTATCGGGGAATCGGACTCGGTTTTAGCGGATGGTGAATATATCAAGGGACTTTTAGAAAGAATTTACAGCATAAGAACGGTTAATTGTCCTGCCGGAGCCCATCCTGTCAAAAAACAGATAAACCATTCTTTTCGGTACCAAGGAAGATTAAAAGTAAACGGTAAGACAATTACCAAACCTTATATCCTGTTGACTAATCGCCATTTTCCTCAAAAAAGATTTGAATACGCTCTTACCGCCCTGGCTCATGTTTTAAAAGTATCTCCCCATCTTTCCTTGATAATTACCGGAGAAGAGACAGATTATACTCAAAGATTGAAAATTTTGGCTCAACAGCTATCTTTACAAAAAAAGGTGCTGTTTTTGGGATTAGTAAAGGAAAAAGATTTGGAAAAACTCTATTTCCAAGCAATGATTTATGTTTATACTGCTCCAGAAGAAGATTTTGGCATGGGGATGGTCGAAGCCATGGCTCATGGAGTACCCGTGGTTGCTTGGAACAACGCGGGACCAACCAAGATAGTGATTGACGGGAAAACTGGTTTTTTGGCAAGACCTTTTGACATCACCGATTTTTTGGACAAAATTTTAGAACTAACTAAAAATAAGAAGCTTAATCAAGAGATGGGAAAAAGGGCTTTAGAGAGAGTAAAGAATGAATTCTCTTATCTTAAACATCTAGATATTTTGGAAAAAGAGCTAAACCAGGCATTTAGAGCCAACAGTAATCTTTATCCTCCGCCAAGTTCTTTTTCAAGCAGGAAGTTCTGGCATTTTTCTTATGCCTTAGAGGCTCTTGAAAAAATTAAGGGGAGGGTCTTGGATATTGGTTGCGGCACGGGTGACCTACTCATGGAGCTAAAAAAGTTCAGACCTGATTTGGAGATTATTGGTTGTGATAAAAATAAGAAACCGGGGGTTTCCTCGAAGCAGTTTTTAGAAGATGAGGCGAAAATAGTCTTTGGAGATGCCGAGAAACTTCCTTTTGCCGCCAAAAGTTTTGACGCGGTTTTGATGTTTGACGTTTTAGAACATCTTGAAAATCCGAAACAGGCTTTAAAGGAGATAAAAAGGGTTTTAAAGAAAGAGGGAGTTTTTCATCTCACTGTGCCTTGCGAGAGAAGTTTGGCCACTTGGGATGGTTGGCTTTACCGTTTTTTCAGGATTAATTTGAAGCGGGATTCTATTGGTCATATTCAACTTTTTACTTCTGAAGAAATTGGAAAGATGATGAAAGAGCAGGGATTTGAAATGATTGATTATTATTTTAGTCGGCATTTTTGGGATCAGTTTTTTTCCTTTCCTTATTTTTTGTTTATTTCCCTTTTTTATGGTGGTCGGCATTTTGACCTGCGTCAAAAAGGAGAAACTTTTCGGCCCTTAGGCTTTCTCTTAAGAATAGGGGCAGGATTAAGTAACATTGAGTCTATTTTTTTAAAAAAAGTTAAAGGAAAGTCACTTCACCTGATTAGCAAAAAATCTGAAGAATGATTGGTTAGCCATCTTTTTTAAGCTTCAATAAATATCGACCCGGGGGAATAACTTTGGCTAGAGCCAAATCCAGCCGATAAAGAAGAGGGAAACATTTGGTTGACAATCTTCGGGGAATTAAATTTAACCAAACAGGGAGAGCGACTTCTAAAGGGATAATCGTTTTAACTCTTAGACCCCTTTTTTGACAACGAGCCGAAAATTCTTCTAATACAGAGGGATGGGCATTAGAATCTATTAGAAGTTTGGCTAAAAATCTTTTTTTATTAGTGATATCCAAAATGACAAATTGAGAAGAAACTCGATTCATTTCGGAAATAACTTTTACTTTTTCTTTTGGGGGAAGATGCCAAATCACCCGAAGGGCAAAAACGGTTTTGAAATGGTTATCTTTAAAAGGTAGGCTCTTGCCGCTAGCTTTGATGGGTTTGGGTAGTTCAGTCTTTTTTCTAAATTGTTCAAGCATCGCTTCTGACGGATCAGTGGGAATAACGGAAAACCCGTTTTTGACAAGTTCGGCTGTGATTCTTCCAGTTCCGCAACCTATCTCTAAGATTGGCGATTTCTTTTGGAGAAGAGAAAAAAGAGATTGACATTCGGCGAAATGTTTATACCGTCTATAATTGGTTCCTAATCTTTTTGCTTCATATTCCCCGGCTACCTTATAAGAAAGATAGGCATTTTTCTGACTGGCTATCTTTTTAGGATAGAACATACCTCCGTAAAACGAGAGAGCATCGATAACTTTTAAGAAAGCAAGACCTAAAACAATAAGAGGCGAAGAAAGGAGAGTTTTCCAGTTTTTAAGGTAAATTTTAAATTTTCTTTTAGTGTTAAGTTGGGATATCTTTTTGTATTTTTTCTTCAATTTTGAGATGGCCTGTCCTCTTTTAAACATTCGAGAGACTGTCTGTCTTAGAGTTGGTTCTGATTGCCTAGTCACCGTTGGTTTTATATGACTGAATTTTATCCCTTTTGATTTAAGAGCAAGATGAAGATCCCAGTCGTCGAGAGGATCAGCTTGAGGGTCAAAACCTCCAATCTGTTCAAATAAAGATTTTTTGATAAATTCTGGACCTTCCAAAACGGAATCTCTAAAAAAAATTTTTCTCTCTAATGCTCTGCATTTATTCCAGAAATTTTTGCCAGGGAGTTCTTTATAGCCGAAAGCAATCACTTGTCCCTTCTCTTTTTCTATCACTTTAAGACATTCTTCTAAGAGATTTTGAGAAAGTTTTACATCAGCATCAAGATGGAGAAGATAGTTTCCTTTAGCTTTTTTTGAAGCAAAGTTGCGTGCGGCACTCTTACCAAGATCTTTCTTAAGAATTTTAACAAAAGGGTATTTTTTTGTGATTCGGGAAATTTTTTGGGCAGTGTTTTTTGAAGTGACGATTAAGACCTCAAAGTCTTTGTAAGTTTGCCTGGCAAGTGATTTGAGGCAACGGTCGATTAATTTAGGATTTTCTGTATTTGAGATAGGAAGGAGAGCGGAAATCATCAGATTGATGATAGCATAAACTTTTTTCTAGGAGTTAGTTGACTTGGGAATTTTAGGGATGATATGATAAAAACAGTGAGGAAGAAACTATCACCTGACCACTTAAAAATTCG
>CAZPFP010000010.1:10452-17120 GCA_964585895.1 uncultured Gammaproteobacteria bacterium
TGGTCGTGTTTTTCATCTCTGTTTTTGTCCTCTCTTGGTGGCAAATTGGAAGAATAACGGAAGAAAAGATAGTGAAGCGAATAGAGACGCAAGAATTGCTGACCGCTCGCTCATGTGCCCTATCGATAGGTGAATATCTTAAACCAAAGGCCGTTAGTCTTTTGATTTTGAGCGAGAGTATGGCAATTAAAGAGGGAAGACAGGAGGAAGGAGAAAAATTAATAAAGACTTTGATTAAAGAAGTGAAAGGAGAACCGCTAATTGATGTTCTTTGGTTAGACAAGGAGGGTGACGCTTTGTGGTCGACTAATCTTCGGGGTGAAAGAGTGAGAGAGGAAATTTATTTTGGTGAGAGTAATTATTTCGAATGGGCTCAGGCACAAAAAGAACCGGGGGAAATTTTTATGAGCAAGCCCTTTGTTTCCCGAGAAGGAGAACGAGGGCCGGAATCAATCTTTATTATCGCGGCGTCAGTTCTAAATCAAGGCAGGTTTAATGGCTTGGTGCTAATGTCCTTTTCTATTGCGGAGCTGACCGAAAAATATCTTACTCCTCTTGTTTTTGACCCTAAGGTTTACTTATATATGGTTGCTTTTAAAGAGGGAGTAATCGTTGCCACGACTAAAGAAGAGTTAATTGGAGAAAATATTTTTCAATATATAGAGAAAAGCGATTGGCCAGAAGAAGAAAAGGAATCCTTTTTAAAGCTGATTACCGAGTCTCTTGAAGGAGAAGAAGGCACGATAGTAGGGCAACGGAACTTTTTTTCTCCAGAAAAATCAAGGTTAATCACTGCCTATTCACCGGTAAAAGTGGGAGACCAAGTTTGGTCTTTATGGATTTCTCTCCCTTATGAAGAGGCGGTGAAGGAAATGTCAGTGATTAGAGGTGTTCAAGTCGGAGAATTAATGATAGTTTTGATTGGGATTACCATTTTGATTTTGGTTTTAAATTTGGGCTTAAGGGTAGCCCAGAGGGATGCTTTCGTTGATGGTTTTCGAAATGGGCGAGACGGAATAAAAAAGATGAAGAAAAAGAACTAGCTGTTTTCTTCTTTAGGTTTTTTGGCAATTTTCTTCTGGCATGCCCCGCAAATTCTCTCTTTTTGCCAGCTTGGTGCTAATATTGGCTTGCCACAAACAGAGCAGTTGAGCAGATGGTAGCTGTTGGGACCAACTTTATTACGGGCAAGGTCATCAAAGGTAAAGATTAGAAAGATAATCCCGATTTGAACAGCCGGCAAGCCAAAAATAATACTCCAGCCCGGAATTCTGAGAGCTAAAAGGATGATGCCGCCGATAAAAAGACCAGTACTGATTAGAAGAGAAGGAATAGTTTTGGTAATAAAGGTGGTGAGAATTGTTTTTAGTTTATTCTGGGCGTCTTGCATAGCTAAATAGATTTTAGCAATAATTTTAAGTTGTTTAAAGTAGTAATAATAGGCTCGGAATGATAAAATTGAGCCTATGAGAGTTAAGAAGATAGCGGTGGCTCTTTCCGGAGGGGTGGATTCCGGGGTAGCGGTCGCTTTGGTGGAGAGAGCTGGTTATAAAGTGGCGGGGTTTTATTTGCAATTGTGGAGGGAAAAAGCTACTAAAGCAGACAAATCTCTTCAGGCTGCCCAGAAAACAGCTCAACATTTAAATATTCCTTTTTATGTAGTTGATTTCCAGGAGGTTTTTAAAAAAAGGGTGGTTGATTATTTTTTAAAAGAATATGCTCAAGGTTTAACTCCTAATCCTTGTGTCAGATGTAACCAAATAATCAAATTTGGTGAGTTAATGAAATATGCTCAAAGATCAGGTTATGACTATTTGGCCACCGGGCATTACGCCAGGATTAAGCAAAACCATGGTTTTCATCTATTAAAAGGAAAAGATGAACAAAAAGATCAGTCTTATTTTCTCTACAATTTATCCCAGGAACAATTAAACCACACTCTTTTTCCTGTTGGTAATTATCAAAAAAAGAAAGTGGTTGGAATGGCAAAAAAGTGGAAACTACCCGTTGCCGAAAGACCCGAGTCTCAAGAAATTTGCTTTTTTAAAGAAAATGACTATCGTCCTTTTTTAAAAAGACAGATTTTGGAAAAAATTATTCCAGGAGAAGTAGTTGATACCAAAGGAAAAGTAATTGGTGAGCACCAAGGTTTACCTCTTTATACCACTGGACAAAGGCATGGTTTTAGAATTACGGATAAAAAAGTGATTGGGCCTTTGTATGTAGTGAACAAAAAAGTAAAGAAAAACCAGTTAGTAGTGGGGTTTGGAAAAGAGGTGGAGAAAAAAGAATTTGAAGTTAGAGAGGTTAATTGGATTGCTGGAAAAGTACCTAAAAAAGAATTTAAATGTCGAGTGAGAATAAGACATCAAGGAGAATTGTTAGAGGGCCGGGTTAAGGATACAGGGTCTGGAGTGAGAGTGGTTTTAGATGAGTCTGAGCGGGGCGTTGCCCCAGGTCAAGCGGCGGTTTTTTACCTGCCTCGCCAGCAGGCGGGCCAAGGCGAAGAAGTCTTGGGCGGAGGAATTATTGCTATTGACAATGATTAGTTCTTTTGTTATTATCAATCCAGATATGACGTAAGTAATTTGCCAAGAAGATATGGGAATTTGCCCCGCTTGGCGGGGCTTTTTGGTGAAAAAGTTCTTTGACAACTGAATTTAAATCTTTAACTTTATTTATTGTGGTAGGAAGTCTATTTTTGAGAGTTTGATCCTGGCTCAGGATGAACGCTGGCGGCGTGCCTTAAGCATGCAAGTCGAACGCCCTAGCTTCGGTTAGGGAGTGGCGGACGGGTGAGTAACGCGTAGGAATCTACCCTTTGGTGGGGAATAGCCTCGGGAAACCGGGGGTAATACCGCATAAGCCGTTTACGGGAAAGAGCATCACTGCTCGCCGAAGGAGGAGCCTGCGTCCTATCAGCTTGTTGGTGAGGTAATGGCTCACCAAAGCAATGACGGGTAGCTGGTCTGAGAGGATGGTCAGCCACAGGGACACTTAGACACGGGTCCCACGTCTACGGACGGCAGCAACTAGGAATATTGCGCAATGGGCGAAAGCCTGACGCAGCGACGCCGCGTGCGGGATGAAGGCCTTCGGGTTGTAAACCGCTTTTGTTTATTGGTCGACAATAGAAGAATAACCACCTGCAAACTACGTGCCAGAAGCCTCGGTGATACGTAGGGTGGAAGCGTTATCCGGATTTATTGGGCGTAAAGGGTTTCGTAGGCGGTTGGTTAAGTCCAAGTTTAAAGCCTGGGGCTCAACCCCAGAAAGGGTTTGGATACTGACTAACTAGAGGTTTTTAGAGGGTGCTGGAATTCCTGGTGTAGGAGTGAAATCCATTGATATCAGGAGGAACGCCAAGGGCGAAGGCAGGCACCTGGGAATGACCTGACGCTAAGGAACGAAAGCTAGGGTAGCAAACCGGATTAGATACCCGGGTAGTCCTAGCCGTAAACGATCCCCGCTAGCTGGTCTGATTTTGTATTGGACTGGCGTAAGCTAACGCGTTAAGCGGGGCGCCTGGGGAGTACGACCGCAAGGTTAAAACTCAAAGGAATTGACGGGGACCTGCACAAGCGGTGGAGCATGTGGTTTAATTCGACACAAAGCGTAGGACCTTACCTGGGCTTGACATACTAGCTGCAAGCTTGCTGAAAGGCGAGCCGCCTTCGAGGGTGCTAGAACAGCTGCTGCATGGCTGCCGTCAGCTCGTGCCGTAGGGTGTTTCCTTAAGTGGATAAACGAGCGCAACCCTTACTGTATGTTAAATATTCATACGGAACTGCTCCGATTAAATCGGGGAGGAAGGAGAGGACGACGACTAGTCAGCATGGTGCTTATGTCCAGGGCTACACACATCCTACAATGGGTACGACAACGAGTTGCTAAGGAGTAATCCGGAGCTAATCTCTTAAACGTATCCTCAGTTGGGATTGTGGGCTGAAATTCGCCCACATGAACATGGAATCGGTAGTAATCGCGGGTCAGCAGACCGCGGTGAATGCGTTCTCAGGTCTTGTACACACCGCCCGTCACATGAAGAAAGTCGGCAGCGCACGAAGGATTCGGTTTACCGAGTACTAATGCGAGGTCGGCGATCAGCGTGAAGTCGTAAGTAAATTGCGACCTATACTGGAAACGGTATAGAAAAATCCGGCTGTATCGGGGAAGCCTAAGTTTGCTAAAATTAAAAGCAGATATGGGAACCGCGAGGGAACCCCCGAAATTTCGGGGGACTCCGTAGAGACTATACGCCGGCTCCTACCAGAAAATGACGAAAGCTTATTTGCTTGGAGCACTTCATGATGCTACCGAGCGAAAAACAACCTACCGTATTGCTCAAAAGAGCACTGAATATGTCGAATTTCTTGCTGAAGGGATTAAATCCTTAGGCCGAAAAGCCTGGACGTATAGGGAAGGAAAATCCAGAAATCTTTATATTGTTGAGTTTTCCAAGTCCCTATTGAAAGGCGCCAAAATTCGGTCTCGGCAAGATAAAATTGATTATATTCGGGGATATTTTGATGCGGAAGGTGGTATAGCCAGAAACCCGAAGGTTCGTTACTACTTGTATTTTGCTCAAAAGGATTTAAGTGATTTACAAGAAGTTAAGGACTACTTAGAGGAATTAGGCATCGCTTGCGGTAAGATTCATAATCCAAGCAAAAGAGTGGATCCGGATTATTGGAGATTTTTTATAAGAGTGAAATCTTATAAAGATTTTGCTAGAACTATTGGTTCTTGGCATCCAATCAAGCGTCGTTTTCTGCGGATGAAGAGATAGTCCATGCCCGTCGAAAGACAGGGAATAACATGAACAAGGTATCCGTTCTGGAAGGAGCGGATGGATCACCTCCTTTCTGGAGTATTACGGTCCCTCACCACTTGTGATGAGGGAAAAACACCCGAGCTTTTGTTAATTTTGCTCGTGATTAAAATTAACAGTTCCTACCACATTAAATAGGGTTAAGGGAAAAAAAGGCTCACTTTGAAGGTGGGCTTTTTTTAGTGGTGGTTGTTTAAAAAAAGAGGCTAGTGTTAAGATAAAGATGGAATGAAGAGAAAAAGGAAAAAACTTCCTCGAAAATTGAGTCGAAATTTTTTAGTGACTTTAGGAATTCCGATGGTCTTTGTTCCCGGATTGATTTTGGCCGCGATCTTGGGTTGGAATTGGCAGGGGGATTTGGGAAGAATGGTTGCTTCTGGAGGATTTAAGGAGTCTCCTTTGTTGTTTCCAGAATATGCCGTGGTAGAGAGCGTCGTTGATGGAGACACTTTTGAATTAGAAGGCGGTCGAAGATTGAGGATGATTGGTATTGATGCCCCTAATCGAGGTGAAAAGGATTGGGAGGAAGCAGGAGAATACTTAAAAGATTTGATTGAGGGGGAAAAAGTGAGACTTGAATACGATACTTATCAGGATGATAAGTATGGCAGAATTTTGGCTTATGTTTGGGAGAAATGTAGGACCCAGGTTGGCTGTGAGAAAGGTGAAAGGCTGGTTAATTGGGTGATGGTTAAAAAAGGTTTGGCTAAGGTGGTTGTTTATGAAGACAGAAAGAAATTGAAATACGAGGATTTGCTGTTTGAGGCAGAGAGAGGAAGGTAACAAAAAAACCACCTTTAGGGTGGTTTTTTTCAAAGAGAGAAGACCACTTTAACCTTTCGGTACTTGCTGGTGAGAGCAGCAAGTTCGCATCATTGCGATCGTGATCTTTGTGATTACTCACTTATTTCAGTTGTTTGGTCAGGTTCGGAGGACAGCCATTCTCTTATAAGATATTCTATTGGTTTGCCTAGAGGAGAGAAGCTTCCGACGAGTCCATCGTCGCTTCTATCGGTGCCGACGGACCAAAAATACACTCCCTCGGTTTTCCCGGTCCAGACTCTACGTGCTGCTTCGTAGTATCTCAACTGGGCATCAAAGTCTAGTGGTTGGTCTGTCGCACAGACCCAGGGGTTACGCCAGCGGCCCGCTTGAGGCACAATGCCAAGCTCACCCAGGACCAAAGGCTTTCCGACTTGTGCTTGCCTTACTCGCACCTTCTGGACGTCGGGTCTCCACGCTTCAACGAGTTGGTCCACTGTTGCATCATCTTCTGCTTCTAATACAAAAAAAGCATCGATATGCATTTCATCGACCAAATCCCAGAAGGGGATACCCCAGTAGCCATCCCAGTTCGCGGCGTAGACAATCCTTCCACTATAAACTGATCGAACATCGTTAATGATGGTTTCCCAGATTTCTCGATTATCTTGGGTTGAATTCATCTCAACGCCGATGCAAAATCTTTCTGCACCGTGTTCCTCAGAAATTTTTGCAAGATACATCATGATACTACTGTAGCTTTTTTGCCATGCAAATAAGTCTTGGGGGCGTATACTTCCTCTCCACCAGCGCGTATCCTTGATTTGTAGTAATGGACGAACAAGGACTTGTAAGCCTTGGGCATGGAGGGAATCAATGAGAAGTCCCAAGTTTTCATCACTTAGCGTGTCCTCGCCGCGGAATACCGGGCTATTTTGATTTTCCATCCAAATATGGAAGACTATGGAGATGGAGTTGATATTAAGTCTCTCCTTTATCTCTTTAATACGGTCCTCGTTAGGAATGTTATCTGACCATAGGGTTAGATTTACTCCCTTTTGGAATGCATCAAGGT
>CAZPFP010000011.1:0-6457 GCA_964585895.1 uncultured Gammaproteobacteria bacterium
CTTTTCTGATGGTGGTTACCGGTCTGGTTTGAACAACGTGAAGTTTATTCTTAAACAAAACCCATTCAATATCTTGGGGAAAGAAATAATGTTGATGAATTTTTTTACCCAATTTGACCAATTCAATAATTTGCTTATCAGTTAATTTTCTTTTTGTTTGTAAGCTCTTGGGAACCCTGGTTCGTTTATTTAAAGTGCCTACTTTAGTCAATTGAACTACTTGCTTGGAAATATCCCTGGTGATAATATTTAAGCTTCTTCTGTCAACCACATATCGATCAGGAATAACTTCTCCTTGAACAATTAATTCTCCTAAACCGTAAATTGCCTCAATGACAATTCTATTTTTCTCATTGGTAATAGGGTCAATCGTGAACATCACTCCCGAAACATCACTACTAAGCATTTTTTGAACAATGACCGCAATCCCTACTTTAAGATTGCTAAATTTGTTTTCCTGGCGATAAAAAATTGCTCTTGCCTCAAATAATGAAGCCCAGCAATCTTGAACCCGATGAACAACATTAGTCTCACCTTCAATATTAAGATATGTTTTCTGTTGACCGGCAAAAGAGGCGGTCGGTAAATCTTCAGCCGTAGCCGATGAACGAATAGCCACATAGGCATTTTTTAGAATTCCCCCCAGTCTGGCATACGAAAAAATGATTTTCTTAGCCAGTTCTTCTGAGATGGTTCCCTTTTTAATTGCCTGCTTTATTTTCTTTGAAGCTTGGTTAATTGTTTCCGGTTTTTCCAAATCAACTTTTTCAACCGCTTCCTTGATTATTTTTTCAAGATTGTTTTCTTTAAGGAATTGGAAGTAAGCGTTTGAGGTAATAATAAATCCTTTGGGTACGGGAAGTTGAACGGAAGCCATTTCACCCAAATTCGCCCCTTTGCCGCCAACCAGGCCAATGTCATCCTTATCAACCTCATTAAACCAAACAATATCTTGATTACGAAGCAACAAGCTTTGCTTATCTTTTTTCTTCATGGGCAGTTGTTTTTAAAGCTTTTTTAAAATAATCAACCCAAGGAATTGCGGTTGGATCAACCCCATTAAGAAGGGCCAGGTAATAGCTAATAAAGCCACCAAGATAAACTGTTTCGAAAACCTGAGTCAACCTTGTTCTTCCCCTAATCATTAGTAAAACATGGGGAATTTTATTTTTTTCTATGACTTCTTTGGTTATTTTTATCCTTTTTTTAATTTCTGGGTCATAGATTTCGGATTCGAGAAAGAGGATTTTCAGAATGTCTTTATTTTGTTTAGGAAAAGCAAGTCCCTCTAATAAATGATGATTCATTTCTGGCAAACTAAATCTCACTGCAAATGACTTACTGTTTTCATTAAGCATATTTTTAAAAGCATGAGCAACACCATTAAGATGTTCGCTTGAAACAACGACAATAATCTTGCTTTCTAAGGAAGAGGCGATTTTTTTAGCGAGATTATTTTCCTGAGCGGTTTCAATCGTTAATTTCGTTCTGAGCTTTTTAAGATAGTTAATTGTCTCGGTAATTTGGCCTTCGGTCACCCTGATAAGTTTGAGTTTTGAAAGCAAAGCCAGTTGGGCGGTAATCGAATAGCCCAGACCCAATCGAGGCTGTTTAGCGGGGTTATACCGTGGTTCAAAGATATAAGCGGGTATCTTTTTCACTCTGGCTATTTCTGCTAACCTGCCTCCGCTCGTGATGATAAATATTTGACAATTTTGTTCAATCGCTTCTGTAAAACAAGAAAGTGTTTCTTCAGTATTGCCAGAATAGCTAGAGATAATCACCAATGTTTTTTTATCAGCATAGGCGGGCAAATGATAACCAGTAATGATTTCCATAGGTAAATCCAAAATCTCAAAACTTAATGAATCGATAATTCTGGCGCCAAGGGCCGAGCCGCCCATTCCGGCCACAACGATATTTTCAATATTCTTGAATTCATCAACGGGAAGTTTAATATTCATAATCTCATTCCAGGCTTGCTTCATTTGGTCAGGGAGCATACCAACTGATTCAATCACAGGAGATTTATCAACTTCTCTTATTTTCTTTGGGTCATTAAGAATTGACATTATTTTCCTTTCTTAATAATATTCTTTACTAAATTAATTCCTTTTTCAACCAGTTTTTCTGCTTTTTGCTTACTCATTGCTTCAGCAAAAACCCGAAATTCAGGGGCATTGCTTGAGGTGCGAAAGAGAACCCAACTGTTTTTATCCAGCCAAATTTTCAAGCCATCAATCTCTTCAATTTTAACACCTTTAAAATTTCGTTTTGCTTCTTTTAGGATAAGCGAATTTAATTCCCAAGGACAATCAACCTTTGTTTTTACAATAAAAAATTTGGGAAGCTCATCAACTAATTGACCAATCAACTTTTTTTCCTTTTTCATGATATTAAGAATCTTTATTGTTGAAGAACCCCCGTCTCTGGTCATGATAATTTCTGACGAGATTCCCCCTCCACTAGCTTCAAACCCAAAACTTGCCTGATGTTTTTTCATTGCTTCAATCACAAAAGGAGCACCTACTTTAGTACGAATTATTCTTTTATTTACCATATCTATCACTTGTGAAGTGCTGATTGGAGTCACAATTAGAGGACTATTAGCATGTTTAGCAATTAATGTCCCACTGTAATCACCAGGAATATATTTTCCACTTTCATCAACAAAAACCACCCTATCGCCATCAGCATCAAGAATTATTCCCAAAACAGCTTTTTCTTTTTTAACCAAGTTTGCTACTTCTTGATAGGTTTCACCTGTTTCGGTGTCTCTTGCCATGAACTTATCCGGTATTGGTTCAGTATTGATAGCAACAACCTCAAGATTCAGTTTTCTCAGTGCCTGAGGTAAAACTCTTGATTGAGCCCCATTACCTGGATCAATAATAACTTTCCACTGGGGAAATGGCTTAGCGGCAAGACGGATTAACATTTCTTGATACAGTTTAGTAGCTTTATTTTCCTTGTTTATCTCTAAGTGCTTTTTCTTAAAAGCAATTTTTTCTTTTAGTTTTCCATATATTTGAGTTATCTCTTTTTCATGGTTTTTCAAAATCTCTTCTTTGAAAGCAAAAAATTTAAGCCCATTCGAACCCTTTTCAATATGACTGCCAGTAACCATCACACTCCCAGCTAAAGAAGATGCTTTTATGATTAAATTCATAGCTGGAACAGGCACGATTCCTTCATCAAATAATTTTCGTCCAGAAAGAGCTATCCCTTGTAATAAAGCCTCTTTGATTCTAGGACTTGATTTCCTTGGGTCCATACCTACGGCAATCGCTCCTGATTGTTTGTGATTATCTAAAAATTGAACAAAGGTTCTTCCAATATCGAAGCAGAATTGATTAGTGAAGAATTCGTCTGCCTTACCTCGAATGCCGCTAGTCCCAAACAGTCTCATGCTTCCATTCTAAAGAGAAGCTATTAAAAGGTCAAGCTGGCCAGCCAGGTCCATGGGAGCCTGACCGGTTTTTTGCTGCCAGTCAATGTAAAGAAGTTTACGATGAATAGTCAGGAGTTGACTAAGTTTAAATCTTTTTGCTTGAGCAATCATTTTTTGCTGTTGGAAAGGATGAAGTCCAGTTAAACCATTTTTGCCTAATTGTTGGGCAATGATCAAAAAACGTATTTGTCTGGCGAGCATGTAAAAAACACTTTCGGCGGAAGATTGAGTTACGGTCTGCTTTAACAATCTTAAAGAATAACGACTATTTCCTGGTAAAAAAGCATCAAGAAATTTAAAAATAACTTGGGGTAATTTAAAGAACCTGGTGGCTGTTTTAAATTTGTTAATTCTGGCTTGGCTGATTTCTTTTCCTTCCCAAATGATTAAGTTTTCAGGTTGGCTTTTGATTAAATAATCAATAATCGATTGAGAAGGAGATTTAATGAATAGATTTTCAATCACCACCAGATTTTCTTCGCCCAACAATGATTTGCCTTCTAAAACCTGAAGGAGTTGTTCCATTTTCACTTCTTTGCCCTCAAAACGAACAACCCCTAAACCTTTTTCTTTGGCTTGGTCTATTTGCTCGGTCAGGAATTTTCGACTTTCAATCTGGTTGTCACCGTGAATAATCATCTTAAACCTTTTAAAGCCTTAGATGACGTCTTCTTCGGACTTAAATGTCTTTGAATCCGTCCTTTCTCAGCTTGAATACTATTCGATTTGCTTATTTCTTTCAAGCTTCGAAAAAAGCTTCTCAACCGCTCGGTTGTCAATTCTTCTATTTCTACCCCGGTGAGACAGGAGAGCCCCAGAGAAATTCTTGGGGATATGGAGCAGTTCATGGATTAAGATTCTATCCTGGTCTTCTTTAGAAAGTTTATCAAATTTTTCAGAAAGAACTTCTAAACAATAATGGGGTTTGACTTTAAGAGCTTTTTGCCAAATTCTGGGAAAGCTCCAAATTCTGGCTCTTGCCCGAGATTTTGAACCAAAACTCCGAAAAGCAATAACTCTTTTAGAATCAATATGAGAAAATTCGAGGGCTTTGGCCAGCTTTTCCACCCTCTTTTGAAGTTCAGGCGCCAGTTTCCAATCCATCTTAGCCTATTTTAAAAACTTCGTCTTTTTCATTCACCGGCTGGTCAAGCTTCATTCCGATTTGGTCACCTTTATTGGCTTTATCAATATTTTCGTGCTCAATTTGCATCGAACCTACTTCCTGTTCAAATTCGGTACTGCCGGTGATTTTTATTTTATCACCCACTTTAAGCGGTGCTAAAACATCAACAACCGCCACGCCGATTTTATCGTAATAGTGAGTTATGTTGCCTGCTTTGGTATCTGCCATATTATTTTTTTTAACTCACCCCCTTTCTTTTAACTATTATACTTTAAACTTTTTAAACTATCTACCTACTTCTTGTTTCTTGTCGGCTAAATTGGTAACAAATTAGACCTGTGGCTTTCAGGCTTTACTCATTTCCTTTCTTCTACGCTTTTCTTCAATCTCTGCTCTTCTCTCTTTCTCTTTGGCTGCAAGATAATTTATTAATTCTGTGTCGCCTTCTGTCACTTTTTTGGTTTGTGCGTGTATTCCTTCTAATTCGTCATCTAGCCTGTAGAGATCACCCTCAAGCTCGTCTATTAAATCGTCTCTTTCATAATCCCACTGTTCGGTCTCTAACTGACTTACCTCGTAATCTGAATAATCCATGCTACCAGGTCCCTCACCTGGAGTAGACGGAAGAGAGGGCTTATAACTTCGATTAAATTCAATTGATCGTTTTTTATCAATTACTTTCCTTCGAACTTGGCCAATTCTGAAATTCAACCAACTTTCAGCTAGCTCTTGCGGAGTTGCTTCTTTTTTTTCTTCTGATTGTGTTCCTAATTCTTTATCATTTGGTTCTGACATCTTCTTCATCTCCTTCCTCTGTCATTATTTTATCATTTTTTTCTAGTTTCTTGCCAGTGACATATGGCCACCGCTAAAGCATCAGCCGCATGGGTTGGCCGAGGTAATTTTCTTATCTTCAAAGTTTTCCTTACCTCTGATTGTATCTGTCTTTTCTCTGCCCTTCCATTCTTGGTTAAAACCATCTTAATTCTTAAGGGCGGATATTCATAAACTTTTACTTTTTTTCTCGCTGCGGCCAGTTTAATCACGCCTATCGCCTGACCAACGGCTGAAGCTGATTTGGCATTAACATTGAAGAACAGGCTTTCAATGGCTAAAACTTGAGGCTTGTGTTTTTGAAGGATAATGGTTGTTTGTTGGAAAATGCTATTTAATCGCTTGGGGGAATCGTGATTAACTGAGGTTTTAATCATACCCTTATCAACTAGTTTCATCTCTTTCCGAGTACACTTAATCACCCCAAAGCCGGTTTCTGCAGTGCCAGGGTCTATTCCTAAAATGAGCATAGATTCAGTATAGCACAGTAGTTAAACCAACTCTATTTTTGGTATATCGCTACTAGGGCTTGAGAGATTATTTGGAGATCTTTCCAGAAAGTTGCTTCTTCTAAATATATCATATCTAACTCTGCTCTTTGATCAAATTGTTCGATAGGTAATTTTCTTGTTTGTAACGGACTGACGCCAATTACGCCAGGTTTAATTGAGAGGGCGGTCTTTCGCCATTCTCTGGTAATTTCTGGAAAAAGGCTTTCCGCTTCTTCAATATAATCAAGAGGCAGAGGTCTTGGACCGACGATACTCATTTCTCCACCTAAAACATTAATCATTTGAGGTAGTTTGTTTAAGCCAGTTTGTCTCATAAAAAGCATTGCTTTGTTGCTAATTCGAGGATCACTTTTCTCCCGGTCATGGGCTTGACAATGATAGCTTTTTTTATTTTCGTCTTTATTTTCTGCTCCAGCATATAATGTTTCAAATTTAATCATCATGAATGAATTTTGTCCTTTTCCTACTCTTTCTTGCCTGAAAAAGAACGGTTCGTTTCTCAATCTGTTGTAGAAATATATGCAAGACCATAAA
>CAZPFP010000011.1:6467-9799 GCA_964585895.1 uncultured Gammaproteobacteria bacterium
CCGCATAGTCCAAAGAAGTTTTTAGTCTGCTCTCACAATATTCTGGTCCTTTCATATTTACGAGCAGGTGATTTTTTCTGGTGAGCCGTACAGGATTCGAACCTGTGACACCCTGCTTAAAAGGCAGGTGCTCTACCACTGAGCTAACGGCCCTGGTGACCCCGGCGGGATTTGAACCCGCGATCTTCAGGATGAAAACCTGATGTCCTAGGCCACTAGACGACGGGGCCAGATGGCCCTATTTTACCAAAAACCCCGCTTTTTTTCAATTAGGGAAAAGGGTATGGAGAGATAAATTAGTTTTATTTTCCTCCTCTTTGCTTCATATAGCAGTCTCTACAATAAACGGGTCTGTCTCCAGATGGTTTAAAAGGAACCTGGGTGGGTTTACCACAAGCGGCACAGATTACATTATAAAGCTGGCGACCCGATGCGTCGGTTCCTGCCGGCGTAACGTCATCACTTGCTGCTGCAGTTGGACTGCTAACAGGCGCTTCTGCCTTAGGTACTTCTGTCTTCGGCTTTTCTGCTTTAGGTTCTTCAGTAGGTTTAACTTTATCGACTGGTTTGTCTTTTTTAGCCATAGATTCTCACCTCCTTTCAAAAATCATCTCTTTCAGTATATTTCACTCCGTTCGGATAATTCTCTTCGAGTATTATAACAAAATAATCTTATTTTTCAAAATAACCTTCCTGCGAATCTGAATATTTTCTTTTCTTCTTCGATGGTTGTTTCTGGTCCATGCCCAGGATAAACAATCGTTTCACCGGGAAGTTTGAATAATTTTTCTATTGAATCAAACAAGTCTTCTTTTGAGGCATAAGAGAAATCATATCGGCCGATGCCTTGTTTAAAAAGGGTATCACCATCAAAAACGACTCCCCTATTTAAAAATGATACCCCGCCAGGGGAGTGACCGGGGGTTTCGATTACTTTTAATTTCTCCTGGCCAAATTTAATTTCGTCGCCTTCTTTTATAAACTTATCTACTTTAGGCGGCGGGTCAGCTTCTACTCTAAACCAGTAGCGAGCGGCTGATTGGACTTTCTTTACTAAAAACAAATCCGCTTTATGCATCCAAAAAGGGATTTTAAAAGCCAATTTCAGTTCAGTCACCGCTAAAATGTGGTCAACATGTCCATGGGTGACCACTATTAGTTTTGGTTTCAGCTCTAAGTCCTGAATTCTCCTTATAATAAAATCACCATCATCGGCCGGGTCAATGATAATTGCCTCCTTACTTTTCTCGTCCCAAACCAGATAACAATTGGTTTGAAGTTGACCAACTACTAACTTCTCTATTTTCATTTCAACTGCGTCAAGGCTGATCTCCGCAACAAAATTGCGGCGTTAGCCGAATTTTTTCCATCTGCTCTGTGGTAGTAAGGTTTCATAAGAGATAAGGAAGAAAAATCATCAAGCCGATAATGACTGAGGCAATGGCTAAGATGAGAACCGCTCCTGCAGAAACATCTCTGATTAGTTTTGTTTCCTGATAGTCAAGATTGTTCTCTTTTTTTAATAAATTACAAATCTCCTCTATCGCTGAATTAAAAGTTTCGGCTGCCAAGACAACGGCAATTATCAGAATAACCACTAACCATTCAATTTTGGTGATTCCCAAAATCAAACCCAAGATAAGAGCAATCATCGTCATTAAAAGATGGAATTTGATATTTTTCTCTCTTTTAACCACTTGAAAAATCCCCGAAAAGGCTAATGGAAAGGCTTTAAAAAAAGAGGAAATAACATTCATTAAAGGTTATTGTAGCAAATTAAGAAAGAATTAGGGAGTAGAAAATTCATTTTCAATATCGGTTAACTCTTTATCAAGATCAGAAAGGTCAGTGGCTCCAATATCAGCTTCAATCGCCGAAACTTCATCGGAAGCGCCTTGTTCTTCTAGGGCGGTAATTGATTCATCTGTTTCTGCTCCGGAAGTTGGACTTGGTAATGGTGTAGGGGTTGGTGATGCCTTGGGAGCGAGCCAGCCTTGATTAACGGCCCACAAAGAACCTACTACTACAACAGCGACGATGGCTAAGATAACCGGAATAAACCAGAATTTCTCCAAAAATTCCAATTTGCTTTTTTCAGGCTTTAATTCCTCAAGCTGTTCTTCAACTTGCTCTTGTTGTTGTTCGGAAAACGAGGTTATCTCTGTTTTCTCTTCTGGCTCCATTTTATTCTCCTTCGCTGGCTCCTTGGCCAACTCTTAAGCCTTTAATATCACCAATAACCTGAACTAGAATTTGGTGAACTTCTACTAATTGTTGTTTAATTCCTTTAACTAACTCTCTAACCTCAGTAAACATTTCTTTTGGATTTTCTGAAGCAAGGATATCTTCTAAACTGGTTTTGGCGTCAGACAAAGCGGCACTTGCTTCAGCTAGTTTATCCTTGGCTTCATCAAGACTTTCTCTTACCGTTGAAGTATCAATATCTTCATCTTCTGCCTCGATTTTACTTAATCGTGATTCGATTCGGGCAATTAGTCTTTCCAGGCGGTTAATAGCGGCTTGGATTCGCCTGGTTAAGCGCCCATAAAAGAGTCTAATCCTCTCTTTTCGATGTTCTGCCAAACGAGCGGCGACAGTCACTCTTCGTTCTTCAATCCTTTCACGAATAAGTTCTCTTTTTTCAATGACATTTTGCCTTAGTTCACCCAAGTCAGGATTCAATATCCTTGTTTGTTCTCTTACCTCTTGTTGAATTTCTTCTTGAGTTTGTTCTTGGGTTTGAACAGCCCCACAAGTTGGACAACCTGTTTGGGCAAAAACAGGAGAGATAAGGAATAAAAAACAAATAAGGAAGACTAAGCTAATAACTCGTTTCATTGTCTTTAAGATTATGATAATCTTGATTTTCTTGTCAAGTCGGGTTTTTTGAGTTCTGATTAATCAAGTAAATGACAGGCTACGGTGTTTAAGAATTACAAACTTGAAAAGGGGCTACACAGAGGGCTATCAATCTAATCGGTGATATTTTTTATTAATCTTGTTTTCTCTGTTTCTCCGCTAGAGGAAAGTTCAATCGCAACCACATCAATTCTCATTGCTTCAGGTGAATTTGGATGAAGGTTCTTATATTCCTGACCTGTTTTAATAATTCGTTCGATTTTCCAAGGAGTAATCGCCTCTTCCGGTGGGCCAAATTTTCTTGAGGTACGCGTTTTCACTTCCACAAAAACCAAAACATCGCCTTCTTGGGCGATGATATCAATTTCTCCGTATCTTGAGCGGAAATTGCGCTCCAGTATTTGATAATCATTATTTTTTAGCTGTTTTAGGGCTAGTTTTTCGCCTAATTTTCCGAGGGGTTTTCTTCTCAT
>CAZPFP010000011.1:9809-16962 GCA_964585895.1 uncultured Gammaproteobacteria bacterium
TCGCTCTCCTACCGACTCTTTCTCTTAAATAATAGAGCTTGGCGCGTTTGACTTTGCCTCTTTTTTTAACTTCTATTTTCTCAATCCAAGGAGAATTAACCGGCCAAATTCTTTCTACACCAATACCGGCGGCGCCAATTTTCCTGACCGTAAAGCTTTTATTTTCTTCCCGCCCTTTAATCTTAATCACAATCCCTTCAAAAGGTTGGGTTCTCATTTTCTTTTCTTCTTGAATTTTTTGATAAACGACTACTGTGTCGCCAACACCAAAATTCGTCTCGTTGATTTTAACTTGATTAGCCATAAGGTAATTTTAACAGAAAATTAACAAAAGAAAAAGGGTCCACCTATTTGGTAATAAGTGGACCCTCAGATCCTATCGCTTCAATCTTCAGTTACAACCGACTCCGGCCGGCACTTCGGAGTTCACTCCCTCGACGTACCAGTCAAAGCAGATAAGCTCCAGGTCCTTCATGCACTCTCCTTCAGCTACCTGGAGATTACCATGGTTGTCGTAGAGGGGGCCACAAAAAACGTCCTGGCCGCTCTCGATTTGAGCACGAACCGACTCCACCATCTCCTGGGCTCCTTCTGGAACGGCGGGACCCAAGGCAGTGAGAATGACCGTACCTTCGTCCATGGCGCGATAAATTGTGTCCGGCTGCCACGTCCCATCTCTCACCGCTTCGACGAGGTCCACATAGATGGGCCCCCAATTCCAGCAGGGAGTGGTTAGACAAAGGTCTGGTGCCGCTGAGCAACTTTCGCAACTGTCATAACCCACCGACCAAACGCCTTCCGCATCGGCAGTAATCACGGGAACGGTCGTGTCCGTGCCCGTAAAAATGACGTCCACACCGGCATCAACCATCGATTCCACTGCGGCTGTCTCAGCCGGGACATCGAACCAGTTGCCGATCCAGACAACCTCCATCTCTACATCGGGATTGACCGACCGCGCTCCGAGCGTCACCGCGTTGATCAGCCTGATAATCTCGGGTATCTGGATAGGAGCCACATAACCGATCTTGTTGGTCTGGGTGGTTAACCCTGCCACCATTCCTGCCAGATATTTGGCTTGATACATCCGGCCAAAATAGGAACCCATGTTCTTGTCAGTGAGAAATCCCGAACAGTTCTCAAAAACGACGTCGGGATACTCTGGGGCGACTTGGGCCGTAGCATCACGAAAGCTGGCGCTGGTGGTGAAGATAACGTCATAGCCTTGCTCGGCTAAGTCGCGAATCCTCGCCTCAGCGTCCACATCACTGACTGACTCCAAATAGGTCGTCTCCAGATTCTCGACGTTCTCTTCAAGAAAGAGACGTCCCTGATCATGAGCGTATGTCCAACCATGATCTCCAACCGGACCTACATAGACAAAAGCCGCCTTGAATGGCTCTTCTACCGGTACTTCGGTCGGGAGAGATATGGTTGGCGTTGGCTCTGGCGCTGGTGGAGTTGTTGCCGCTGGTTTTGGTGTTGACGGTGATGCCGGTGTTGGCGTCGCCGCCTGTCCACAAGCAACGATTACCAACGTCAAAACTAGGATCGTCGTCAAAAACAAGAATACTCTTCCCTTCATCTTTTTTCTCCTTCCTTATTCTGCTTTCAAAGAGCGATAGGACCAAAAAAAACTTAACACCAAATAATTACCGCTCCAGGGTAATCACTGGTGGAAATACCTTGATATGTTTCTTTTTTCATTAGTTAAATTATTTTTTTTATTTAAAAGTAAGGGGCGGGAATCGGAATCTCAGGGATTCAAAGCGATCCCCGCCCGGTGTTCACAAATAGGCTAGCAGGTTGGTTGAAAACTACCACTCCCAGGGTAAGCTTGCCTTCCACTCGACGAAAAAGGCCGAAATGAAACTGGCGTATGCCTTACTCTGGTAGTCGACGACGGGCAAAGCGAAGACTGGACCAAGTGACGAGGTCGCAATCTCGTAGGTTCCTTCTGGGTCCGCCAGATATTCCGTAGCTGACACATAGGGCGTGCCCGGGTTGTGCATCGGCGGGTCCGAAGATGTCCTGAAAGTGACCACCGGTGGTGCATATATCTCACTGGTTTCACTAGCAACCGCCCAGTAAACAAAGGGCGTTTCCATATCGTCTCCGGTGCATCCATAGAGTTCGATTTGTCGCCAGGATTCCAATGGACTGGCAAAGAAAGTACCTCCAGCGCAAAGAACCTCAGCCTCGCCATAGTGGACCTGAGGAATGCCCGCCGGATCTCGCCCTGCCTCGGTGACGTAGTCAACAATCTCCTGAGGTGGGATGGGATAGCGCATCTTCTCCGCCGCGGCAACAGCAAGAGCATAGAGGTCGTCAGGGGTCTCGAAACAGCTTACACTCTCGCTTTGACCGTCTCGAGTGTAAACAGTGACACCCCTTGAAATGAAGTGGTCGTTCCAGGCTTCATCTCGTGGTCCCACAAGTTGGGTCCCAGTCCTGATGGACACGCCGCAGTCAGCCGAAACCTTGCCCGGATTGCGCTCCACCAAGAGAGCCATCTCTGCCTCGCTCCAGCCATATCTCGCCGCCATACTACAAACCGTATCCCCTTCCTCTGCCCAGTACGGCTGGGGGCCAAGAACGGGATAACTGTAAAACTTATCGACGGGACATACTACCTTGGGAATGACGGAACTACCTACTTCATAGAAACCGCCGTTGATGCCGCCATGAAGCACCAGAAAGGGATCAACATCAAACATGGAATAGATTTCCTGGATGGCAGACATCGCGTTACCTTGTTCGACACCCACGGCAGTGACGCAAACCGGTACTGCCGAGATAGTCCCGCACCACAGTTCTCTTCCAAAGTAGGGTATGTAGGTTACGGGATCCTCCAACAGAGCCAAAGCGCCACCGATCTCTCCACCCCAATCACCACCAAAAGCACCGGTGATGAGAATCCAGGGGGTGGGCACTTCCAAGGTCATACCTACGGAAAGGGCGTTTCTGTCTCGGCCGCTGATCTCCTCTAGCACCGGCCAGAGACTGCCGTCGCCGTAGAACTTTTCGGCAATACCCCAATAGGTATCACCTGCCTGGACCACGTATTCTGTCCGCGGTGGCCAGACTGTCTCTTCGCTTGCCAGTGCTAATTGAGGAACCACTCCGGCGAGGAGCATGCTCAAAAGCACGGCCCAAACTAACACCTTTCTCCATTTCATCTTTTCCGTCCCCTTTCTTTTATCTGTTTGCTAGCCTATTTACTTTTCAAAGTACTAAAAAAACACCCGCACTAGGGTGTTTTGAGTTTTCTTCTAATAATAATGAAAAAAATTCCTAACCAATTTATCTTTTTTCATCTTGCGGTTTAACAAGAATTATTGTTCTGTAAATTCAGATTATCAGTCTGTGAAAAGAGTGTCAAGGGGCAATTTAGGTATATTTTTATTATGGGTTTACAAAAAAATTATTCTTTGTTATAGTTAGGTCAGAAAATCGCACCTTGAAAGGAGGGTGAGGCGGTGAAGAAGATGATCTTTGCCTTTTTTCTCTTGGCGGTCATCATCATCCTGGGTCTTCTGGATCTCAAGACCCAAAGATCGGATTTTAGTACCTACGAAGATAAAGTGATTGGTCATGCGTCTATTCTTTTTGACAGCCAAGAGAATGTCGTCTCTTTACTCAGTCATGCTCAAGAAACAGGCAATTTGGCCGAAATCGAGATGAACGAAGTTAACGAATTTCACCAACTTGTTTCCGATGCCTATACTTTCGTCGTCATTTCGCCAGAATGGGTCATTCCCACGGTTGGCAGTTTGATCAAGATTGACTATCTCACGATTAACTTCAACTGCCTTTCCAGCGCGGAATGTTACTATCGTCACACCGGTGAAAGGACTTTTTGGTTTTCTTCTTACCGAATCCAGGAATTTCCTTCTCCCCCGGAGCTTGACTATTTCGACGTCTGCCTTTCCTTGTTTTTGGTAACGATTTTCTCCTTGGCGTTGATAGGCAGAGTCTATTTCCTTCTCAGAGGACCCTCCCTTGTCTAACATCTCGAAGCCCGGTAAAATTTCTTTCCTTGCCTTATCGGGCTTCCCTTATTTTTATCCCTCTTATTGAAAAAGGGGTAATTTTCCTAAAAATGAAAAAGGAATTCCTATTTTCTCCTCTTTTTCTCCTTGCTTGAAAACGGCCACTGCTCCCACCGCTTCCGCATCAGCCATTTTCATTAACTCTTGAACCACTTTGATCGTTCTGCCGGTAGAAACAACATCATCAATAATGATAACTTTCTTACCTTTTAATAGTTTGGCATCGGGTCCATTTAAAACTAAGCTAGGTTTAGACTTATTGGTTATCGGCTGAGTCATGTAACCCATGATGTTTTTTCGGAGAATGATATAGCGGGGCTTATTCAGCTTCTTGGCTAAAACTTGAAGAAGAGGAACAACTTTTACTTCAGGCCCAACAAGATAATCAAATTCATATTTTTTTAATTCTTTGGTTAATTTATTAGCTACGGCCTCAACCAGTTCACCGTCACCAAGGAGATTAAAAGAAGCAATCTTTAGTTTTGGCCCCAGAGAAACAATCGGTAATTTTCGTTTAAGGCCGCAAAGTTCAAGATTATAATATTCCACAAAATCATTATATCATTTCCTTTGGTTAAGAAAACTCGCTTCTTTGGCCCATTTATTAATCATCACTATTTGTTTTTGAGTAAGAATTTCCTTATTCAGAAAAAGTTGATACTCTGATCTTAAATTAATATTAAATATTTCTGGTCCGTCAGTATTAAAACAAAACTTTATTCCTTTTTCTAAAAAAGTGTTAATGATTAATCTGAATTCTTCTATATTTTTCACTACGCCCGTTGACAGATTAGAAGTGGGACAAATAGATAGGGTAATCTTTCTTTTCTTTAATTCCGTTAAAAGAGATTGACTAAAGGCCGCTTTAACGCCGTGAACGACTCTCATTGGTTTCAAAACCATTATTACCTTTTCCATTTCTTTTGTTGAACCTTCTTCTCCGGTGTGAACCGTTGTTCCTAGACCCTTTCGCTGACAGTAATGATAAAGCTTTCCGTATTTTTGGTAACGGAATGTTTTTATTCTTGGACCAGCCAGGTCAATTCCGACAACCCCTCGGCCTTGATAATGAATTGCTTTTTGGGCGATAATTTCGTTTTGTTTGTAAGTAAACCGTCTGTCTAAAAAAAAGATTAATCCGGCTTTAACTGGATATTCTAAACAGGCACGATCCATACCTCTAATGGCTCCCATAATGATGTGGTCCAAATCCCTTTCTCCTCCTCTGTTTCTCAACATGGGATTAAAACTGATTTCCAATAAAGTGATGTTATTTTTTCGGTAGGCTCCACCAATGATTTCATAAACTGAGCGTTCCATTGCTTCCGGGCTTGATTGAATCAATTCTGTCCAATAAAAAAGCTGATGGTATTCATTCCAATTAATCTTTCTTCCACGACCCACGGTAACCATGTTTTTAAAATGCCAGTAATTTTTACTAGGAAGTTTGATCCCTTGGGCATGGGCAATACTCCACATAATGGCCGGATGGACTGCGCCACCTACATGAACATGAAGTTCGGCTAGCTCCGTCTTTTTAAGGCTGTTTTTTAGCACCTTTGTTTATTGCCTTAATAAGACCAAGGAAAAGCGGATGGGGTTTTAAAGGGCTGGATTGGTATTCAGGATGAAACTGGGTGCCAATGAAAAAAGGATGGTCGGAAATCTCTATGGCCTCAACCAGTTTTCCGTCCGGGGAAACACCGGTAATTTTCATGCCCGCTTTTTTGTATCTTTGGCGATAGCGATTATTAAACTCATATCGGTGGCGATGTCTTTCGGAAACAATCCCTGATTGACCATAGACTTCGGCAATCTTTGTGCCTGTTAAAAGCCGGCATTTCCAAGCTCCCAGTCTGATTGTCCCGCCATATTGCTGTCTTTCCAAATATTTTTTCTGGTCAGGCATAATGTGAATCACCGGATAGGGAGTTTTGGGATTAACTTCCGCGGAATTGGCTCTTTTAAGACCTAAAACATTTCTACCAAACTCAATTACCGCCATCTGCATGCCAAAACAAAGGCCTAAATAGGGAATTTTATTTTCCCGAGCATATTGAATCGCTTTTATCTTGCCTTCCACCCCCCGACTCCCCCACCCTTGGGGAACAATCATTCCGTCTACTTGCCCCAGGGTTTCCTTTAGTTCAGATGTATTTAAACTTTCCAATTTTTCGCTATCAAACCAAACTATTTTTGGTTTAACTCCGTTTTCCCAAGCCGCGTGCTTAATTGCTTCGACCACACTGACATAGGTATCATTAAGTTCAAATTCGCCTACTTTTTGGTACTTGCTAATCATGCCAATTGTTATCTTTTTTCCTGCTGGATTTTCAATTTTTTTTATTCTCTTAACCAGCTTTTTCCAGTCTTTTAAATTCTTTTTGTTTTTAGGCCGAAGATTAAGCTTTCTTAAAATCTTTTCCACTAATTCTTGCTCTTCTAAGAGTAAAGGAATTTCATAAATTGATTCCACGTCCGGATTAGAGATGATGTCCTCTTCAGGAACGTTGCAGAATAAGGCAAGCCTATCCTTTCTCCATTTATCAAGATTTTTTTCCGCTCGACCAATAATAAAATCTGGCTGAATTCCAGTTTCATTAAGAATTCTGACTGAGTTTTGAACGGGCTTTGACTTCATTTCCCCAATGCTCGGCGGCGTTGGCAGATAGCCAACGTGAATATGAATCACCTTTTCTTTATCTCTGACCTTCATGATCCGATTAGCTTCAATGAAAAGAATATTTTGGTATTCACCGACAGTCCCACCGATTTCGATAATGACAAAATCGGCCTTTACCTTTTTCCCTGCCTCTTTAAAACGTCTAATCATCTCCTCGGGAACATGAGGCACTACCTCTACATCTTCTCCCTCATATTCAAAAGCCCGTTCTTTTCTAATTACCTCTTGATATATCTGCCCGGTGGTCACATAATTGGCTCGAGAAAGCTTTTCTTCAAGAAAGCGTTCATAATTGCCTAAATCCTGGTCACACTCAATGCCGTCATCACAAACAAAAACTTCACCGTGTTCTTGAGGACGTATAGTTCCGTCATCAATATTGACATAAGGATCACATTTTATTGGTGCCTGTTTTTAA
>CAZPFP010000012.1:0-16351 GCA_964585895.1 uncultured Gammaproteobacteria bacterium
AACTTAATTTACTATTCAATTTAAACAAATAATTGGCTCGTCTGTCAAGGGGTAAATTGCTTATAGGGAAAACAATTGCCTATTCTTTTCGAACGCGTCTCTCGCTCATTGTGGAAAAAGACGCACCTGAACCATAAAAGTTATTTTTTTAACTCCAAAGCTGGGAAGTAGTATGCCTGCCCTACATACTACCCCCCAGTCTGAAGTCAAAATAAAATCAATATTTCACGCCTTCCCCATGAGAAGCGCGAGAAACAAAACTCTTTCAACTACTCTGACCTCCAAAAAGTGCTGTGTCACCCGGTTCTCATAAAAATTAGATTTGACAACTTCTTGACCGCTGTGTTATCGTCAACTTGGTGTTGATGTCACCTGTCCTGAATCAACGCCAACACGCGAAGGGCATTGCTATTCGTGGTGACTTTGTCAATCCAGCGATAGTAATGCTTTTTGCTTTTAGCTCCTTTTTTCAATCTGCGCGCCAAATTTATCATATCTTGTCAACTCTGTCAAGCCTATAAGAAACTCCTCTGGAAAAATCCCCATACCTATAGTTTATACTATTATTAATACAGCCTTATTTTAGACCATCTTTAATCAGTTTTCAAGTTTTGTGGATAAATAAGGGAAAAGTGGAAAATTTGGCAAATTTCTTTAAAATCAGGTCGTGATTGATAACAATTAACGGAAATTATTTTTAAGGAAATCAAATATACAGGATTACTTCTTGAAAAAGACTTTTCTCGCTACTTGATTAACTGAAGTAAAATTCTCAGGAGAAATCACTTGAGTAAAGCCCAATTTCTTCGCTTCTTTCTTTCTCTTAGCGGTCTGACTGACTTCTCTTATCTCCCCCAATAAACCGATTTCGCCAAAACAAACTGTCTTTGGATCAAGAGGGATGCCTCTGAAGGAAGAAATAATCGCCAGGGCAACGCCTAAATCGCTGGCGGGCTCATCAATTCTAATCCCCCCGGCGACATTAACATAAATATCAAAAGTAGCCAAAGGAAGTTTTAATTGTTTGGTAAGGACGGCGCTGATAACTTGCAAGCGGCGATAATCAATTCCCTGACTGATTCTTCGAGGAATGGCTAAAGTAGTCGGCACCACCAAGGCTTGAATTTCCACTAAAACTGGCCTTGTTCCTTCTAAGGTAGCCACTACTACCGAACCCGGCACTTTCTTCACTCGTTCCCTAAGAAAAAGCCTTGAAGGATTGGTCACTTCCATCATCCCTTTATCGGTCATTTCAAAAACCCCCACTTCATCAGTGGCCCCAAAGCGATTTTTAGTCGCTCTTAATAACCTTGCGGCACCAAATCTCTCTCCTTCCAGATAAACAACCGTATCCACCATGTGCTCAAGAATTTTGGGACCGGCAATCGCGCCGGCTTTAGTGACATGACCAACCAAAAAAAGAGGCATCCCTTCTTGCTTGGCCACTTTAAGCAGCTTAGCCGTCGATTCTCTGACCTGTCCCACTGACCCGGCCGTACCTGATAGCTGGCTTGTCCAACAAGTTTGGATAGAGTCAATCACTGCTAATTTCGGTTTTAATTCACTCATTTGGGTACAAATTGAGTCCACATTAGTTTCCGTTAAAAAAAGAGTTTCTTGATTTTTGAGTCCCAATCTTTGGGCCCTGATTTTTATTTGTTGGATTGATTCTTCACCAGAAACATAAAGACAAGAACTGCTCTTGCCCGCTTGGGCAACAAATTGAAGCATCAAAGTACTTTTGCCAATTCCGGGTTCTCCGGCAACTAAGGTGACCGAACCGGGAACCACTCCTCCTCCCAAAACTAAATCAAATTCCTTAATCCCGGTCCTCATCCTTGCCCGCTTAATTGATTTGACTTGAGAAAGTTTTTGGGGTTTCGTTTGAGAAATTGCTCTTCCGCTTTTATCCGGAGCGGCTAGTCTGGTTTCCACCAAACTATTCCACTCACCACACTGAGGACAACGCCCCATCCATTTGGGTGACTCCGCCCCGCATTGTTGGCAGACGAATTTGGTGATAGCTTTGGCCATAAGGTTTATTTCGAGCGCTAGCGAGAAACAAGGTTCTGCACGAAACGCAGGTTCTTATTTCGAGCGCTAGCGAGAAACAAGGTACTTCCACCTTAAAGGTGGAAGGTTCTTACTTATAACCAACCGGTTTTTCTTTCAACACCAAGCCTAGACTCATCCTTCTTCCCTCTTGGTCAATCGATTCAATGTAGCAATCAACTTTATCGCCCACTTTGAGTGATTTTTCGGCCGGAATTTTGGAAATATGAATTAAACCTTCAATCCCCTCTTCTAAATCAACAAAAGCTCCAAAAGGAGCCAAACGAACGACCTTGCCTTTAACTCTGGCGTCAATTGGATATTTCTTTTCAATTTCCTCCCAAGGATCGGTTTTCAGTTGCTTGATAGAAAGATTGAGTTTACCAGTGGTTTTGTCTTTAGCTAAAACCTTAACCTTAACTTTATCACCGGCTTTGTAAAACTCCTTCGGGTCCTCAACTCTTTGCCAGGAAATCTCGGAGATATGAACTAAACCTTCCAGTTCAATTTCATCAGACTTAATTTTGACAAAAAAGCCAAAAGGCATCACCCCGGTAACCTCGCCTTTAAAAGTCTCGCCGACTTTGATTTTATTCAGGGTTTCTTCCTGAGCGTGAAGCAAGGCTGCTTCAGAAATTTCTCTTTCGGAAAGAATTAACCGGTTTTTCTCGCGATTAACTTCAATTGGCTTAGCCTCAATTTGGCGCCCAATCAACTTCTCTATCTTGTCTGCCCATTGACTGCCAAATTGAGAAGCAGGAATAAACCCCTGTAAACCTTTGGCTTCAACCACCAATCCGCCCCGATTAACCTCTCTACCAAAAACTCTTACCGCTTCGCCTGTTTTTAACTTCTCCTCAAATTGATTCCAAAGATAATCGCCGGCTGCCTTTTTTAAAGAAAGCAGAGTCTGTCCTTTATCGTTCTCTGGTTGGGTAATAATCGCTTCAACTTTATCCCCGACCGTTAATTCTTTAATAAAGTCTTTGGCGGCTTTCATTTCTCGGTCAATAACCATTCCTTCACTCTTGCCGCCAATGTCTAAATAAAGAACCCCTTTGGTTTTCTCAACGATAATCGCTTCCACTAAATCTCCCCTTTTCCAGCCACGCAACTGATATTTCGTCTGCTTAAGCAGCTCTTCCATAGTGACAGGTTGTTTTTTCGAGGAAGGATTAATCGAAGCCTTTGGCGAAAACTTTTTACTCTGCTTTTTGGTTTTGGGAGCCGGTTTCTTTTTGGTCAACCTTCATTTACCTCGCTTTCTAAGGAAAAGTTCAAAGATATTATACTACGCCTATGGCTCGTCATTTTTTTATTAAAAAATCAGTCTAATTCTCGTTTCACTCAAATTATATCCCACTTTGCTCAGTTTGCCAAGCCTTAAATTTACTCCTCTACTTTCATCTTCTCAATCTTTTCTCTCACTTCATCGGTTCGGGGGTAATAAGGATTGGCGCCAACAAATTTTTGCCAATATTCAACTGCCTTTTCTCTTTGACCGTGGGTAGCGTAAATATCACCTAAATCCGCATAGGTGTAGTAGTTATGAGGAGCAACTTCTAGAGCTTTCCAATACAAGCGCTCAGCCTCGTCTAACAAACCATGACCAAAATAGCCATTGGCTAAACGAACATAGGGATAGGCATATTCTTTTAAAAGAATGCTTTCCACTGACCCAAACTGATAATCTTTTTTATGAATTAGGTTTTGATAATCAGCCAGGTTTTTGTCAATCTCTTTTTCGGCTTCAGCCGCGATAATCTTTCTTGGCTCAACTAAAAAATTCTCAGTTAAACCAATCGTTTCTGTCTCTGTTTTGACGCCGATTTCCTGCCGAAGCATACGCATCGCGGAAATAACAGGAAATTTTTGACTATTGATAGTAATAAACTCATCCATAAATTCTTGACGGCTCTCTAATTTTTCCGGGAGAAAGATTTCAGGGAAATTTTGTTTAATTTGCTGACGATACCAATCTTCATTAGAAACTAAAAAATTAGCAACAATAATTTTGACATCCTTTCTCTCCCCCAAAACTCTTTGATAGTAAAAAGCAACGCCAACTTTAGCGTCACCTTCAATTAGTAAAATGCTTTTTGGGGGAACAGTCCGGAATAAATCCTCGGCTAAATAGCGACCAAAGTGATTGTTCCGTTGGTTAACTTGATTGAAATTCAAGAATAACATCCCCAGGGGAAAAACAAGCAGTAACCAACTCAGTCGCTCTTTTTTGATGAATCCAACGCTCCAAGCAAAGCCAAAACTAGCCAGAATGGCGAGGAAAAGAGTAGGGAAAATTAGAAATCGTTCCACAATAAAAAGAAAATCAGGACTGCCGGTGTTCAGCCCGGTATAAAGAATAAATAAGGGACCGGTGATTAGAAAAGCGCTTAAAACAAAAACTAGCCAAGCTCTTTGTTTTTTTATTCCCCAGTAAATGCCTAAAATTACGGGAATCAAGCCTAAGGAAAAATTGACAAGATATAATCTCGCCAAGCCTAAAAACCGGTCAATTAAGGCAATTTTGGCGATGCTGGCCGCGGAGATGCTTAAAGACCCGTAAGTGGCTCGGGTAAAAAGTCTGATAAAACCGTTAAGAGTCTGGGAATTTTCCCAGTTTAAAAAGGGATGAGTTTTGGCAGCGAAAACAACGTAGAAATAAGGAGAAAAACCGACTAGGAAAATAACTAAGGCAAGTAAGTAATCAAGCCATTTTAAATTTCTCCATCCCTTTTCAATCAAAAACCAAATGAAAAATAAAGGATAAATAAAGATAATTGTCTGATGATTGGTTAATCCTAAGCCTGCTGTTAATAAGAATAGAAAAAGCCATTGTTTTTCTTTTTTTTCTCGCCAGATTTGGAAAATTAATAATAATAAACCCGTTAGGAAAATGTTGAGGGTAAAAACCTCGGAAATAAGGGCGTTGTGCCAAAAAAACCTGGAAAAAGCGAGGGTCAGAGCGCCAGCTAAAGCAACTGGTTTGTTTTTAGTTAAGCGCTCTAAAAAAAGATAAATCGCTAAACAGGTCAGAGAAGCAAAAAAAGCGGAAGCCAAATTAACGCGCCAGGCTGGTTCGCCAAAAGGCAAAAAAGAAAAAGGCATCGCTAGTATGGTGAATAAGGGATAACCTGGCGGATGAGCAATACCTTTGGCTAAAACCACAGTGGCCAACTCGGCTGCATCAGCATGAACGGAAATCGTTGGGCAGAGAGTATAAAGATAGATTACAAATGGAATCAGAAAAGAAGCTAAAACAGGGAGAAATCGAAAGGCTCTCTTCATCCTGGTTAGATTTTAACATAAAAAATCCCGGCCTTGAGAGTTTTTCGAACGATAGTGAGAAACAAGGTTCTGCCGAATAAAATGAGGCAGGTTCTTATTTCGACCAAGGGAAAAAACAAGGTTCTGCCGAATAAAATGAGGCAGGTTCTTATTTTCGCAATAAAAAATCCCGGCCTTGAGGTATTTTCGCAATCCCTTGCGGAATTACTATCGTCCCCGCTGATACGTTTCACTTCTCTGTTCGGAATGGGAAGAGGTGGTACCGTATCGCTCCAAAGACCGGGAAATTTCTCTAAATATACAGCGGCACTACGTGCCTCGATAATTCTCTTTGAGTATTATATTATCTCTACCGAAGCCCGAAAGGCAAAAGCAGATTAACCTTCACTGGCTACTCCTTTGATCGATTAGTACGACTTGGCTAAATGTATTGCTACGCTTACACCGGTCGCCTATCAAGGTAGTAATCTCCTACCGATCTCACCTATCCCGAAGGATAGAAGGATACCTTATCTTGAGATGGGCTTCCCGCTTAGATGCTTTCAGCGGTTATCCCGAAGGAATGTAGCTACCCAGCGATGCACCTGACGGTGACAACTGGCACACTAGGGATTCCCTCAACCAGGTCCTCTCGTACTGTGGTCAACTTCTCTCAAGTATCCAACGCTTGCTGCGGATAGAGGCCGAACTGTCTCACGACGTTCTGACACATATTCCTTAGTTACCTAAGGTGTGGACTATATCTTGGCCAAAGCTAAAAATTTAACTCTGACCCCTGGCGTATGATAACAATCTTAAATTTATCTTTATAAAAAATAAGATAGAAATTGCTATCTCGGGCACAATGCCCTCAGTCTCTACGGGGTTAAAAATGTTTTATATGGCATACATTCTCTAACATATGGGCCAACAAGTGACAAAAACCTTTTTGTTTCTCCAACCGGAACATAGAGAATGTAACCCTTACCAATATTACCACTTTTATGAATTCTACAAGCAATATTAAAGTTCGCTTTAAGAATTTTTTGTAGAAATCGGTTCTCGATTAACGAAAAACTTTGAGTATTGAGATGGATTGCTTTACCAGCTAATGTACCATCGTCCATATACCAAATTGCTAAAGATAAGTTAGAAATAAGCAATTTATCTAAATCGCTAGGGACTATTTTAAAACCATCGGGATAGAATATTTTGCGATATTGCAATAATTCTGAATGTGCAATGGTTTTAAACCAAAAATACTTCCCCAGTTCAGGCCTCTTTTTATTCTGTAATTGGCAACGTGGTAGCGAAAGTACCCATTTTTTAAAAAATGAATATTTCCACCAAACATAATTTTTTTGTTTTGGGCCCTGGGAAATGCGCAAATAAGCATATTTCCCAGATACAGTTGGATAAAGATATCCATCTCCCAATAGACTGCCAATAACAATTTGCCTTTGAATATCATTGAGGCGCAAAGTTTTTCGTAAGCGATCAATATAAGCAGAATACATTTCAACTTCCCACGGTATTACCCTTTGACACTTTCAATTTAACCAAAGTTAACCCAAATGTCAAGTAGGGCTTCACCGTTATTAGCCAAGTTTTAACTGGGCTCATCAATCAACTTACCCAGCTCACGTAGCGCTTTAATGGGCGAACAGACCAACCCTTGGGAGCTTCTCCACCCCCAGGATGCGCTGAGCCGACCATGTGTTCTCCACTATTACTAGTGGCATGGACTATATCATCACCCCACCAAACACGGTGGGGGTCCGGCGTATAATACCATCCAAAATTTCTTGTCTAAACAAGAGAGATAGTATTTTAGTTTAAAACTTCAGTCTCTACGGGGTTATGTTTCAATTCTTCGAAACAAACTTCCCTCGGTATTGCCCTTTGACCAAACAGCCAAGTGGGGTTTCACCGATATAAGCCGAATTATTCGATCTCGATTACTCGAGAAAGCGACATTCCTATTATAGGTTTATCGAGGTAGCGAACCGCGCCGTCGATATGGACTCTTGGGCGCGACCACTCTGTTATCCCTGAAGTAGCTTTTATCCGTTAAGCCCCGACCATCCCACGATGAGTCGGGGGATCACTAAGACCTGCTTTCGCACCTGCTCGACCCGTCAGTCTCACAGTTAAGCCGGCTTTCGCCTTTATACGTCCAGCGCGATTTCCATCCGCGCTAAGCCGACCTTTGTACGCTTGCGTTATCTTTGAGCAAGCGACCGCCCCAGTCAAACTACCCACCAGACACTGTTCCCAAACCCGTTTCCAGGGTCCTTAGGTTAGAATTGAACTTACCGAAGAGAGGTATTTCACTGGCGTCCGAAGACTCCCTCCTATTCTCGACAGTCAATAAATACAATTCAATGTCAAGCTGTAGTAAAGCTTTACAGGGTCTTTTTGTCCTGCAGCAAGTAAGCCGCATCTTCACAGCTATTTCAATTTCACCGGGTGAGGGCTCAAGACAGTTGCTTGCTCGTTGAACCATTCGTGCAGGTCGGAACTTACCCGACAAGGGACTTCGCTCTTGTTATATAATTCCCATAATCGCTTATGGGCATGGACTATCTCTTCTTCCTTTTTATGGAAGGCTGACGTATAGTCTCTGAGGATTCCACTTTAAGTGGTCTTTCCTGCTGATTTGCCGCACCCATCACATTGTTACCTTAATTCTGGTAGTGTGGGATACACGGCTTTTCCAGCATATGGTCAGCTTTTACTACGGCAACGATATCTCCCTACCGTAGAACAGTTCACTTTGTTACTCCCCCTTCCAAAAAGGGTGGCATGGACATTTCTACCATGCTCTCTATGTCTCCATAGAGGTCGGACTATCTCATTCCGCCGATTGGCGGATCTGGCGTATAGTCTCTGAGGATTTTGGAGAAACGTTATGGATAGTATATTTTCTCTTTCTTCCTTTTCCTTTATTCAAAACCGCTCTCAATTTCAAAATTTGGTCAAACCCCTCTTCATCAAGATGTCTTTTTTCTGACATCAAGTTAACAATCTTCTTAAAAATCGCAAAATTCCTTTTCTTGTTTGAAGAGAGAAAATGATACTTTTCAAAAAAGGGAATTATCTTTTCCTGAATGGCACGAGGGTTAGTTACGTCATACGAGTAAAGCCCGTCACTTCGTTGCTTAATAATGCCGCAATTAAAATGTCTTTTCATTAATGCCAAAATTGTTCTCTCTTTTTGGGAAACATTAAAACTCAAAACCACTTGCCATCCCAAACGATAGTCATCTTTTCTCCTTAATGAAACATTAAAACTGCCTTCGCCATCAACGAAGCCGGCTAGATACCAACCTATTCGTGGGGGTATTCCCTTTTTTGTCATCGTTCTCCAATCTTTCCTGCTGATTGTCTCTATTTGTCTGATTGTTACTGTTAATTTTAACATAAAACAACAGTACAAACAACCTGTCGAGATTTTCCAGCATATAGCCAGATTTTACAACTACAATTGTGTTTATAGTTACTGCTGCCGTTCACCGGGGCTTCAGTTCAGGACTCATCTAAAAGAATCATCCATCCCCTTAACCTTCCAGCACTGGGCAGGCCTCAGCCCGTATACTTTGGCTTTCGCCTTTGCACAGACCTGTGTTTTAGATAAACAGTCGGCAAGCATCTTTCGCTGCGACCCACAAGCACCGAAGTGCCGTGGGTAGGGCATCTCCCGAAGTTACGCCCAGCTATTTTGCCGAGTTCCTTAAACCCCCTTCTCCCGCTGGCCTTAGTATTCTCTACCTATCCACCTGTGTCGGTTTGCGGTACGGTCTCAACTGTTTCTGATTGCGAAGCTTTTCTCGGAAGCTTAACACCGTCTGATTGACCCTCAACAAGTTCAGGTCTTTTCATCACTATTCACCGTCGTGATAACGGATTTGCCAATTGTCACTGATTCATAGTTTAAACGCCGAATCATTATGACGCCAGACATATCAAACTTCGTCTCTCCCCAACTAGTAACGAAACAGTTAAGGTACAGGAATATCAACCTGTTGTCCATCGACTACGCCATTAGGCCTCGCCTTAGGAACGACTAACCCGAAGATGACGACCATTGCTTCGGAAACCTTGGATATTCGGCCAACCGGATTCTCACCGGTTTCTCGCTACTCATACCGGCATTCTCATTTGATGCCGCTCCAGCCTGGCTTCCGCCATGACCTTCACCGCAACATCAACGCTCCCCTACCGCGATCGCAAGCGACCACCTCTGTCTTCGGTATAAACCTTAGCCTCGTTGGATTTTCGGCGCAAAATCTCTCGACTAGTGAGCTGTTACGCTTTCTTTAAAGGATGGCTGCTTCTAAGCCAACCTCCTAGCTGTCTGAGCGACTTCACTTCCTTTCACACTTAGGTTTAATTTAGAGACCTTAGACGAAAGTCAGGGCTGTTTCCCTCTCGACCCACCAGCTTAGCCCGGCGGGACTGACTGCCCTGGTGAACACCAAAGAATTCGGAGTTTGATTGAATATGAGACATTTCTGCCCCACACCCATTCAGTGCTCTACCTCTCTGGTTTATACCAGGACGCTATACCTAAATATATTTCGGGGAGAACCAGCTATCACCGAGCACGATTAGCATATTACTCCTATCCGCAGGTCATCCAAGCCTCTTGTACCAGACACTGGTTCGGGCCTCCATCCCGCTTTCGCGGGACTTCACCCTGCCCACGGATAGCTCGCTCGGTTTCGGGTTTCCCACACTTTCTTGAACGCCATTTTAAGACTTGGTTTCCCTCTGCCTCCCCCACAGAGTGGGTTAGACTAAGAAAGAATGAGAACTCGCCGGTTCATTCTTCAATAGGCACGCCATCACCCTTCGACAAGCTCAGGGCTCTGACTGTTTGTTAGCAGATAATTTCAGGTTCTATTTCACTCCCCTCCCGGGGGACTTTTCACCTTTCCCTCACGGTACTAGTTCACTATCGGTCTGTTTGAGTATTTAGCCTTGGAGCGTGGTCGCCCCAGATTCCCACAAGAGTTGATCTCCCGTGGTACTCAGGAACATCCTCGAGCTGCTTCAGATTTCGGGTACAGGGCTTTCACCTTCTTTGGCGAACCATTCCAGGTTCTTCTCCTATCTTCAGCAGTCCCTTAATGGAGTCCTTCAACCCCCTTCGATAAACTCAGGGTTTGGGCTGTTCCGTGTTCGCTCGCCGCTACTAACGGAATCTCTTCGATTTCTCTTCCTCGCCCTACTAAGATGTTTCAATTCGGGCGCTTACCTCTCAGATGCCTATATGTTGTCCGAAGACAATATTTTCAGCACCGAGTGATTCGCCAAAGGCGAACCGGGTTTCCCCATTCGGACACCGCCGGATCTCAGGTTGCTTGACACCTTCCCGACGAGTTTCGCCGTCACGCCGCGTCCTTCTTCGGCTCAAACAGCCAAGGCATTCATTATCTGCTTTAATTAGAGTAGCTCTATCTGTGAAGATTAAATCTACCTCCGCCCTTAAGGGCTTCGGTAGAGATAACATTCTATTCAATTTTCAAAGAGCTAAGTGGACCGAAGCGGGTTCGAACCGCTGACCTCCTGTATGCAAAACAGGTGCTCTTCCAACTGAGCTATCGGCCCTTTTCTAACTCCTTCATTTCCTCTTCAATAGTGGCTAAATGTGCCTGACAAAGCTTAACATTCAAATCCTGTAACTCAGAAGCAGAATCTTCATGCTTGATTCCTTTAAAATTTTTAGTTGCCTCCGCTAATTTCTTTTCCGCTTCTTCTCTTTTTTTTAATAATTCTTGATATTTTTTATTCATTTTCGTAAGTTAAAAATCCTTCGCTTCGATTAAAAATCTTCACTTTCACTTCGCTCGAATTAAAAAAGGCTCCTTGCGGAGCCAGTTCTTAAAGAGTTAAGAAGCCTCTAACTGCCACGCAAAAACTGAAGCAATTGATTAATTATTTTTTTCAGGCTTCTCATAATTTTCTCTAGGACTGACTCCTAGTGAAAGAAATTGTAACAAAAGCTCAGACTATTGTCAAGCGGCTAGATATCACCCTTTTTTTATGATAAAATGCTAGCTGTAGGGCGCGTAGTTCACTGGTAGAACGCTTCTCTGATAAAGAAGAGGTAGATGGTTCGATTCCATCCGTGCCCACAGCGTCAAACCGCAAAAGCGCGGTCCAGAGTAACGCTTTATTATGCCCGAAAAAGAAAAGATTATTTTAGAAATCAGAATTCCCCGCGAAAACGAGTATACGCCTGAATCAGCGGCTAATCTCTTTTCTGGTTTTAGTAAAACCCTTTCTTCTCAATCAATTATTCAACGCCTTCTCAGAAAACAGTCCGATCCCCTGATTTTGGAGATTGCTTGCCATCAACAAGGGATTCATTTTTACGCCACCGTTTCTGAAGAACTGATGTCTTTTCTTGAAACCCAAATTTTGGCAGCCTACCCTCTCGCTGTTCTCAATCGAGTGCCTGACTATCTTCAAAACTGGAATAAAGAAACCCTGAAAGTGGGCCAAATGGTTCAATCAGCTAGCTATTACTACCCGATTAAAACTTACAAAGATTTTACTGATGTTGATTCTTTATCCTCAATTCTAGCGGTGATGTCCAAAGCTGGCGAAAATGATCTTTTTCTCATCCAATTAGTCCTTCAAAAAGCTAAATCAGGCTGGCAATCGTCCGCCCAAAAAGCGATTACCAAAGGCATTCAAATTAGCGAAGAAGAAAAACAGTCATTACCTGGAGAAAGTTTAATTAAACAGAAAATTGAGGAAGGCGGCTTAAAAGTCGGCATTCGCGTTGCCGCTTCTTCAGATTCACTCCTAAGATCGTTGGTCGGTGGTTTCGCTCCCCTCACCCGCGGGGACGGCAACTCTCTGGTTTTCCAAAAACCCTCTCTATTTAAAAAAAATAAACTTAAAAACATTATTTTAGCTCATCAACCAGGTTATCTTCCCCGTTACCAAATTTTTTCTGTTTCTGAGCTTGCCACAATCTGGCATATGCCAGGACTGACTATCAAAATTCCCAACATTGCCTGGGGGCGTTCGGTCTTGACTGAAGCACCGGAAAATCTACCCATTGCTGAAGGTTTAACTGATGAACAAAAAACAGAAATCAATTTCTTTGCTCGAACAGAACATAAAAACAAACTGATGACTTTTGGCATCAAGCAAGATGACCGCCGCCGTCACATCTATGCCGTTGGTAAATCCGGTACCGGTAAATCAACGATGATTGCCAATATGGCCATTGACGACTTAAAAAAACGTCATGGTCTAGCGGTTATCGACCCTCACGGCGACCTTTCTGAAATTCTCTTAGATTATATCCCCTCTCATCGCATTAATGACATCTGCTACTTAAACCCGGCTGATAAAGAACATCCTTTTTCCATTAATGTTCTTGAGGTGGACGATCCTGCTCAAGCCGAACTGGTTGCTTCCGGGATTGTCTCAATTTTCTATAAACTTTACGCTCATTCTTGGGGACCAAGAATGGAATATATTTTAAGAAATACCCTCCTTACTTTAGCCCAAACTCCTAACACCACTTTGGTTGATGTTCCTAGAATTTTAAGCAATAAAAATTTCAGAGACAAAGTAATGGAACAACTTCAAGACCAAGTCCTCAAAGACTTTTGGATTAATGAATTCAACAAAATGCCGGACAGACTGAGAGAGGAAGCAATCAATCCCATTTTAAACAAAGTAGGCCAATTTGTGACTTCACCTTTAATTCGCGGCCTCATTGGCCAACCCAAATCAACCGTCAATCTGGAAAAAATTATGAATGAGGGAAAAGTGATCATCCTCAACCTTTCCCAGGGACGTTTAGGTGAAGATAACGCTGCCCTACTAGGAGCGATGTTAATTACCAAAATTCAATTAGCGGCCATGAATCGGGTCAATATTCCTGAAGAAAAAAGGCGGGACTTTTATCTCTATGTTGATGAGTTTCAAAACTTTGCCACCAGAGCTTTTATTAAAATTCTTTCTGAGGCAAGAAAATATCGCCTCAATCTCTGCTTGGCTAACCAGTATATGGCTCAAATTGATGAAGATGTCCAAAAAGCCATTTTGGGCAACGCCGCCACTTTAATTTCTTTCTTAGTTGGCGCCGAGGACGCTCATATCTTGGAAAGAGAATTTGGCGGAATTTACACTGAAAAGGATTTGGTCGGACTTTCTAATTTCCAAGTAGTCACTAAATTAGCAGTTGATAATCTTACTTCCCGCCCTTTCTTTGCCTACACCCTTCCCTTACCTAAGTCTAAAAATCAAAACCGACAAAAAGTGATTCGGGTCTCCAGGGAAAGATTCTCCTATAAAAAATAGTCCTATATAGTTGACTTCTGGTTCTGATTTGATATAATCAATCCAATTTGATAGCTAAGGAAGGGTTTTTCTGCTGCCCGTCCTTTTTTTGTTGTCAAAAATAACTTGTTTCAAGCTGAATGAAAGGTTGTCTGGCAAAACGCGCCATTACAACCTGACATGATGCTTTCGATATATTCAGTTTTGGTCCGCCCTAGGCGGGGCACTTTGACAAGTAAATAAAAAAGGAGAAAAATGAAAAACGACAAGGCTCGATGGGTTGTGGTAAGTATTGCGGTAGTCTTATTGGTTGCAAGCTTCGCCAAATATTTTCCTTCTGGATTAACACTGGCTTACGGCGATGGATTGTCGAAACTCAATATGAGTAGGCGAGTCTTTGATAGTTTGACTCCGGGTTTGGGACAACTAGGGGGGGTATGGCTGCCATTACAGCAAGTACTCATTCTACTAACCGTGTGGATTGACCCGTTGTACCAATCCGGCTTATCGGGATCACTCGTCTCTAGTATTGCCTTCGTCGGCACCGCTGTTCTAGTCTACCAGATAGTTCATCTTATAACCCAAAGAGTGTCTGCTGCTGTTTTTGGGACGATGTTTTTTTCCATCAATAACAGTATGCTCTACATGGCGACGACGCCAATGGCTGAACCATTGTTAATCTTCACGATTACAGCAACGGTCTACAGTCTAATACGACTGGAGATAGAGCCAAAGAGCAACTCAAGATTAGTATGGGTAGCCCTGAGTACATTTGCTATGTCGCTGGTGCGATATGAAGGTTGGTTCGTCTTGATCGCTACTACTCTGGCAGTATTCACTATCTTTCTTAAAGCAAAGATATCCCGAGAGGAGTTAGAGGGTCGCTTGATAGCCTTTGCCAGTCTTGCTTGGGTTGGAGTATTTCTCTGGCTAGTCTGGGAAATGGTTATTTTTGGTCACCCTCTGTACTTTGCTCAAAGTAAGTACAGCGCTCATGTCATCGATGTTGTTAGTTATGGTGTAAACCAATCACAGGGCAACTTTTGGGCAACCGTTGCCACCTACTTGATGGCAGTAAAAATTAACATTGCTCTTCCTCTCTTATTTGCAAGCGTGATTGGTTTTCTTCTCTATGTATTCCAAACCATAAGAAGTCCCAAACACCATATCAGCGCACTGGTGCTTTTGAGCGTACCACTCTTCTATATCACGTCGCTCTTTCTTGGACAAACCGCTATCGGTAATCTCGATCAGTATGGCCATTACTATAACATTCGCTATGGGCTCATTATGCTACCAGTAGTAGCAATTTTTGCTGCTCTTTGGGTGCGCCGAAAAATAGTAGTCGGTTTGATCCTTGCTGGATTTCTATTTGTTCAAACAGCAAGCAATATCAGCCAGGGTCAAATAGCAATCCTGAATGATGCTGGAGCGGTGCCTTCAGAGAGTAAGACTGAGGCAACTCAGTGGTTCATGGCGAACTATGACTACGGGTCGATTTTAATAGAGATGTTTAAGAATAATGATGTAGTTTTCTTTAGTAGAATCTCTCTCTCCAGGTTCCTTTATGAGGGAAATCTGGGAATCTGGGAGAAGGCATTAAATGAGCCAGAAGGGCAAGTACGTTGGGTCTACATGTCAAAATGCCCTGACGACCTGATACGACAGACTCTCGCCAGTCGTCAAGATTTCGAAGACAATTTTGAGCTAGCCTTCGAAAATGACGATGTTCAAATCTTCCGTGAGAGAGAAGAAAGGAGTAGTCTTGATGTTTCAAAAACACCAACTGCAAGATATACGACCTACTGCCAAAGAAACTTTTAGTGGCGGGCAACAATTTACCATTGTTGTGGCTACGCTATTTCTCATTGTTTTGGGGGTGACTCGACCGATGTTAATCCTCCTCAGCACGATCGGCACATGTATCATAATTTTTACCCTGATCGTGCTAATTAAGACTATAGCAACTCTGTGTGCTCCTCGGAATAACCTAAACCAAAATACCAATATCAACATTGAAGAAAGCGAGCTACCGCCGTACACAGTGTTGGTACCTTTATACCGAGAAGCCAAAGTTCTTCCTCAATTAGTCAGGAATCTAAGCAGCCTAGACTATCCACCAACAAAACTCGAGATTCTTCTTCTACTAGAGAGAGATGATGAGGAAACGATTGCGGCTGCGGAAAGTTTAAAGTTACCCAGTCACTTTCAGACAATCCTCGTACCACCTGGAGTTCCCAGAACAAAACCTCGAGCTCTGAATTTTGGACTCCACAAGGCGACGGGCAAGCTATTAGTCATCTACGATGCTGAGGACTCTCCCGAACCAGATCAGCTCAAGAAAGCGGCAGTCGTCCTAACAGGGTCAGACACCATTGCTTGCGTGCAAGCCAGGCTTGCCTATATCAATGCCAAACAAAACGGGCTTACAAGGCTAGCTGCGATTACGTACGGTACATACTTTAGTATCACCCTGAAAGGCCTATCACAAATAGGTCAAATCGTCCCTTTGGGGGGTACGTCTAACCACTTCAAGGTGGAAATTCTGAAGAAAGTAGGTGGCTGGGATTCTTACAACGTTACTGAGGATCTCGATCTGGGCATAGTGCTAATGAGAGCGGGCTGGCAAGTCTGTATCCTCGATAGCACAACTTGGGAAGAGACAACGGCAAACTTCAGATCAGTTATTAGAATAAGATTAAATATACTAAACTATAAATGA
>CAZPFP010000013.1:0-16246 GCA_964585895.1 uncultured Gammaproteobacteria bacterium
TTCTTCGCGATACCAACGGTAAGCAAGTTCTCCCTTTTCTTCCTCGGTTGCCCGTCTTACACCCTGAGGAAAATAAATAGAATAAGTTGCTCTCCTTTCTTCATCTCTCCTTACCTCCTTTTTGTCAAAGATCTTGTAAACTCTTCTGTGCTTTTACCTCCTATTCAACTTCAAAAATAGCATTAATCTCATCAAAAATCAACCCATAACAGAGATTTTCTCTCTGCTCTATTTCAGGTCTTGACACCAATTCTTCATTTATTATATTGTCTAAGCCAATGATTACCAACGACTTGGAAAAACAAGCGGTTCAAACAGCAACCAAAGGAGCTTGGCAAAAGGCTATCCAACTCAATCGTCAGTTAATTAAAGAAAACCCCAAAGATATTGGCGCTCTCAACCGCTTAGCTCGAGCCAATTGGGAACTGGGCAAAACCGCTCAAGCCCAAAAAACTTATCGCCAAGTCCTTAAACTCGATCCCTATAATTCCATTGCCGCTAAAAATCTCGAGCGCTTAGTTAAAAAAAGAAGAATATCCCAACAAAAGAAAATTAACTATCCGAGTAATCTCTTTCTTGAAGAACCAGGGAAAACCAAAACAATCAAGTTAATCAGGTTAGCTTCAGCTGAAGTTCTCTCAGATCTGAGCCATGGCCAACCGGTTGAATTAGAACCCAAAAAAAGAAACATTAGTGTTGCTTCCGAAGATAAGGCCTATCTTGGCACTATTCCTGATGATCTTTCTTTGCGTTTAATAAAATTCATCAACGGCGGTAATCGCTATCAAGCTTTTGTGAAAGCGGTTGACCGGCAAAATTTAGAAATTTTCATCCGCGAGACTTTTAGGAGTAAACGCTTTCATAATCTGCCTTCTTTTTCTCCTTCAGGCGGCAGTTATCTCTCTTATCTTTCTCCAAAAATCATTTACAAAGGACGCCCAGAAACTACTCCGACTGGTGAAGAAAAAGAGTGAACTCCTACCAACTATCTCCAGTTAAGATAATTAAAATATCCCCTCGACCCCCCTCTTCCAATTCGCTTTTGTATCGACAGTTAAAAATCTTCGCTAACTTCTGAGCCGTGTAGGTTTTTCTTGCCCTAGAGGTAGTTTTAATCTGACATTCTTCTAATTCCTCTGACCAGTCACCGACTTCCACCAAGCGTCCGCCAATATTATCTACCAATCTCGCTGCTCTGGCGGCTAAACCTGTTTCGCCACCAGCATTCATAATCACAATCGCTAAGTCTTCCTGGCGGAACTGATAATCAGTAAAAAGATCACTAATTATTCGGCTAGTCCGTTCTTGGTCGACTCTTTTTGCTTGAGTACCATCGGCTAAATTAAACTCTTCAGAAACAGTTGTTTCTCCCAAATCAACAATTTCAATTTTATGGCCCCTGGTTCGATTAACCATCAGCCAAAGACGAACTAAATCCCAACGACTGAGATTAGTGAGCGATTTTTCTTTGAAAGCAAGACCAATTAAGCCTGAGAGCAACTGTTTAGTCCCACTTGTCTCTTGCCATCTTTCTTCCGCCATAAGCCAACCGTCGACTGGTAAACCAAAATAAGTCTCTAAACTCGATGCTAACAGTTCGATTCCCCTACCCTCAAGTTCCCCTAAAGGAAAAATTTTTTCAATCCGATAAGGACCATAGTCAACCGCCGCTTCAATATAAGTACCGTCGGCAATGGTCAAAAAGTTGATTGTCTGTGAACCAGGGTCAAAGGAGACAAGAGATATTGGATTAACATTCAAAACTAAATTTAGTCGATTCCTGCCATCCCAGACAGAAGTCTTAAAAGTACCGTAGATCCGCCAACTAATACCCAACAGGAGAATAAAAACAATTAAAGCTAATATATAACTAATCGCTCTATTACTTTTATTTTTTTTACGCTCTTCCTGTTCTCGCTGCCAACGAGTTCCTTTTTTCTTTTTCACTTGATTCCGTGCTCGATTTTAATCCGTTTAATTTTGTTAGCCACTTCTTCTGGAGTCACCCCAAAAAACTGCAGAGAACGGTGAATAATTGATAAAGCTGCTTCAAATTCAGGCTGAATAATCGTTGTCACCCCCAAAGCTTTTAAGCGAGATTGATCGCTTTCATGATGGACTCGGGAAATAATCTTGGCTTTAGGATTAAGAGTCTGACAATTAGCGACGACCATTTCCTGAGTGGCTTCATCAGGAATAGCAATAATCACTACTTTAGCTTTCTCCACTTGGGCATAATCTAAAACATCAATATCAGCCGGGTCGCCATAAAGAACCGGAATATCCTTCTCTCTTAACTTATTAATCACCTGATGGTCATAATCAATGACCACAAAAGGAACACCAAGTATCCTCAAAGCCCGGGCAATCCAACCCCCTACCCGTCCATGACCGCAGATAATCACATGATTTTCTAAATCCAAACCAGCCGCATGGGGTTTGAAAGAATCATATCGAGTAAACAAACGATAATAGATTTTAGGAAAATGTTTTTGACTGACTTTTCTTAACAGAAGATAAAATCTTGGTGCCGCATAAATTAATCCCGGTGTCACCAATAAAGTCAAAATCGCTACGGACAAAATAAGGGAATAAATATCACTGTCTATCAAACCTCGGCTTATTCCCAACGAGGCTAAAATAAAGGCAAACTCCCCCACCTGAACCAAGCCTAAGCTAACCAGAATCCCGGTTCGGGCGTGATAACCAAGATAAAAAGTAAGAATGAGAATAATAAGAAACTTTAAGCTGATTACTCCCAAAGATAAACCAAGAATCTGAGGCAGGTTAACCATTAAAAACTTCGGGGTCAAGAACATGCCCAAAGAAACAAAAAAGAGAATGGAAAAGATATCTCGTAAAGGACGGATTTGACTAAAAACAGCATGGCGTTCGCTAGTTTCGGAAATAATAATGCCTGCCAGAAAAGCGCCTAGAGCAATTGATAAGCCCTGAGCAGCGCTCACTAAAGCCAGAAATAAACAAATGGAAACTACGGCTAAGAGTAATAGTTCCCTGGACTTAAGATCAGCCACCTTACCAATCACAAAAGGAATTATTTTTCTCCCTAATAAAAGTGCCAAAACTAAAAACAGAAGCGCTTTGGCGACTGAAAAAATCAGTCCACCCCAGCTCCCACCCCCTACTCCCGCCACGGCTGGTAAAACAACCACCATGGGTAAAACAGCCAAATCCTGAATCAAGAGCCAGCCAAGCATAATCTCGCCATGCAAAGTATCCAGCTCGCCTTTTTCAGAGAGAATCTTAACTACCACCGCGGTTGAGGAAAGAGAAAAAGCAGCGGCCATAAACAAAGAGGAATAAAAATCAAAACCAAATACAGGCAAAATCAAAACTCCCAAAACAATCACCCCTAAAATTTCCAAGATGCCACCCCAAAGAACAATATCCCGCACCTGATAAAGTCGTTTGAAAGAAAGCTCCAAGCCAATGGTAAACATCAAAAAAGCCACTCCCACTTCAGCCAGACCGGAAAGAACTGCACTAGCTTGAAAATAATTAATGAGCCAAGAGCCAAGGAGAACACCAGCCAATAAATAGCCAATCACGGTGGATTGTTTTAGCTTCTTGGCAATAAACCCACCCAGAAAAGCCAAGCCGCAAACCACGGCAATTGTCCACACCAGAGAAAGATTTACCATTTGATATTAGTGTAAAAGGAAAAAATCAAAGTGTAAAGCCTTATGAGAGTAACTCTAGGGCTTCTCTTAACTCAGCAGAAAGAGAACAAGCAAATTTTATCTTTTTCCCAGTCCTAGGATGAACAAAATTCAGGTTTGAAGCATGAAGGAATTGACGGGAACACCACTTACGATCGGCTCTCGCCGTTTTCCTCCCCCCATATTTCTCATCAGCCACTACCGAATGACCAAGGTATTTAAGATGAACTCGAATTTGATGGGTGCGACCTGTTTCAGGAGTAAGCTCCAAAAAGCTAAAAGTCTCCTCTTTTAGCTTATGATACTTCTTAACTTTATATTCAGTTTTGGCTGGACGTCCCCCTAGAAAAACACCGAATTTCTTACGATTATAAGGGCTACGGCTAATCGGGGCTTCAATCGTTCCTTCTTTTGGCTCAACTTTGCCATGAACCAAAGCCAAGTAACGCTTCCCTACATTTCTTTCTTTGAATTGCTTTTGGAGATTGGCAAATGCTTCCAGAGTTTTGGCAATAATAAGCAAGCCGCTGGTTTCTTTATCTAACCGATGGACAATTCCGGCTCTATCCCCTATTCCCCTGTCTTTAATTTTCAAATAGTCTTCTGCCCAATCTTGAACTGTTTTTTCTTTGGTGGTCTTTGCTCGATTAACTACCATCCCGGCTGGTTTGTCGATTATAAGAATAGTTTTATCTTCAAAAACAATCTTGGGGGTTAAAGGAGTGGCCACTATTTCTCTTTTTTCTTTTCACACTTGATACAGACTGTCGCTTCGGGCATCACCATTAAACGATCAGTGTTTATCATCTCTCCACATTTCTCACAAATACCGTACTTGCCAATCTTAATTTGCGCCATCGCTTTTCTCACTTGAATCAACTTCCTCTCAATCTGTTCTTTCATTGCCTTGGCTCGCTCATGACCAACCTGCTCGGCGGCGTCGGCATCCGGAGCGGCATTATCAGAAAGGCGGCGCACATCTTCAAAAGGATCAGCTTCTACTATCTCTTTTTTTCTTTTCTCAAGTCTTTTCTCTTCGTGACTAAGAAAATGCCTAATCGGCTCCACCAATTTAGCCGGAAAGGTGACCACCTGCCTAACTTGTTTAACCACTCTATTTTTACTTTTCTTTGACTTTGCCAATTGTCCTCCTTCCTGAACGAAGATAAATGATACCTATGAATACGATAGCTAGAGTCAGACTTAAACCAATCTCTAGCCAATACCAGTATAACAAATTATCACGCCAGAAGGCAAACAAAAAGTTAATCATCATTACCAAAAAACCGCCTCCAAGAGTCACCAAACCATAAACTTTGCTCTTATACCAATTCCAGGCTCGCCAATATCTCTCGATTCGCAATAACAAAAGCCAAACTACAAAAAAAACAAGCGCCATTACTAAGGGAAGGGGTTGGCGTTTAAGTAAACTGCCAGCAGCATAAATTCCCCAAGGCATTGTTGTTGGTTTACCAAAGCCAGAGCCATCAAAAAAAGCCCCAACCTGGGATAAAATCAGAAAGGGCATTAAGCCATAGGCGAACTCATCGGCTAATTGCCAAAAATCCAAATTTTGAACACGGCAAAACAGATAAACTGCTAGGAAAATTCCGCTAAGGCTACCCCAAAAAGACAAACCAGGATACTGACCAATTAACAACCAATGAGCTGAATTGAAACCAAACAAAGAAAAATTCTGAATGATAAAGAAAATTCTTCCAAAGACTAGTCCAAACAAGCCAGCGATAATAATCAGGTCAATCACCTTTTCCTCTTCAATACCCAAATCCTTTAATCTTCAGATAAAGAAAGCGGTTAAGAAAAAGCCAATCGCCAAACATAAACCTAAACTATAAAGATTGATTGGTCCGACTGAAAAAAGTAATGGTAACATTTTTAACTGTGCCTTTTTGGCTTAAGTGACTTGCTTGCAATAACTAATTATACGTATTACACTGAACAGACGTCAAATGTTATCAACTACCCATACCCTCGCCTCTGCTTTAATAGTCACCAAAATTCCCTCTCCCATCATTAGCTTTCCTTTAATTGTCATTTGTCATTATCTCATGGACGCTGTTCCTCATTGGGACACAGGCACTGGTCTCAAAAGCGGGAAAAAATCCAAAAAGACAGCTTTTTTTCAGACTCTAATTGACTTAGCCATTGCCGCGGTAGCGACTTTTTTTCTTTTTCAAATCGGAAAAGCTTTTTCAGTCAAACTTTGGTTTGGGGTTCTGGTCGGAATCTCGCCTGACTTAGTCGAAGCACCGGTAAATTTCTTAGATTACCATCACTTCCTTATCGACAAGTCAGAAAAAATACATCAGTTTTTCCATCGCGGTTGGAAATTTCCCTATGGACTGATTCCCCAAATCATTATCATTATTGCGATATTACTAATAGTCTACTTTACTTAGCCCTCTCCATATACTCTCCGGTCCGGGTGTCAACCTTAATTTTCTCTCCTTTTTCAATGAACAAGGGTGCCTGGACAATTAAACCATTACTCAGTTCCACCGGTTTATTAGAAGCAGTGGCTGAATTTCCTCTGATTCCGGGCGGCGCACTAGCAACCTCAAAAACCATTGACTTAGGTAATTCGACTGACAAAGGTTTATCTTCGTAAAAAAGAACTTTGACTTTACTTTCTTCTCTTAAATATTCAACCTTTTTCCCTAAAACTGATTTATCTAAAGAAAATTGCTCGAAACTTTGAGGGTCCATAAAGTAGAAGTCGTTGTCCTTTTGGTAGAGGTATTGAAGAGTTTTAATCTCGGCCGCCACTGGCTCGACTTTAGCACCGGAAATAAAGGTTTTTTCAACTATAGCTCCGGTAGTCAGATTGCGCGCTTTGATTTTGACATTAGCGGTTCCCCGAGCCAATTTCGTGTGTTTGTACTTAAGCACTTGATAGGGCTCTCCATTAAACAAAAAAGTGGTTCCGGTTCTTAATTCAGTTACAGAAATCATCGGTGCCGGAGGTGGGATTTGAACCCACACGAGCCTTACGGCTCATAGCTTTTTGAGAGCTACGCGTATCCCGTTCCGCCACTCCGGCTTGTGTTTATTTCGAGCTCCAGCGAGAAACAAGGTTCTGCACGTAGTGCAGGTTCTTATTTTGAGCTTGCAAAAAACAAGCTTGTCTTATTTTACCAAAAATGGGGTTAAATTTGAAGCGCAGCCTTTCTTCTTTTCTTAGTTTCCTTGGCCAACCAATCCTTGGGTACTTCAATTATTGTAGGAGATCGATCATTAATTTCCACGGATAAAATTTCCTCGGTTTCGGAAACAACCCTGCCCCTTAATATCGCCTCAAATCCCTTCCTGCCAATTTCACTCGCTTTTTGTCTTAATATTTCCAAATCGCCTTTTTTTGCCCAAATAGGAATGCCATGATAAGGTAAAAAGGATTTTTACCAAGACTAACAAATCTCCTGGTCTTAAAGCGTCAAACGAACCAATAAGACAGGGAATCCCAACTGATTTTGTCTCCACTAGATTTCCTTCTCTTTCCCTCATTAATCTCCTTTAAACCATTCTATTCTTTCTCTCTTTTTGTTTCCATGCCATAAAATCTAATTCTATCTCCTCGGAAGCGCAGTTTCATCCGACGCAAGGGCCCGTTCCGGTGTTTAGCTACCTCCAATTCAATGCTCTCAATGTCTTCATCATCCTCTCGCCAAATAAACATTACCACGTCCGAGTCTTGTTCTATGCTGTTATGAACAACAATGTTATTGGCGACGAAACTTGCATGAATAGGTACTGTTGCATCATAGACTTCTCTAATCCCTATCTTTTCTATACTTACAACTTCATCCCAGAACAAATCGGATTGGGTCAAAGATTCAAGTTTTTTGTTTTTTAATACTCTCAAAACTTCATTTAGTCTTTCTCTACTTAGGCCATTATTATGTCTTTGGGTTCCACTATAAGCCCAGTTCATCTTTGCGTGGAACTCCCTAGTTGTCATACCGTTTTTCATGCGAAGCTCCTCTATATCCGCCCAGATATCCTTTTGGACAACATCGTTATTAGGATTAGCCTTAATTCCCTTAAGAAATTCCACCGCCTCTTTTACTTTTTCTTCTTTCTCGCCAAAGATTCCTATTCTTGTTAGGAATTTTATTTGTTCTGTCTTCCCTTGGATATGGACGTTATACATATCCTCATATCCCTTTTTACTAGAAATCGTAATAGTAGATAAGATACCTAATCTTAGGAGTAAATAAGAAACATCATTTGCTAAATTATAACTGCCAGAGGCATAATATAGCGTCACCTTTCTTTTCTTATCACCTTTATATATATGTATGCTTCCATCTGTTGCCCAAAGGTGTCTTAAAAACAAAGCTATCTTCTTATTCGACTGTCGAAAAACAAGACTAGGCACTTGTTTCTCTCTTGATCTTTGTCCGTAAATATCAAGCTCCTCATCCAGCCACTTAACAATTGGGTTTCTTCTCCCCCGAGCGAGTTTTTCTTTAGCTGAAAGGTATAAATGATACCAATTTTCTTGTTTTACAAGCCTAGGATTAATAGAAAATTCCTCCATAGCGGCCTTTTTAACCGCCCCTATCAAACCCAAGTTTAAATTTGTATAGTGAAGGGGTTGTCTCTTAACATAACAGCCATCACCAATTAAATGAGCAAGAAGAATTAAACGATTGTTATTTATTCCGCTCTCCTTTGTCGTTTTTATATCAAGAACCCTGGGCGTAGCTATTCTGTCACCAATTTCGAGTCTGTCCAATCTCTCCCAACCAGAAACTTTAAAGAAGGGGTGATTTCCCGACGCAGAAATTGCTCTTCCGCTTTTAAGCATCATTTTGTAGGTCATCTTTCTACCACTAGGAAAAACTTTGCTTACTTTTGCCGGCACTAATTTCATATTCTCGTCCATAGCCAAAATTGAAATACCTGTCTTGCCAATCAATTCCTTTATTTTTATTCTTTCCCCTGTATTCGCCAGAGTTATTAAAGAGTTACCCAATAAACACCCGCTCTCCCGAAGATCAGCCAAGTGAGGTCTTGGGCTGCCTCTCTGCTCTACTGCTCTTGACAACTGAGAAACCGCCAAGACCGGCACTTTCAATTCCCTAGCTAAATTCTTCAATTCCTGAGAAATATCAGAAACTTCGGTCACCCGATTTTCTCTCCGTCTCGTGCTCCTCATTAACTGGAGATAATCAACAATTAATAGTTGCAAACCGTGTTCCGCCATTAACCGCCTGGCTTTAGTCCTCATTTCCAAAACTGACAAAGCCGGCGTATCATCAATATAGAGAGGGGCTTCCGCCAAAATCCCCATCGCTTCAGAAAGCTTAGTAAAATCTTCTTCATCAAGACGACCCGTTTTTAATCGCCAAGCGTCAATATCCGCTTGAGCTACAAGGAGACGGTCAACCAACTCCTCTTTACTCATCTCCAGAGAAAAGAACCCCACTGGCAAATTTTCCTTAACCGTTACGTTTTGGGCAATGTTTAGAGCCAAGGCGGTTTTCCCAATTCCTGGTCTGGCTGCCAAAATAATCAAGTTCGAGGCTTGTAAACCCGCCAAGGTATCATCAATGTCCTTAAAGCCAGTGGGCACGCCTCGCAAACCACCGGCTCTTTTATGAAGTTCATCAAGCCGGTCAAAAGATTCTGCCAGGGCATCCTTAATCGGTAAAAAAACTTGACGCAAATGTTTTTGGGATAAACCAAAAACTAATTCCTCTGCTTTATCCAAAACAGCGGTCGCCTCTTCTCCTTCATCAAAAGCGAATTCAGTAATCTTTGAGGCAGCGGAAATCAACTCCCTTTTAGTATAGTCATCTTTAACTATCTTGCCATATTGCTCGACATGAGCCGCTGTCGGAACAGCATTAACTAAATCAGTTAAATAAGCGGAACTCCCGACCTTCGTCAAATTTTTGTCTTTTTTTAAACGCTCTTTTAGAGTAACAATATCAATCGGCTTTCTCTCCTCAAAAAGTTGAAGAATAGCCTTGTAAATTAAACCATTGACTTCTTTGTAAAAATGTTCTGGCAGTAAAAACTCCGCGATGGTGGCAATCGCGTCTTTATCAATCAAAATTGAACCCAACACACAAGTTTCAGCTTCGTCACTATGAGGCGGGATATGGATTTCTTCAGCCATAATAGTAGTTGGTGGCTAGCGCTTCCTTTTTAAAACCACTATTTCTCTCTCTTGGGGCAGCTTATCTCTAGAAATAACCAATTTGTCTTTCGCCTTGTTCGCTTTTTCACCAATTGTCTTAAGAAAATCACCAATGGTAATCTCAATCCCAAAATCTGGTTTTAAATCCGGTGTCTTGTAGTGCATGGGAACAATAATCCGCGGTTCAATTTGACCAATCACTTCAATCGCTTGATTGTCATCAATCGTATAGGTCCCACCCACCGGAATAAACAAAATATCAACGCCGTTAAGTTCTTCCAACTGTTCTTCACTTAATTTATGACCCAAATCACCCAAATGAGCTAAACGAAGACCATCAAGATTAATTAAATAAATGGTGTTTTCTCCCCTTTTACTGCCGCCGGAATCATCATGAAAGCTAGCAATGCCAAAAATAGAAACGCCATTTACTTCATATTCACCTGGTCCGTCAATAACAAAAGGCTCCTTTCTTTTAGTTGTTCCTTTGATGACATCAATATTATTATGGTCTTGATGATGATGAGAAATGGTGACAATATCTGCCGAAGCCCGAGGCATTTTAAAACCCACATTATCTTTATATGGATCAGTAATAATAATATTTTTCTTACCCTTAATTCGGAAGCATGAATGACCTAAATAAGCAATCTCCATCATCATCGAATTTATCACAAAACTAATCTCTTGACAAGGGGGCGATTTTGGTCTATAGTCTTTTTCACTGCCACTTTAAATGAGAAAAGAAGTCCTCATTGATATTATTATCGGTTTTGGTTTAGGTTTGGTAATTACTTTTGGTATTTGGACGGCAAACAAAGCCTTAAAAGAAAGTGCCCCAGAAAATACCGCTCCGGTTGAAGAAACGAAAGTAACACCAACGCCCTCGTCCTCTTTAGAATTAGTCATTGTTTCCCCTGAAAACAATATTATCAGTGAAAAAGAAATAGTTGAAATCTCCGGTCAAACTTCATCCAAAGCTATTATTGCCATTACTTATCCAGAAGGAGAGAAACTTTTAGAAGCTGATGAAGACGGTAATTTTTCCACCGAAATTTCTTTAATTGGCGGTGATAATTTGATAAAAATTTCTGCTTTTAATGACCAAGGTGACGAAGCAACAAAAACTTTAACTGTAGTTTACTCGACCGCTGAAATTTAAAAACCTGCGCTTTGCGCAGAACCTTGTTTCTCGCTAGCGCTCAAAATAGATGAAAAAAATTATTGTTTTATTACTAGCATTTTCCCTTATTAGCCTCGTTCCCTTGGGGGTATTGGCTCAAGACAATGAAGAACCATCTCCATCCCCAGATGACGAACGGATTAAGCAAAAGGTAGAAGAAAGAATTGAAAAAGTACTGAGTTCTGCCGAAGAGGAACAAAAAAGAGCTTTGGTAGGAACCCTAAAGTCCGTCACCAATTCCACTTTAACAATTGAAACTCAAGCAGGAGATTTCCAAGCCAAAATAGCCAGTGAAGCTACCATCCTCAATGAAAACCGGAAAGAAATTGAAATTGATGATTTGAAAATCGGCAGTAATATCATTGCCATGGGTTTTTTTGACGACCAAGATGTTCTTGATGCCAAAAGAGTGGTGATGACAGAGGAATTTCAAATCCCAGAAACAGACTCTGTTTTTGGTTTGGTGACTGATATTTCTCAAGAAGAGAAGGTCCTAACCATCAAACATCCCAAAACCCAAACAGTTTATATGGTTGACATCGGCACTAAAACAAAAATTACCAAAAGAGTTAAGGGAGAAGTTAAGGAAATCAGTTTCAGCGAGATTGAAGAAAATGACCTTCTTGTTGTTATTGGCAAACCCGAAGAGAATGAGGAAAAAATTATTACTGCTAACTTGATACATGTTATTTCAGGAGAAATAGAAGAAGAGGAAGTTTCACCTTCCCCATCACCAAAGGTTTCACCAACCCAAGAAACTGAAGAAGAAACTTCAGAAACCGAAGAAGAGTAGGGCTTGACAAAACTCTATTAAAGTAATAGAATATCTTCGTATGATGTCTTTATCTCTATTCCATCATCACCACGACCGCGAGTAATCGTTGGTTGGTTTTGTGGTGAAAGAGATAAGATGATTTAATTAATTAAACTAAAGAGAAATTACAAAACCAGCTAACGGCTGGTTTTTTGGTGGCTGTAGCTCAGTGGTTAGAGCGTCCCGCTGTGAACGGGAAGGTCGGGGGTTCAACTCTCCTCAGTCACCCCAATTGTCAGTAATCAGTCAAAATGCTATTATCAAAATATGGCTAAAACTAAAACCCAAACCTTGAAAGGCTTTCGGGATTTTTTGCCAGAAGAAATGGCCATCCGCCAGAAAGTTATCGACACCCTAAAAGAGGTGTTTGAGTCCTATGGCTACGAACCTCTGGAAACACCAGCTCTGGAGTATTCAGAGACACTCTTGGGTAAATATGGTGAAGAAGCTGATAAAATGGTTTACACTTTTAAAGACAAGGGGAAACGTGACATTGGTTTGATTTATGATTTGACCGTCCCGGCTTCAAAAATTCTCGCTCTCTACTCTCAAAAAATCAATCTGCCTTTTAAGCGCTATCAGATTCAGCGAATTTGGCGAGCAGAAAAACCCCAAAAAGGCAGGTATCGTGAAGTCCTTCAATGTGACATAGACACCTTCGGCACCACCTCTCCCCTAGCTGATGCGGAAATCATTGCCATTATCTATGATTGTTTGAAGAAACTCAATTTTAAGAAGTTTACTATCAGGATCAATAGCCGCCAAGTTCTTTTTCAATTAATGAAGGACTTGGGAATTACTCAAGAAAAAAAACAACTCTCTGTTTTCAGGTCATTGGATAAATTAGAAAAAGTTAAACCTGAAGAAGTTAAAAAGGAGTTGGAAAACAAGGGCTTAAGTCCAGAAAAGATAAACAAACTTTTTTCCCTAATCAAATCGGCTCAACCGGATGATAACTTAAAACAACTCTTTGATTATCTAAAGAACTTTGGTATCGAGGAAAAATATTATCAATTTGACCCCAGTTTAGTTCGTGGACTTGATTATTACACCGGACCTATTTTTGAAACTTATGTTGAAGAACCGAAAATCGGTTCAATTACTGGGGGTGGTCGCTATGATAAATTAGTCGCTGATTTGGGCGGACCTAATATTCCTGCTACGGGAACAACCATCGGGTTAGACCGGATTTGTGATGTCATCAAAGAAAAAAATCTGATGCCAGAATTATCACCAACACCAACCAGAGTTTTAGTAACCATTTTCTCGCCTGAATATCTGGTAAAATCAATGGAAGTGGCCGATAAACTTAGAAAAGCTGATATTAACACTGAAGTCTATCTTGAACCTAACGCCAAACTGGATAAACAACTTAAATATGGAGACCGGAAAAACATTCCTTTTGTGATTATTCTTGGACCAGAAGAAATTAAGAGAAAAATAATCACCCTCCGGGATATGAAAGCTAAAACTCAAAAACAACTTACTCTTCAACAACTTCTAGCAAAAGTAGCCTAAATACAGTATAATTAAAAAGATTAGAGTGATTTCTCGCTTGTGCTCGAAATGACGAGCCGTTAGGCGAAGTCTAATTCTAAATATGAAAACAATCCATCCTAAATGGTATCCAAAAGCTAAAGTGATTTGTGCCTGCGGAAGTACTTTTACGACCGGTTCAACCAAGCCGGAACTTCAAGTGGAAATTTGTGCTGCCTGCCATCCTTTTTTTACAGGAGAAATGAGATATGTTGATACTCAGGGACGAGTAGAAAAATTCCAAGCCAAACAAAAAGCGGCTCAAGAACGAGCCTGGAAGAAGAAAGACAAAGAAAAATCTGAAAAAGAAGAGCGTCCCCAAACATTGAAGGAAATGCTTCAAAAGAAAGGCTAACTCTCATCAATGAATAAAGATATTGCCATTATTGAAATTCGTGGTGCCGCTGGAGGCGACGAAGCTAAAATCTGGGCGGATGACCTTTTGCGAATGTATCTTCGTTTCGCCGAAAAACAGAAGTGGCAGGTTAAATCCCTTGGACAAAGAGTTTTAAAAATAAAAGGCAAGGATGCTTTCCCCTTACTCAGTAATGAAGCCGGAGTTCACCGCGTCCAACGAATTCCGACCACTGAACGTCATGGCCGGATTCATACCTCAACGGCCACCGTCGCCGTTCTGCCGGAGATTACGGAAAGTCAAATCAAAATTAATCCTCAGGATTTGGACTGGCAGTTTTACCGCGCTTCAACTCAAGGAGGACAAAACGTTCAAAAAGTCTCTTCAGCCGTAAGGGTAATTCACAAACCATCAGGAATGGTCGTCACTTGTGAACAAGAAAGAACCCAAGAACAAAACCGCAAAATTGCTCTTGATTTACTCAGAGCTAAACTTTGGCAAAAAGAACAAGAGAAAAAACAAAGTGAGTTAACAAGTTTACGCCGCGAAGCCGTTGGCCGAGGAGAACGTTCTGAAAAGATAAGGACTTACAATTTCCCTCAAAACAGGGTAACTGACCATCGATTAAACAAGAAATGGTATAATTTAGAAGAAATTATGGATGGGAATCTGAATAAAATTGTTAAAGTTAGTTCTATTGGCTGAATTCTTCAAGGGTAATGTCCAGCTCTATCTCTTCTCCATTTCGCCAAATTGCCAGTTTAATTCTATCGCCAATCTTTTTGATATTAATTAATTTAGCTAAACCACCATCCTCCTCCCGAACCGCTTGACCATCAAATTTGGTAATAATATCACCGGCTTTAATCCCAGCTTTTTCTGCCGGCGAACCGGTCACTATCTCAACAATATAAGCACCCTGGGGAACTTCATTTAACAAAGCCAAATCTTGACCAATCATTCGGTAGCGCACTCCCAAGAAAGGCCGGGCAAAACGACCGGTTTGGTTAAAATTCTCAATTGCCTCTTTAATCACATTAATGGGAATGGCAAAGCCAATATTCTCCCCGGCGGCGACGGCCACATTAACACCAATTACCTGACCGGCGCTATTAAGCAAAGGTCCGCCGGAATTGCCGGGATTGATGGCCGCATCAGTTTGAATGACGTTGTCCAATTGTTCAACATAGCCTTCATAAGGAGAACCAGCCGTTATCCCCCGCCCCAACCCAGAAATCACGCCGGTGGTAACCGTATGCCTGAATTCTCCCAAGGCCGTACCAATAGCGATGGCCAACTGACCCACTTTTAACTGATCCGAATCCCCCATTTCTACTGGTTTTAAGTTATTAGCCTCTATCTCTAAAATAGCCAAATCGTTAACAGGGTCCCGATAAATATTTTTAACCTCGTGCTCTTTATCGTCACTGGTAATCACTATATATTGGACGCTAGTATCACCGGCAACGTGTTTGTTAGTCACCACCAAACCATCAGCGGAGATAATGAAACCGGTACCAATGTCTTGTTCCACCGTCTCGGTCTGTTCTTGAGGCAAAGTAAAACCAAAAGGACCAATCTCAATGGGATTAAAAAAGGATTGTTTCTTAACAATCTGCACCGTCACTACCGAAGGACTGACTCTTTCTGCCACCTCAGTAATAACTGATTCTTCGGAGAGAATTCGCTGTTGAGTCAAAAGAGATGTTTGTCCTTGACGAGGAAAAAAACGATCCAGAATCTTGTAGCCAAAAACCCGGTCAGAAATCGCCCCACCAAAAACCGAAGCCAAGATAACAATGGCAATAGCCAAGCCAAGGAATATTTTTTTAATTGGCCAGGAGTTTAATCGCTTCTTGGAGCTGCTCATCTTCTTCGGTAGTTGGGTCATCTGCTATTTGATTATCAGGAATAACGCCGTTTTTGTCAATTGATTGGCCTGAAGGCAAAAGCCATCTAGCGGTGGTGATATGCAAGCCCGCTCCTCCGGGTAAATCTTCTGCTTCTTGGATTGTTCCTTTACCAAAAGTCTCCTCACCCACAATCTTTGCTCGTTTGTATTCCTGAAGCGCCCCCGCCACAATCTCTGAGGCCGAAGCACTGCCTTGATTAACCAAAACAACCAAAGGCTGATGTAAAAGCAAACCAGCTCGGTCAACCGAATAACTTTCTTGATGACCGGCGGCATCTTCTTGCTTGACCACCACTCCGGAGGATAAGAATTCTGAAGAGATAAAAACCGAGCCGCTTAAATAGCCTCCTGGGTTATTACGCAAATCCAAGATTATTCCTCTGATTGTTGGTTGATGAGCCAAAATTTGATTGACTGCCCCTGCCCACTCATCACTGGTTCGGTCACCAAAGCGCATTAATTTAAGATGGGCAATATCTCCCTTAAGAAATTCAACCTCCACACTAGAAACAACAATGGTTGACCGAATAATAGAGGCCTCATAAGGTTCTGTTTCGCCTTGATGTAATAAAGTCAATTTAATGGTTGTTCCTTTGGGTC
>CAZPFP010000014.1:0-15689 GCA_964585895.1 uncultured Gammaproteobacteria bacterium
AAGAACCAGAACAATCCTCATAATCAATCCCTGCGCTTAAATAACTAAAAGGATTATGGGTGTCACTACCTTGAGCAACCATAAAATGGAGATGAGTGCCACTGGAGTTACAAGAAGCCCCTGGAATAAGCGAGGCGATCTTTTGTCCTTCGCCAACAGCACCAACCTCTATCTCTTTTCCCTGTCCAGCTAGAATTCCTTTAATAGCAATTAGTTCTGCTCTTGCCTGGGCAAGTAACGTCTGAAAGCGTCTCTCGTCATTCCGGGTAATGGCTAACAATCTTTCTTTATCGGCTTTCTGTTGGGCTAAAACAACTTTCTGTGAATCAAGCTTCTTTCTGGCTGCTTCCAATTCTTCTTGTTTCTCTTCTTTAACCGTTCTCTGGTCGGAATAATTAGTTCGGACCGTCTCCATCTGCACCATCAACTTCCGGTCATGAAGTTGAATAACTCTCAAATATTTATAGCGGCCAACGAACTCAGAAAAATTATTAGAGGAAAGCAATAAAGCCAGAGAGTCAATTCTGCCTTTTTTATAAGTTTCAGCAATCCGTTTGACCAAGATTTCCGAAAGCTGATCAAGAGAGATATCTAAACGACCGATTTTCGTTGATAAACCGGCAATTTCCTTTTCCAGTTCATTTATTTGAGCCGCCGTTCGGGTGATCTGGGCAGTTGTCAAAGCGATACTGGTGTTGAACTTGTCAACTTCTGACTGAAGGGTTAATTTTTTTGTCCCCACCTCGCCTAAGAGACTTTCCAGGCAGGCAATTTTATCTTCTCCTTGTTTTTGTTCACATTCCTCCTCGGTAACCGACAAAACAGAATGATTGGGAGAAAAAAAGAAAAAAAGAAGTAAAACACAAACCAAGAACAGGAAAATCTTTTTAAGAAGTTTCTTCATCTTACTTCAGATATCTTCTAACCGCAATGAAGCTACCCAAAGTTCCAATGAAAATCCCTAAAAGAAGTTCCGCCGCTAAAACAGCGAGCATAAACAAAATTGGTACCGGCAGAATAGGAATTCCCACCAGGAAACCAACCAAGAAAGGAATCGCATAAAGCAGTAAGAGATAAGTCACTCCCCAGGCAATAAAGGCACCCAAAACTCCATAGAAAATTCCTTCCAAGAGAAATGGAGCTCTAATAAAACCTCTTGAAGCACCAATCAAGCCCATAATTTCAACTTCATCTTTTCTTAAAGCCACCTTCATCCCAATAATCACCAAAATGGTTAGCAAAGCAGCTAAACTAAAGGCAGCGGTAAGACCAATGCCAATTAATCTAATATTAGTGGTCCATTTATGAAGAGCTTCAACCACATCCTGTTGAAAAATTACTTCCTCTACCCCCGGTTCTTGGCGAAGAATGCCTGCCACGTCACCTAAATAAGCAATACTGGTAGTGGAAACTTCCAAAGAAGCAGGGAGAATATTGGCGGTTACCATTTCCAAAAGCAAGGGATTATCCTTATTCTGCTCGCGATAAATAACTAAGGCCTCTTCTTTAGAAACATATCTTATTTCCTTAATCTTATCCGTTTCCACTAATTTAGCTTTGAGTAAATTAACTTGTTCAAGTGTCACCTGGTCCTCAAAAAAAGCAGTTACCTGAGGTCGGGTTTCAAAATAATTAAGAATTGCCTGAGAGCCTGCCCCAAAAAGAGTAAAAACAGAAATGATAAAAAAAGTCAGAGTCATAATCAAAACCGCCGCTAAAGACTGATATGGTGAGCGACGAATATGAGTCCAAGTAATTCTAAGTAGTTGTTTCATTTTGAGCTCCTGCGAAAAACAAGGTTCTCCGACGAGAGTCGGAGGTTCTTATTTTACTTTATACTTGCCTTTCTTTTTATCAGAAATAATTTTACCCTTGTCAAGCTCAATCACTCTTTCCTTCATGGCGTTGACAATTTCAAAATTATGAGTGGCCATAATCACTGTTTTGCCCGCTTTATTCACTTTCTGCAATAATTTAATAATTTGCCAAGCAGTGGCTAAATCCAAGTTCCCAGTCGGTTCATCGGCAATAATAATTTCCGGCTGACCAACCACGGCTCTGGCTAAACCGGCTCTTTGCAATTCTCCTCCAGCCAGCTGAGACGGAAAAAGATCAGCTCTTTCTTCTAAACCAACTAATCCAAGGATTTTTGTTATTTCTTTCTCAATTTCCTTTTCATCTTTACCCAGAACCCTTAAGGCTAGAGCAACATTTTCCCAAACAGTCCTGTCTGTTAACAATTTAAAATCCTGAAAAACCACGCCTATCTTCTGTCTTAACTTAGGCAAATCCTTTTTCTTCATTTTAACTAAATCATCCTCACCAATCTTGATTATTCCTGAAGTCGGCAGATATTCTCTAAGAATCAATCTCACAATGGTTGTTTTCCCAGCGCCTGATGGCCCAGTAATAAAAACGAATTCTCCTGGTTTAATCTCAAATGAAGCTCCTTCCAGAGCCACAATTTCGCCGAATTTTTTAGTGACTTTATCAAATTTAACCATCAAAAAAACCTTCAGGTTTGTTCGTGGCTGCGCTATTCGCTAGTTGGCGAACTGCGCCCGCTAACTAGTGGGCTTGCAGCCGATGAATCAAACACCTTCAGGGCAAGAATCAAGCACTTTGACTCGCCCAACATCCATTAACCAAGCTGCCTTTTGGCCGGCAAAAGTCTCTCCCCAAATCTGAACACACTTGCCAAGAAATTGATTGAGATCCAAAACCGAACTGGTGAGATAGGCAATTTGACTCTCTCCTCCGGGACGAATTAATCTATGGGAACCTTCGGTGATTTCTTCACTATCATTGATTTCAATTCGACCTTGGCTGGTATCCCGAAAAACAGTCTCATCCTTGATTCCCACCTCCTTAGGACCCTGGATAACGTTAGCTCCGGTCAAGGCTGTTTCTTCTCCCCCTGGTGAAGTAACCCCTCGATTGACTAAGAAATAACCACTCACTGCCCCGGCAAGAACAATGGCCACAATCACTAAGGCAGGGACAAGATTTCCTTTGAAATTAAACTTCCTGCCTGGACCAGGCATTTTTTTCATCAAACTTTCTCCTTGCTCAGTTTGAACTTCGACTTTTTGTAATTGCTCTTCTACCATAATCACCCCCTTCCGCTAAACTCACTAGACTTCGCCTATCGGCTCGTATAGTTACCTTCTAGCCTACTATAGTTCGCCTATCGGCTCGTATAGTGAGTGCACAACACACTCACTATAGCATAGTTTTAATAGCTGCCTCAACAAAGTCATCAAGATTACCGTCAAGAACCGAATCAACATCACTGGTTTCATATTCGGTGCGCAAATCTTTAACCATTTTATAGGGATGAAGCACATAAGAACGAATTTGGGTTCCCCAGGCAGCTTTGGTCCTGCCGCCCTTAAGTCTTTTTTCCTCTTCCCATCTCTTTCTTTCTTCTTTTTCCCAAAGCTTGGCACGAAGAATCTCCATTGCTGTTTGGCGGTTTTGTTCTTGATGACGCTGGGATTGACAAGTAACCGTAATCCCAGTTGGCTTATGTTTTAATCTCACTGCGGTGGAAACCTTGTTGACATTTTGGCCTCCATGGCCTGAAGACCGAAAAGCCTCAAATTCAACCTCGTCAGGGTTAATCTCCAGTTCTGCTCCTGGCAAAACAGGCAAGACTTCAACTAAAGCAAATGAGGTTTGGCGAAGCTTATCGGCATTAAAAGGCGACTGGCGAACCAAACGATGGGTACCGGCTTCATGCTTGAGATAACCATAAACCAGACTGTCACTAACTCTCAAAGTCACACTTTTTATTCCCGCTTCTTCGCCAGGAGTAATATCAGTAATTTCGTATTGCCAACCTTTTTTCTCAAAATATTTTAAATACATTCGTTCCAATATTTCCGCCCAATCCATAGCCTCAACCCCGCCCTGGCCCGCGTGAATGGAAAAAACAACATTGGTGTGGTCATACTCTCCAGAGAGAAAGGTTTTTGTTTCCAGTTCGTCTAGCTTCTTCTTTAATTCCGTTTCTTTTCGTTCTGTTAAAAGCTTTTCTAAATTCTCTATCTCCTCAATCTCTTTTCGCATTTCGGCCATTTTTTTCATTTTGGCAGAAGCTTTTTCATGGTCTTGCCAAAAATCAGGCTTGGCTGACTCAATCTCAATCTCTTTTATCTCTTTTCGCAACTGGTCAAGGTTAAACTTTTGTTTTAGTGTCTCAATACGTTTTTTAAAATCCTCCATTTTACTCCTCACTCAAAACTCCCTCACAAATCTCTTGGTAAAGTTGTTTTTTAATTGCCTCGATTTGGTCTTCAGGTAACTTCTTGATTGCCTCGATCAAAACTTGGGTTTGTTCCTCAATATTTTTTACTGGCTCTTCAATCGGCTCTGTTTCTTGGTTATCTTGGTCAGCTCCCAAATCCGGCGCTCCCGGTAAAATCTTAACTGCTTCTCCCAACACCCTTTCACCCAAATCCTCCACTTTTTCTTTAATTGGCACTTGGGGTAGGCTAACTGACTCACCAGCCACTTTTGACTGACTCTGCCAATCAGCCAAACCCTTGGCAAGACCAATGACCGCCAAGGCTATTAGTCCAATAACAAAAATCCTTATTAGTCTATCTTTCATCATCTCTCTTATTTTACCACAGCTTTACTTCATCGGTTGCAAGACAAAAGACACTCGGTGTACCTCGCTAAATTTTTCGCACCGCTCAAAATACTCCCAGTCTCCATGCTGGGGGAGGTTTCACTCAAAATGAGGCTTTAAGAGATTTAAATAATTAAGAAGATTATGAGGCATTAAAAATCTGCTTTTGACAGAATCGTGAGCGGCTCGACTGATTTTCTTCTTAATTTGGGGGTTCTTAAAGAGGTAAATAATCCTCTCAGCCGCCTCTTGAAAAGAATTGACTAAGAAACCATTAACGCCATCTTCAATCTGAAGCTTAATCCCACCCACATTACCGCCGATAACCGCTGCCTTTTTCCACATCGCTTCGGTCACCGTTAAACCAAATCCCTCGCGGGTTGACTTCTGTAAAACAATATCCGATGCGGCTTGAAAAGCATTGACGGCTCGGTCATTATTAGGCAAGTTAACCAGTAAAAAAATATCTTCCCCATTTTGAGCATAATCTTTAATCTCCTGATAAACCTTTTCTCCTTCAGGATCATCATTAGCCTTTTGAGCCACCAAAGCCAGTTGTAATCTAGGAATTTTTTTCTTAGCCAAACGATAAGCATCAATGACTCCCCTAGGATCTTTCCAAGGGTCATAGCGAGAAACCTGAGTAATTAGGGGTTTACGAATATCAATGCCGAATTTTCTTAAGCATTGCTTCGCTTTTGTTTTAGCCATCAGTTTGTTTTTTTCTGAAAGTGGATCAATCACCGGAGTGATAAAGCTTACTTTTTCCAAAGGGAAATCTTGATGAATGTAATCAGGCATTGTAAAAACAAAATGGTCGTAGGATTTAAGATAAGGCATCAAGAAATTCCAAACCGATTTATTGGGGTGAGAAGTATCAATATGACAACGCCAAATTGACAACTTAGGTTTTTGGGTTTTAAGAAAGCTTAAAGCCGCCGCTGGCTGAGGGTCATGAACAAGAAAGACATCAGCTTTTATTTTCGCTAACAAACCAGCAATCTGCTGGTTGTAATCAAGATAAATTTTTTTCTGTTTTTCAGTCAAATCTCCAGCCTTTCCCTGCATAAAATTATGAATCTCCTTGGTTACTTCAAAAAAAGACTTCTTTGGCGGAATCACATACCAAGTTGAGTCCAAGCCAATGTCCCGCTGAAGAGGAACTGAACAGCGAAGCATTTCCGCCACTCCACCTCCCAAAGGAGTGGCATTAAGATGGACCATTTTCAAACCCTGAAGAGATTTAGCCAGCTGACGAATTTTGTCCACCACTCCTGGTGTAATCGAGCGATAGTCAGCCAAACGCTTAGGAGAGTAATTAACTCTCTGGAGTAAATTAGGACTCATAAAAATTTTATCTATTCCCTATAGTAAAGTTAAAAGACGAAGAGAGATGAAGTCAAGTACCAACTTATCCGTATTTCGGATAACAGCACTTTTTATACTTCTTACCTGAACCGCACGGGCAGGGATCATTTCGACCAGGTCTTTTCTTTTTCGCCATCCTTGGTTTTGTTTGCTCAGTCCGGGGAGTCAAACCAATACCATCTTTAGCATCAATATTAGTTTGAATCGGCTGTCTTTGAGGCTGAGGCTGGCCAATTTGAACCCTAAAGATTTGCCTGATAATATCATGGTCCACTGAACCCAATAAACGCTCAAAAGAAGTAAAAGCTTCCTTTTTGTATTCCACCAAAGGATCTTTCTGTCCATAACCGCGCAAACCGACGCCTTCCCGTAAATCATCCATCGCATCCAAGTGATCAACCCAAAGGCGATCAATCGTTCGCAGATAAACAAATCTCTCAATCTGGCGCATTGTTTCCGAGCCGACTTGCTTTTCCCGCGAATTATAAGCATCAAGAACTAATTTCCCCAATAGCTCTTTTACTTTCTCAACATCTTTAAGTCCTTTTAACTGGCTTTTTAATCTTTCTTGAGAGTTGTTGTCTAAAGGCAAGACCTCACAAAAACCAGTAGTAATTTGGTCATATTCAATTTCCGCCAAACCCTCAGGGGCATAAAGAGCCACCAAGTTATCCACATCACCAATCATTTTCTCCTGAATCTCTTTTTTCAATTCCCCATTAGTTTTGTCAGCTGCTTTAAGAATTTCCTGTCTTTTGTTGTAAATAATTTCTCTTTGCTTATTCATGACGTCATCATATTCGACCACTCTTTTCCGCATATCAAAGTTAAAACCCTCGACCTTTGTTTGGGCTTGCTCAATCGCTTTGGAAACCATGGCGTGCTCAATCGGCTGGTCTTCAGGCAACTTAAGAGTGTCCATTAGACCAGCAATCTTTTCCCCGCCAAAAAGACGCATAATGTCATCTTCCAAAGCAACAAAAAATCTTGAAGAACCGGGATCTCCCTGACGTCCGGAGCGCCCCCGGAGCTGATTATCAATTCGCCTTGATTCATGCCGCTCGGTGCCAATGACATGAAGTCCACCTAATTTAACTACTTCGTCGTGCTCTTTTTGCCATTCTTTCATTTCCCTACCTTCTTTTGAACCGCCTAAAACAATATCTACTCCCCGCCCCGCCATATTGGTGGCGACGGTGACTGCTTTCAACTTGCCCGCTTCTTCAATTATTTTTGCTTCCTTTTCGTGCTGTTTGGCGTTCAAAACATTATGGGGAACTCCCTTTTTATCCAAAAACTTAGAAATAATTTCGTTGCGCTCAATCGAGGTTGTCCCCACCAAAACCGGCTGGCCTCTTTGGCAGCAATCCTCAATATCCCGAACTACGGCCGCGTATTTTGCCCGCATCGTTTTGTAAACCGAATCAGGCTTATCAATCCGAATCATCGGCTCGTTAGTGGGAATAATCATTGTTTCCAAATCATAAATTTTGACAAATTCTTCGGCTTCGGTAGCGGCTGTGCCGGTCATCCCCGCTAACTTTTGGTACATCCGGAAATAATTCTGAAAAGAAATCGTCGCCATAGTAACTGATTCCTGTTGAATCCTAACGCCTTCTTTGGCTTCAACCGCCTGGTGTAAACCCTCGGACCAACGTCGGCCATGCATTAACCGCCCGGTAAATTCATCCACAATCACCACTTGATTATCTTTAACCACATAATTACGGTCACGAAGAAAATGAATCCTCGCTTTCAAAGCATTTTCAATATGGTGAATAGTGTCAAAATCTTTTTCATAAAGATTGTCAATCCCTAACCGCTTCTCAATCTTTTTAATCCCATGTTCCGTTAAATTAGCGGTCTTTGATTTCTCATCCATCACATAATCAGTATCCGCCGACAAATTATTTATTAATTCAGCAAATTCGTAATATTTTTGGGTAGGTTCAGCATCCGGAGCAGAAATAATCAAAGGGGTTCGGGCTTCATCAATTAAAATTGAGTCAACTTCGTCAACAATAGCAAAGTGATGACCGCGCTGGACTTGGTCTTCAAAGCGCAAAGCCATATTATCCCGCAGATAGTCAAAACCAAACTCGTTATTGGTTCCATAGGTAATATCAGCCTTATAAGCTTCCTGACGGCTAATTGGCCTGAGGTGTTTTAATCTCTCATCTTCCTGTTGCTTTTCTATGTATTCCGGGTCTAAAAGAAAAGCTTGTTCATGAATAATACAAGCCAAGGAAAGCCCGGCAAATTGAAGCGCCTGACCATACCAACCAGTGTCTCGGCGGGCAAGATAATCATTAACGGTCACAATATGAACACCTTTGCCTGATAAACCATTAAGATAAGCAACGATGGCCGCCGACAAAGTCTTTCCCTCTCCGGTTCTCTGCTCGGCAATTCTGCCCTGATGAAGAGTAATCGCCGCTGTTAACTGAACATCAAAGGCTCGCTCGCCCACCTTTCGCCGAATCGCTTCCCGAGCCAAAGCAAATGCTTCGGGTAACAAATCATCAAGAGTCTCACCTTCCGCTATTCGCTCCTTAAAAGCCGCCGTTAGGGACGAAAGCTCGTCATCCTTAAGCTTTTTCATTTTCGGCTCAAGGGAATTGATTTTCTCCACCATCGGCTGCAACTTTCTCAGCTGCTTCTCATTGGAATCAAGAAAACGGTCCAGAAACTTAATCATAACTGTTTAATTTTATCACAGCTTCTACTCTTCTTCTAACTTGGTGCTATAATCGGAAAGTTTATACAAGCCGAGAAGCGTAGTATAATAGCGCCTGATGTTGGAAACAGAAGTAAAAGATTATCGTCAAGCCAGCCTTGAGGGATTCGAGGTTAAACATCAACCAAAATTCATCAAAGTCTCCCTTACTGATTTGGCCAGGGTGATTGTTGTTGATAATCCTGGTTTTTTACTCGTCCAAGAAAAAAGAGAAAAAGAGAATATTCCCAGGGTTTACAAACCCAAGGCGCTCAACGCAAAAGCAGTCCATACTGCTTTTGCTCTTTTGCTTTTTTTAGATAAACACTCATTGTCTGGAAAAAAATCACCAGAAGAACAAATTCAAGAAGCAGTTCAAGACCACCTTCCTCATCAATTTCCTTCTTTAAGAAAACTTCAACTTCAATCAACAAGTGAATTTCTTTTCAGAGAAGGCAGAAATTTTTGGCTCAGTAAAAACGAAGAGGAGGAAGCAAGAAGAGCCAAGCTTACCTTTCTTTTTGAAAGAGTTAGGCATTTTTTGCTCCTCCAAGAAAATCATGATGATTATCTTTTTGATGAAAGTCCAGAAGTAATGACATCTGCGGCGGAAAGATATGATGAAAAATGGATGAAAGAATGGGATAGTTTAAATCAGGCAAGCATTACTTCCTTGGAACATTTAGTCGAAATATTTACAGGCCATCTCTCAAGAGTTAGGGTTTATGGAAGAGGAATTTTTTCAGAACCTTCTTTGATTCAACGTTTCTACAATGAACGAGGAGGAGAAGTTATAAGAGCCCAAATTAACGGCAGACCAGATTTAGTTGTTGCTACGGCCACTCCTGATATCCAAACAAGCCGTTTACAATTTGCCCACTGGCAAACCTACGATCTTAAGGTTAAGAAACAACCTCTTTCTCAAACCCAGGAGCATCTGGTCGACAGGGTTCAACTCTGGCTTAACCTAAGGGGACTATCTCGAGTTTCTTACCAAACCCTTCAAAAAAGAAAAACGGGAGGAGTTATTTCAATCGAAGCCGCTGTTCCCCCAAAAACTCCAGTCGAAGGCTTTATTATCTATGGTAAAGAGACTTCTCCTCAGAGAATGATTGAAAGAGTCGAATTTTCACCTGAGGAAGAAAAGGAGTACGAAAATCGTCTTTACAAATGGTTAAGGTGGCTCCGGAAACAAAAGGGATTTATTGTCTAATGACAAAAGAAAAATAAATTAGTAGCCGTGTTCATTTTTTCGACTTGAGCAAAATTTCTTTCCAATTTTTCAAACAACCTTCTTTCACTCTTATTCTTCAACCAATTAAAAATAACCACCCCATCTTTTAGAAGAAGTTTTTTAAGTTTTTTCAAAAATTCATCACCCATCGCTTCTTCGGGAAATTCACTGCCAAGATACAAATCCACTAAAATTAAATCAAATTTATCACCTTGATAATTTCTTACCCACTTAATCGCATCCCCGTCAACTATTTTCAAGCCTTCAACTTTATCTAACCCAAAATATTTTTTGCCAATCTTAATAATTTCTTCATCAATCTCGATGCCAATTATTTTTGCTTTAGGAAATCGTGATTTTATTAATTGAACCGCTGTTCCTCCACCCAAACCAAACACTAAAATTCGTTCTGCTTTCGTTACTTTTTTCAATGGCTTTTTCCAAATCCCTTTAATTATTCCTCCTGATTGAATCAAATTCTGAACATGAAGGGTGTATCTGCCAAATTGCTCTTTGACTACAATTTCGCCACTGATTTTTGACATAGATTTATAAATTGTTCTTGGGAAAGGCAAGAAGTTCATAGTTTAGCGATAACCTTCTGCTTGGAGTTCAAAAAGTTGAGCATATTTCCCTTTTTGCTTCATTAGTTTTTCGTGACTCCCTTCCTCAATGATTCTGCCGCTGTCGACCACATAAATTCTGTCTGCTTTTCTGACCGTGGAAAATCGATGAGAAATCAAGAAAAGCATTTTCTTTTTTGAATAACTTATAATCTCTTTGAAAATCTCTTCTTCGGCTTTGGGATCAACGTGAGAAGTGGGTTCGTCAAGAATAATGATTTGGGCGTCTTTCAAGAAAATTCTGGCTAAGCCAATTCTTTGCCATTGGCCCATTGATGGCCGAATACCTTTTTCAAACTGAGGGCTCAAAGGATTTTGATACTTCAATTTAAGAGATTCAATAAAATCATCAATCTTGGCCCTTTGGGCCGCTTTTTTAATCAGACCTTCCTGGTTCATTTTACTGATATCCCCATAGGCAATGCTTTCTTTGGCCGTAAAAGGATAAACTTCAAAATCTTGGAAAAGAACGGACAAGTTTTTCCAAAAATCTTCAATAGAATATTCCTTAAGATCAGTTCCGTTTAGTAAAATCTTTCCTTTCTGAGGATCATAAAATCGACAAAGAAGTTTAACTAAAGTTGTCTTGCCTGCTCCATTTTCTCCCACAATAGCCACATTTTCTTGAGGATTAATTTTCAAATCAATATCTTTTAATATCCAAGGGCTTTTTTCGGTGTAACGGAACCAAACATTTTTAAACTCAATGCCCTGGTTAAGTTTTTTAGCCAATTTTTTTCCTTTTTTATTAACCACCAACTCTGGCTCAAGGGAAAGCAGCCACACCAAGTCACTAACATACAAATAGTTTTCATAAAGTTCAAAGAAATTTTTTACTAAACCAGTAAGATTCTTTCTGTAAGAATCGATGGCTCGAAGAATCATTTCTGCTGAACCAACGGTCAATCTTTTAGCAAAAACAAAAAAGGCAACATAAATTCCAAAAATCAAAAGGAAAATATTTTGAGGAATTGAGGCAATCACCTTCCAAAAAGTTTTCCTTTTTTCAAGGTTAAGTCTGCCGGAAAAGATTTGATTAAAAATTTCCATCATTCTTTTAGAAAAAGGTTTGGAAAGCCTCAATAGTTTAATTTCAAGAATATTTCGAGGTGTTAAAAGATAATGTTCAAGCCAACTAGAAATGCGGTAAAGAGGCGTCATTTTATTCTCAAAATGATAATCCTCTCTAACAAATTTGGCATCAATCCAAAAAGCAGGAATAGAGAGAAAAAGAATTACCAAAGTCACGAGAGGATTAAAAGAAAAAATGATAACCACGGTTGAAAGGAGCCCAGCTAAAACCATTGGGGTACTGGCAATGGGCCAAATCATTCCCCAAGCACGCATTGAACTTTCTCGTCTTATTTTTGACATCTTGTCCTGAATTTCCGGATCATCAATTAAACTAACATCAAGTTCAACATGTTTTTTGGCAATTAGAGAAAGTAAATAAACCGACAAAATTCTTGACATCATCCGCCGGAGAAAATCTCCAGTTCTGGAAAAAATGTCTTGACTAATTCCCACCGCAAATCTTAAAAACAAAATCATCATAACCATCTTGCCTGCTGTTCCCCAAAAATCATTGCCAATATTTTGGATTAAACCATCAATAAAAGCTTTTTCTAGTCTTAAAGTTGGATAAGTTAAAATCCCAACAATGGTGTTAGTGACAATAGTTAAAACTAGAAGTTTAGGGCTGACCTGCCAAGAAAGTTTCACCACTTGAGAAAAGACAAACCAAACTTGCCCCAGTCGACTTTCCTGGAGTTTGGGCAATGGTAACTTTCTCATTTTGAGATTAAGAAAAGTGGATTTTCAATCCACAAATGAATTAAACGAAAAACAAACTCGCTCCAATATTATTTACATATATAATATTGGAGATACTGAGGGTTATCAACCCTCAGTAGTTTATTTCTTTTTGGGAGTTATCTTTTTAAAGCCGGTATATTTTTGGAGCACTTTGGGCACTAAAACCGAGCCGTCTTTTTGTTGAAAATTTTCCAGGATGGCTAAAATCATCCTGCCAATGGCAAAGGCGGTGCCGTTAAGAGTGTGGACAAAATCTGTTTTTCCTTTTTCTCGATATTTGATATTTAACCTTCTCGCTTGGTAATCGGTGGTGGTGGAAACTGAATGTGTTTCTCGATATCTTTTTTCTGCCGGAAACCAGCAGTTAAGGTCATATTTCCTGGCCACCGGATGACCCAAATCACCAGCACACATTTGGGTAATTTGGTAAGGAATTTCCAGAGCTTTAACTAATTTTTCTTCTAAAGATAAGAGATAATCGTGCTCTTTATCGGACTCTTGGGGTTTGACAAAACAAAACATTTCCATTTTGTCAAACTGGTGAACCCGGAAAATACCTTTGGTGTCTTTACCGTAGGTGCCGGCTTCTCTTCTAAGGCAAGTGGAAAACCCAACATAACGAAGAGGTAAATCTTTGGCACCAAGAACATCATTGGCATGCATTGGGCCAAGGGCTTGTTCGGCGGTACCCACTAGATAAAGTCCATCTTTATCAAGATGATAAGCCTGGTTTTCTCCACCATGTTCTAAATAACCCATGCCCTTCATCATTTGGTCTTTAACCATAATTGGTGGAATAACCGGAATAAAACCTTCTTTAATTAAAATTTCCAAAGCGAACTGAACTAAGGCAAATTCTAATTGGACTGCTTCATTTTTAAGGTAGCCAAAACGGGTTCCTGAAACTTTTGCTGCTCTTTTAATATCGATAACATCTAGAAGTTCGCCCAACTCCTGATAATCTCGTGTTTTGAAACCGAATTTTTTCGGCTTTCCCCATTTCTTGACTTCTATATTTTCTGACTCATTTTTGCCTTCGGGAACATCATCAGCCGGAAGATTGGGAATTTCTAAAAGAAGATTATTAAATTGTTCTTCAACCGCTCGGAGGTCAGGTTCTAACCGCCGCAGCATTTCTTTGATTCCCTTACCTTTTTTCGCCTCCCCTTTCTTCAATTTATTCCTTGCTTGGCGCCATTTTTCCACTTCGGCAATCAACTGCCTTCGAGTTTCGTCAACTTTTAAAACCCGGTCAATTATCTTGGAATCATAACCCTTTTTCTTAATCCCTTCTTTGACTTCTTCTGGATTTTCCTTAATGAAGTTAATATCTACCATTTTATAACCCTAACTCTCCACTAATCCCTTGCATTGCTTCTAAGGCAATTTTAACAAATTCTTCTAAGGGAATGTTTAATTTTTCTTCACACATTTTTATTTGCTCCCGATCAACGGCAGCGGCGAAACTTTTTTCTTTCATCTTTTTCAAAACCGACTTAACTTTTACCGTGGCTAGTTTTTTATCCGGCATCATTAGGGCGGTAGCAACAATTAAGCCGGTTAATTCATCACAACAATAAAGGGACCACTCCATTTTTGTGGCCGGTTTATTTTTGTTGGTGTGAACATAATTGTGGCTTAGAATGGCGTTTAAGATTTCCTCATTTGTTTCTCCTTTGTCCTTGAGCCATTGGTGCATCAAAAGGGTGTGTTTTTCAGGCTGCTCTTTAGTTTTCTCATAATCACCGTCATGGAGTAAACCGACAACACCCCATTTTTCTTCGTCACCGCCTAATTTTTTTGCCAAAGCCCGCATGACTGCTTCCACTGAATAACAGTGGCGTCGCAGGTTTTGGTTCTCCATATTTTGGTGGAGAAGTTCTAAGGCTTCCTCTCTGGTCATTTTGAGCTTGCGAAAAACAAGGTTTTTAACATAGTTAAGATTCTTATTTTAATTTAGTCTCCTTATCTCCCCGAATGCCATTATCTTGATAACCTTTCTCCGGTCGCATGGTCGGAAAGAGAATGACGTCTCTAATTGAAGACGAATCAGTTAAAAACATCACTAATCGATCCACTCCTGGACCAATCCCGGAAGTAGGCGGCATACCGTATTCCATCGCTTCAAGAAAATCATTGTCTCTTTGATGGGCTTCTTCACTACCCAATTTTTCTTTTTTTCTTTCGTCTTGAAAGCGCTCCGCTAATTCGATTGGGTCATTCAACTCACTGTAATTATTAGAACACTCCATCCCGGCCACATAATGCTCAAATCTTTCTACAAACCGGGGGTTATCAGGACATTTTTTTGCCAAAGGTGAAGTCTCCACTGGAAAATTGTAAAGAAAGGTTGGTTGAATTAAGGTTTCTTCACATTTTTCTTCAAAAACAGCCGCCAAAATTAAGCCAATCGAGCTGGATAAATATCTGTCCAATTCCACCCCTAAATCTTGAGCAATTTTTTGGGCTTCTTTAAGAGATTTAACTTTGGTAAAGTCAATCTTTGTCATTTCTTTGACGGCTTCTACCATCGTCAGTCTTTTCCAAGGAACTTTGAAATCTATTTCCTGTCCTTGAAAATTGATTTTTGTCCCGCCGGTCACTTTTTTAACTACATCCTCGGTCATTTCTTCAACCAGCTTCATATTCTCTTGATAGTCAATGTAAGCTTCCATGGTCTCCAGAATGGTAAATTCTGGATTATGTTGACGGTCAATGCCTTCGTTTCTAAAAACTTTGTTAATCTCAAAGACTTTTTCAAAACCACCGACAATCAATTTTTTTAAATAAAGTTCAGTTGAAATTCGCAGGTAAAGAGGAATTCCTAAGGCGTTATGATAGGTTTTAAAGGGACGGGCTAAAGCACCGCCATAAACCGGATGAAGAATAGGCGTTTCCACTTCATAATAACCCTGCTTGGTCAAAAATTCACGATGAGCCTCAACTATTTTAGAACGCATCTTGAAAACCTTTTTGACCTGAGGATTCATAATCAAATCCAAGTAGCGCTTGCGGTATCTTTCTTCAACATCTTTCAGTCCATACCACTTTGAAGGTAAGGGACGAAGAGACTTGGTCAACAGATGAAAATCCTCAATCAAAACCGAAATCTCACCCGCATCAGTTTTAAAAACTTTTCCTTGGACATCAATAAAATCACCAATATCTAAAAGGGGGAGGAGTTTGGAATTAAGAGTTGAGAGTTTTTCTTTTTTGAAAACTAATTGAATCTTGGCTGATTCGTCTTGAAGGTCAAAAAATTGAATTCCGCCATGTCCCCGTATAGACATATTCCGC